>CAYVOP010000110.1:0-11544 GCA_964453105.1 uncultured Aquabacterium sp. | reverse complement strand
CATCATCACCGAGCCAAAGCCCAGGTCGATCGCGCCTTGGCAGACCTTGGGGCTGGTGCCGTGGTCCTGGTGCATGACCAGAGGGATGTGGGGGTAGGCTTCGACAGCGGCCTGGATCAAGTGCTTGATGAAGGATTCGCCAGCGTACTTGCGGGCACCAGCGGAGGCTTGCAGGATCACGGGGGCACCGACTTCATCGGCGGCAGCCATCACGGCCTGAACTTGCTCCAGGTTGTTCACGTTGAACGCTGGAATACCGTAGTTGTTTTCAGCAGCATGGTCCAGCAGCTGACGCATGGAGACGAGTGGCATGGGAACCCCCAGGTAACGATGGTTGAAAAACAGAACTGGGCGGGATTCTACCGATCGAAAAGCCATTCGTCCCCCCCAAGACTCGGGCTATGCGCCGTCAGCAGAGCTTGTCTGCGGTCAAAGATCACGCGCCCACCGGGGCGGGAATGCCACACCCGAGCCCAATAAAAGATTGGCGAGCGGTATCTTTTTGCCTATATTTCATCTGCTCATCAAAATTGGCTCAAACAATCTGAGCCAAATACATAAATTCAGGCCCTGTTTTATCCTCTTGCGTTCGAGGTGGTTTTGAACCCATGAACCGGCTATTTGGATCTCCGTCGCCTGAAGGAGCTCCATCCCAGATTGACCAGGAAATCAGCCGCGAGCAATTTCGCATGGTCCTGAGCATGACCACGCCCTCCGTGGTCATGGGTTCGGCATTTGCAGTCATCGCCGCCGGGTTCATTTACTCAAAACAACCGCATCCAGCCATTCTGATTTGGCTGCTGACTAAATTGCTGTGGTCAGGTGTGCTGCTTTGGCACCGACACAGACCCGCCGCCCACCAGACCCAACTCACCCATCAAAAGCGCGATGGCGCCCTGCTATTGGTCGATAGCCTCATCTGGGGCCTGAGTGGCTGGCTGGCCGCCATTTCACCCGGAAGCACCACCCTCTTGATCGCCATCACGCTCGCAGGGGTGGCCACCATGGCGACCTTCAGCCTGCAAGCACACTGGCACTACGCGCTCGCCAGCTGCACGTCCATGATGACGCCAGCGATATTGGCCTGCCTCAGCCAGAGCGATCCGTTTGGCCAATATATCGGCCTGGCCCTGCTGGTTTTCGGCATCTGCCTTTTAACGGTGTCCCTCCAATCTCAGAAACGTATTCAGGAATTCCTGCGCCAACGTTTCACCAATTCCGAGTTGGCCAATCAGCGCGAAGCCCAATTGCATCAAGCCCAGCAGCAAATGACGGAAAAAGCCCAGTTCATGGCCACCATGAGCCACGAATTGCGCACCCCACTGCATGGCATGTTGGGCCTCACACGCATGCTGCAGGCACACCTTTTGCCCGAATCGGAGCGCCATCGGCTCAGCCTGGTTGAACGCTCGGGTGAGCATTTGCTCTCGGTCATCAACAACATTCTCGACTTCAGCCGCATCGAAGCCGGCCACCTCGAAACCGCCTGGCAAGCCTTTGACCTTCACGCGCTGTTGTCCGATGTGCTGGCGCTGAACAAAGCTGCGGCGCAATCCAAGCCTTTGCATCTGCGGCTGGATCTGCCCTCAAGCGACGAGGCCTGGGTCATGGGCGACGAGGCCCGCGTTCGCCAGATTCTGCTCAATCTGGTTGGCAACGCCGTCAAGTTCACCGACCAGGGCTGGATCCGCATCAGTGCCGCCCGGTTGAGTGCCGGGGCCAACTCACCGTCCGGCGCCATGCATATTCGGGTGGAAGACACCGGGGTCGGTATCTCGCCCAATCAGCTCGAACACATCTTCACGCCGTTTGCGCAAGCCAGCAACGGCACGCGCCAGCGCATTGACGGCACGGGCTTGGGTCTGACCATTGCCCGCGCGCTGGCGCATGCCATGCAGGGAGACCTGACCTGCCACAGCGCCCTGGGGCAGGGCACCACGTTTGAGTTGACCTTGCCTTTGCCGGTGGCCGAGCGTGTTCAATGGCCCGTCACCCAGCCCGCCACCTATGAAGCCGAGCCGGCCGAACTGGCCCACGCCCCTTCCATCTCCCAGGCTCGCTGCGGCAAGGTTTTGCTGGCCGAAGACAACGAAGTCAACGCCATGATTGTGGATGCCGTCTTGCGTCGGCAGGGATGGGAGGTGGAACACCACCTTGATGGCGAGACCACAGTGGACGCTGCGTGCCGCCACGGCGCACGCCCCGATGTGATTCTGATGGACTGCATGATGCCCCGCCTGGATGGGCTCGAGGCCACCCGGTTGATTCGCCAGGAAGAAGCCCGACGAGGCTTGCCACGCCTGCCCGTCATTGCCCTGACCGCCAGCGCTTTGCAAGAAGATCATGATCGGTGCCTGGCCGCTGGGATGGATGCTTATCTGGCCAAGCCTTTTACCGAAAGCCAGCTTTTGACCGTGTTGGCGCCTTATGGCGCCACCGCCGAGTTCATCGCCAGCGAAGGCGCCGGCTTGGCGCTCGGCGTGGCGTGAACGTCAATCAGTGCACGGCACACACCTTGAGCATATTGGTCCCCCCAGGATGGCCCATGGGTTCTCCGCAAGTAATCGCATAGGTATCACCAGGGCGCAGCACCCCTGAGCTCACCAGCAAGGCTTCCGCCTGTTTCAGCGCCTCATCCCGGTCTGAATAGTTCGGGATCAGCAAGGGCCGCACATTGCGGAACAAGGCCATCTTGCGCAGGGAAATGGGCTGCGCGGTCAAGCCAAAGATCGGCACGTGAATCTTGTGTCGGCTCATCCACAAGGCGGTCGAGCCCGATTCAGTCAAGGCAATGATGGCCTTGCATCCCAGATGGTGCGCGGTGAACAACGCCCCCATGGCAATCGACTGGTCAATGCGACCAAATTGCTTGTTGGTGAAGTCGGCATCCAGCGACACCTCTTCAGCACGCTCGGCTTCCGAGGCGATGGCCGCCATTTGCTCCACCGTTTCCACGGGGTATTTGCCCGCAGCGGTTTCAGCGCTCAGCATCACGGCATCGGTGCCATCCAGCACCGCATTGGCCACGTCCGACACTTCGGCGCGGGTGGGCACGGGGTTCACGATCATCGACTCCATCATCTGGGTCGCCGTGATCACCACCTTGTCCATTTCTCGCGCCAATTTGATCATGCGCTTTTGCAAGGCAGGCACAGCTGCATTGCCCACTTCCACAGCCAGGTCGCCACGAGCCACCATGATGCCGTCCGAAGCTTTCAAAATGCTTTCCAGATTCGGAATGGCCTCGGTTCGCTCGATCTTGGCAATCATCGCCGGACGGTGCTTCCAGGGCTCGCCAGCCACATTGGCCAATTGACGCGCCATTTCCATGTCCGTCGCGTTCTTGGGGAACGACACGGCAATGTAGTCACACTGAAAGCTGGCTGCGGTCTTGATGTCTTCCATGTCCTTGGCCGTCAACGCTGGCGCGGTCAGCCCGCCCCCCTGCTTGTTGATGCCCTTGTTGTTGGACAATTCGCCACCAATCTTCACCACCGTGTGCACCGCTTCGCCCTTGACGGCATCCACCGTCAACACGATCAGTCCATCGTTGAGCAACAGCACGTCACCCGGCTTCACATCGCGAGGCAACTCTTTGTAATCCAAGCCCACGCCATGGATGTCGCCTGGCTCGGTCCGACTGGCATCCAACACAAATGGCTGCCCCGCCTCCAGCATCACCTTGCCATCGGCAAACTTGCCAACACGAATCTTGGGGCCCTGCAAATCCGCCATGATGGCCACCACCTTGCCCACCCGACGCGCGGCTTCGCGCACCAGTTCGGCTCGGTCAATGTGGTCCTGCGCCTTGCCATGAGAGAAGTTCAACCGAACCACATCCACGCCGGCACGCAGCATGCGCTCCAGCACGTCCAAAGTCGAAGAAGCGGGGCCCAGGGTGGAAACGATCTTGGTGGCGCGAGGCATGGTGTCTTCTCTGCTTTCGATGTCTATCACGGATAACTCACAGTGTCACACCAAACCCTCGGCTTGCAAGCCGTGAAAAGCGCGGCACTTTCCGCCTGTGGCCAGACCGCATCAAACATTACCCTGATCCCTCGAAGTCGAACCTCATCGTAATATTCCCGCCATGAATGCACTGGGGCCGCTGCCCACCGCCAAAAGCCTGATCCAAAGCCTGCTGCTGGCGGCAGACGATGGCGCCTACCCTGCTCGGCAATTGGTGGCCGCCTGCAGCTTGTTCCAGTTGACCGAAAACAATGTGCGTGTGGCTCTGGTGCGCCTGCAAAGCGAGGGGGTGATCGCCGCTGAAGGGCGAGGCTTTTATCGTCTGGGCCCCGCTGCGGCACACCTGGCACAGGAAATCGGCGCATGGCGCCAAGTTGAATCCCGCATACAAACCTGGGATGGTCACTATCTGGCCGTGCATTGCGCGGGCTTGGGCCGCGCCGACCGCGCCGCACTTCAACGCCGCCAGCAGGCGCTCAGCCTCCACGGTTTCGCAGAGTTCGACAAAGGCCTGTTCATCCGCCCTGACAACCTCAAAGGCGGCCTGGAAGACCTTCGCCAGCGCTTGCACGCACTCGGCCTGGAAGATTCGGCCCTGGTGTTTCGCGCCAGCGCATTTGGGCCACCCACAGAAAAGCGCCTGACCAAGTTGTGGCCCTGCGCCGAGCTGAATGCCCGGTATCGCCAATTGCGAGATCAGCTGGAGCAATGGCTGCAGCACGCCAGCCAATTACGGCCCGACCAGGCTGCCCGAGAAGCCTTCCTGATCGGACGGCCCGCCATTCGTCAGGTCATCTATGATCCCCTGCTGCCACAGGAAATGATCGACAGCGCCGCGCGCGCGGCTTGCTTCGAATCCGTCCGCCGCTTTGACACCGCAGGGCGAACCCTGTGGTCCGAATTCTTTCGCTTCAGTGATGCCCCCTGGGCCCCAGCGCCGTGAACACGCCACGCAGACCCATCGTCTTCTCGCATGCCAACAGTTTTCCTGCCAGCACCTACCGGTCGCTCTTCAAAGTTTGGGAAGAAGCAGGGTACGAGGTACTGGCGTTAGACAAGTTCGGCCACGATCCTCGCTACCCGGTATCAGCCAACTGGCCTCATCTGGTTGAGCAGTTGCGCGACTTCATCGATAAGCAGGTCGGACAGCCCGCCATCCTGATCGGCCACTCACTAGGCGGCTACCTCAGCACCATGGTTGCCAGCCAGTATCCGCATCTGGCACAAGCCCTGATCTTGCTCGACTCCCCCATCCTATCGGGGTGGAAGGCCGCATCCCTGGGGGTCATCAAACAAATTGGCGGCATCGATCGCGTCATGCCCTCAGGCGTGTCGGCGCAACGATGTCACCAATGGAGCAGCCTGGAAGCCGCGCGGCAGCACTTCACGGCCAAGCCCAAATTCGCGGCATTCAGTCCATCGGTCCTGCGCGACTACGTGCATGAAGGCACAGAAGAAACGCCAGAACACCCTGTTCGCCGACTGAGTTTCGACCGAGACATCGAAACCCAGATCTACCGCACCATGCCTCACACCCTGGCCAAAGACCTGCGAAGGCGCCCCATTCAATGCCCTGTCGCATTCATCGCGGGCACGCACTCCAGAGAAATCAAGACCATCGGCATGAGTGCCACGCAACAACTTGCCAATGGCAACATCAGCTGGGTCACCGGCAGCCACCTGTACCCCATGGAACACCCACAAGCCACCAGCCAAGAGGTGCTGCGCTGGTTGAACACATTCCAGAACCCCTGACCCATGACACCGGTGCACGCCTCCGAGCCTCCGCTGCCGTTTGTCACGGTCACCAACTGGATCCGGGCGGCAGCCCAGTGCGGCATCGACCTCGTCCGACTGCTACAAGCCGAAGGGCTCGACGCCAGCCAACTCCACCCCGACACCGCCACCATTCAACGGGAAGCCCTGCAGCGCATCATGACTCGATGCGTCGAGCTCTCTCGGGCCTCGGGGCAGGCCAAACACTTTCCTGTCGTGCTGGGCGAATCATTCGCCTTCGAATACCTCTCAGACATCGAAACCTTCATCACCACCAGCGCCACATTGAGGGAAGCCACTCGCGCACTCGAATGGCTCCCGCCACTTATCAACCCAAGCATGGCCTTCGCTCTGGGCGAACAAGGCGTCTTGGCCCGCATCATCCTACGCTACAGCCACCCAGAAGCCACCACCGATCTGACCTGGCATTTCACCGAAGCCATCTTCACCACCACGCTCAAATTCAGCCGACTGCTTCTGGGTCCAGACGCGCTGCGAAACGGCCATGTCAGCCTGCGACACGCACCCCACGCTCAGTCCCCCTTGTTGGACGAGGCCTACCAACTCCCCATCGAATACAACGCGCCCATCGATGCCATCTGGTTCGAGCGCAGCCTGCTCGACCGGACTCTCCCCGGCGCCATTCCCGCGCTCCACCAGATCGCCGCACAACGCATTGAGCAGCAACTCTCTCAGCGTCAAAACCAAGCGCACCCGCCTGAGCACAACGCTTTGCCCCACCCTCTTGCGCAAACCGTCACCGACGTCTTGAAGGCGCACCCGTCCCTGCTCGGCCAAGGGCTCGACGCCATCTCCCGGCAACTCGGACTCCACCCACGCACACTCCAACGCCGCCTCCAAGAGGCCGGGCTCACTCTCTCGGCCATCCAAGATCAACTCCGTCTAGTCTGGGCTCGGCAACTACTCGCTGACACCACACTCAGCATCGAAGACATCAGCGAACGCCTCGGCTACTCAGAACGCCGAAGCTTCACCCTCGCCTTCAACCGCTGGACAGGGCACACCCCCAGCCGCTACCGGCGTCTACCGCCCTCGGCTTGATTCGCGTTTATCCTGAGCGCCATCTGTCGCGAAAATGACCTTTTTGTCGCGCCACCTCATGGCAGCTCATGCGGACAAACTTTAAAGTTTGACGTTAGACGGAGCAAGTGGCTCATGTCCCATTCGCTCTCAGGAGGTCCCATGACGCCAGCACACGCCCCCGCGCCCGCCATCGTGCCGCGCGAAAAAATGGACTTCGGCCTCAACGGCGACATCCCTCGCTTCTGGCTCGACAACGACCCATTCAAAACCCGCTTTTTCGACGCCCTCTCCACCCTGTTTCCTGTTGGCGAACGCTTTTTCATCACCTGCGTGCGCGACTTCAAAGATCAGATCAGCGACCCCAAGCTTCAACAAGACATCAAAGACTTCACACGGCAAGAGGCTCAGCACAGCATGGTGCACACCCTCTACAACAATCGCCTGGAAGCACAAGGCGTCAACGTCGACCGCATCCTCGACCGCCAGGAACACCGACTCTTTGGCGTTCTACGCAAGCACACCTCACGGCAGTTCACCCTTGGCATCACCGCTGCCGCCGAACACGTCACCGCCATCATGGCCGACTGCTTCGTTGAGCGCCCAGACATCATGGCTGGCGCCGACGCTCGCATCCGAGCCCTCTACGTCTGGCACGCCATGGAAGAAATGGAACACAAAGGCGTGGCCTTTGACGTGTTACGCGACTACGCCAAAGGCAGCTACAGCAACCGCGTCCGCTCCATGCTGCTGGTCACCGGCCTGTTCCCGTACCACACCTTCCGCATCATGGCCCACATGTTCCAAGTCGATGGTTTCAGCCGACTAGACCGCGCCAAGCTCTGGCTGAAAGGCCTATGGTGGCTGTACAAGCCAGGCGGCGTCTTCGCGCCACTCATGGGCAAATACTTTGCCTATCTCAAACCCGGCTTCCACCCATGGCAAGACCCCGTTGTCCCCAGCTACGAGCCATGGCTTCGCATGCTGCAAGACAGCGGCGACCCTGTCCAGGCCGGCAATCAGCTATACGAGCACGCCGCCCATAGCTGACCCACGTTTCTCTCCACGTCACCGAGTGACACCCGCCCAAGTAAAAACGGCCAGCAATCTGCTGGCCATCTAACTGGGCACTTCAAGCCATCAGCACTCGCTGATGGCTTTTTTTTTAGCCTGCTGCGCGCTTGCTCAAAATCTCAAACGCGGGCAAGGTCTTGCCTTCTAGCACTTCCAAGAACGCGCCACCGCCCGTCGAAATGTAGCCCACATCCTTTTCGATTCCGTACTTCGCAATTGCCGCCAGGGTGTCGCCACCGCCAGCAATGCTGAAAGCACTCGACTCTGCAATCGCGCGCGCAATCGCCTCGGTGCCCTTCGCAAAAGAATCGAACTCGAACACGCCAACAGGACCGTTCCACACCACCGTACCCGCGGCCATCAATTGCGCGGCCAACTTGGCTGCAGTCTTCGGACCAATGTCCAAAATCATGTCGTCATCAGCCACATCACGCGCATCCTTGACCGTGGCAGGCGCATCGGCAGCAAAAGTCTTCGCCACCACCACATCCTCAGGAATCGGCACCTCAGCACCACGCGCCTTCATTGCCTCAATCACAGCCTTCGCATCACCCAGCAAATCAGGCTCAGCCAACGACTTGCCAATCTTCAAGCCAGCAGCCAGCATGAACGTATTCGCGATCCCGCCGCCCACAATCAAGCCATCCACATTCTTGGCCAAAGACTGCAGAATCGTCAGCTTGGTCGACACCTTCGACCCCGCCACAATCGCCAACAGAGGACGCTTTGGCGCCTCCAGTGCCTTGTTGATCGCATCGATTTCCGCTGCCAACAGTGGGCCAGCGCACGCAATCTTGGCAAACTGCGCGATCCCGTAAGTCGTCCCCTCAGCACGGTGGGCCGTACCGAAAGCGTCGTGTACAAAGATGTCGCACAAAGCGGCCATCTTTCGAGCAAGCTCTTCGTTGTTCTTCTTCTCGCCTTTATTCAGGCGGCAGTTCTCCAACAGCACCACCTCACCGGGGGCGACACTCACGCCATCCACCCAATTGCTCACCAGCTTCACGTCGCGGCCCAGCAATTCGCCCAAGCGCTTGGCCACCGGTGCCAGCGAATCCTCAGGCTTGAACTCGCCTTCCGTCGGGCGCCCCAAATGCGACGTCACCATCACAGCCGCACCGGCCTTGAGTGCCATTTCAATCGCAGGCACCGAAGCACGCACCCGCGTGTCTTCTGTGATATTGCCGGCGTTGTCTTGCGGCACGTTCAAGTCAGCGCGAATGAAAACACGCTGATTGGCCACCTTGCCTTGGGCGATCAGATCTTCTAGACGGAGGATATTCATGATGATTAATGGCTAATTGAATCTCGCGAGATGCGCCATTGTAGGGAATCTCCACGGCTGCACGCCCCCGCAAACCAGCGGCAAAGTCCTCAACCCCCGGGAATGTTCAAAATCCGCAGGCCCTCAATCCGTGAAATGTAAACATCCCTGCAGTAATGGTCAGCAACATGTCCTTCCGCCAAACCGCAACCCCGACGGCGACACAGCCAGCGCCAGCCCTGGACAAATCCAGTGAGGCAGACACAGCCCCAGGTTCAAGCACAACCGCGGGCACGGCCACGGCGGCCAACGCCCCAATTGGCGCGTACTTCAATCCAATCTCCAGCCAACCGGGAAATGGCCAAGGCCGGTCTTGCAAGAAAAAGAACGACCGAGTTACCACGCTGATGACCACTAACCCCAACACCACAATCGCTTGCCAAGCCTCACTCATCAGAGCCTCTGCCCTTAGCCATCTGGCTCTCCCAAACAGCGCCCAAGGCAATTGCCAGCAGCACCGCCATCACGATATTCAAGCGATATGGCCAGTCGTGTAGCAGCAATGCCACCGAACCCGACGCCACAGCCACCACCGCTTTACGTGCCGTCCCCGCCAGCGTCACCATCAAGCCCAGAAGAGCCAAGGCACCAGCCAACTCCAGCCCCCAAGCCTGAGGAATGCGATCCGACAGAAGCACCCCTATCAGGGACGACGCATTCCATGTAGCCCAATTCACCGCACACAAGCCCGCAAAGTACCCCAACGGAGCGGTGTTGCAATTCGACGCAGGCAAATCATCTCCATGTCGACGCAGCATCAATGCAAACGTCATATCCGCCGTCAAATACCCCGCCGCAAGTCGCCATCCCCAGGGTAGACACAGCATGTGCCGCCGCATCTCTGCACTGAAAATCACAAAGCGCAGGTTCACGCAAGTTGCAGTCAACCAAATCACCCACAGCGGCGCGCCAACCAAAATCAGCGGCACCGCGGCCAATTGGGCACTGGCGGCAAACACCAACAAGCTCATCGCCAGCACCGCCGATATCGGCAAGCCCGCTTTCATCATGGCCACGCCGGTCACCAACCCCCAAGCACACACGCCCGGGGTTACAGCCAGCATATCTTGCACACCTTGCTTGAATTCGGTACCTCGCCAAAGCCTTCGATCGAAGAACCCTTTGGCAATCACAGAGCTTGTCATCCCGACATTCTCCGACGACTGACCACATCATGCTGGCGGCCGGTCAATGCCCCTTCTTCGCTTTGCCCGAAGATCCATGATCAGGGGGCGGATCTTCGCTCAGGTCCTCTTCCTCGGACTCAGATGCACGCTTCTTGGGAGCCGAGGCAGCAGGATCGGGACGCGGCACCACCGGCGCAATCCCCTCCAACTTGTTCTCCCGCATGTACTCATCCATCTCCCGCCATCCGTCATAGACCGCTGACTTTTCAGCCTTGGGATTCAGCGTATAGCAGTCTTCGATCGCCCTCAACGCATGCCGGCAAGCCCCTCCCACAGCCTTCGCCTCAGCAACCTGCCGCTCCGCCATCTTCTGCGGTGTTTCAATACCCAACTGGTCACATGCAGTCAAGGCCGCCAAACCCAAGCAGGCCAGGACGAAACGAGACGCCCTCCAAACAGGATGGTGCCGAAAACCTCGCAACATTTGATCAAACTGATGTGGATTCATGCTGAAACGAATGACGACCAAAGATGTCATTCTCAGTATGACTATCGACGTTTCACCACGCGAACTTTAGCGATACACAGCTGATGGACCTGCGCCCAATCAGTGAATCAAACGTTCATCTTCCTCAACGAACAATTCGTCCAGAATCAGCGCGTCTGGCTCTTTCCCAAGAGACCAGAACAACATCAACACGATGACCTTCAAATCCTCAAGATCGATCGGATCTCCAGGTACAGCCATCACCCGATCCAACACGATCTCGCGCTGTGTTGGACTCAGGACCCCGGCCGAAACCAGAAACTGCAAAAACCCCAAAGCGCGAACACCCAAGTGATCCAACTCGGCTGCAGAAAAAACCCGCACAGATGAAATCGACTGCTCAACCGGCAAATCAGCCGACATTGCATGCAATCCCTTTAGCCAAGCCAACGCCTCAGAGATCTCTTCAGCCTCGAAACCAACAGCAGACAGCTTCCTCGCAAGCATTCCAGCTTCAGGGAAAGCCTCTGGGCGCCAGTAGTGCTCGTAAAGATAAACAAGTACGTCGAACATGGCAATCACTATACCGCACAGCGGCCAAACCCGGGTTAGAACAACCCGCAGAAGCAGCGAAGCAAAGGATAAAAAAAAAGCCCACATCGACACTTCAGATGTGGGCTCCATAAACGACAAAGCCCCCGCTTGCGCGGGGGCGATGTGCTGAATAGGTAGCCTGACGATGTCCT
>CAYVOP010000109.1:0-11670 GCA_964453105.1 uncultured Aquabacterium sp. | reverse complement strand
AAATTGGACGTGACGGACGCCCTTTAGTGGCTCAGTTTTGCTCGTGATTCAACAGTATTAGCGTCTATCCATGAACGCATGCGCGATGGTACCCAAATCGACGTACTCCAGCTCACTGCCAACAGGCACACCGCGAGCCAAGCGCGTGACCTTGATGCCCCTGGCCTTCAACTGCTCACTCAAAACGTGAGCCGTCGCCTCGCCTTCAGCTGTGAAGTTGGTCGCCAGAATGACCTCTTCGACCAAACCATCCGACACCCGCTCCAACAGAGCATTGATGCCAATGTCGCGCACACCCACGCCATCAAGCGGACTGAGCCGACCCATCAGCACAAAATAGCGCCCCTTGTAGCTGCCCGTGCGCTCCAGCGCAGCCTGATCAGCAGGCGTTTCGACCACGCACAGCAAATGAGGGTCGCGATCGACATCCAGGCAAACATCGCACACTGGTTGCCGGCTGAAGGTATGACACTTCTGGCAATGCCCCACTTCATCCACGGCTTCGCGCAAAGCCTGGGCCAAGTGAAGCGCGCCTGATCGATCGTGCTGCAGCAGATGAAAGGCCATCCGCTGCGCGGACTTTTGCCCCACTCCGGGCAAGCACCGCAGTGCGTCGATCAAACCATCTAGCAGCGAGTCAGCCATGTGCGCTTGGGCCCCAGTCCAATCAGAATGGGAACTTCATGCCAGGAGGCATGGGCAGGCCAGCCGTCAGCTTGCCCATTTTTTCCTGCGAAGTGGCTTCGGCACGACGCACGGCATCATTGAACGCGGCGGCCACCAGGTCTTCCAGCATATCTTTGTCATCAGCCAATAGGCTGGGATCGATGGTGACGCGCTTGACGTCGTTCTTGCAGGTCATGACCACCTTGACCAGACCAGCACCCGACTGACCTTCCACCTCAATATTGCCCAACTCTTCCTGGGCACGCTTGAGGTTGTCTTGCATTTGCTGGGCTTGCTTCATCAAACCAGCGAGTTGTCCTTTAAGCATTTTGAATCCTTTCCGTCAAAAACGAGATGATGTGATTGTCACCACTGGATCACAGTGGCCGAATGGAGTTGGGCACAATCCGCGCCCCCGAATACTGTTCCAGCAGGCGTGTCACCAATGGGTCGCCGGTAATGAGCTGCTCTGCTTGCCGCTGTAGCGCTTCTCGCGCTGCCTGATCGCGTTGAGCAGGCGTGTTCACTGCCACACCCGGAGTCAATTCGAGCACCACGACATGCCCCAAGAGCTGAGTCATAGCCTGAGTCAAGCGTTCACGTTGGGAATCCGTGCGCAAGCTCTCACGCTCGACTCGCAGCACCCAGTAGCTGCTACCACCCTCTTCCTTTTGCCCCACACACTGCGCCTGCATGGCCAACTCGCGCACCAGGGCGGCAATCAGGCCCTTGGCTTGCAGTTCCGCCACCAGTGCGGCCCAGCGATCTGACAAGGGATCGGGTTCTGTCGGCAATCGAATGCCTTCCCCTCGTGCCAGCGCAGGAACATATCCGGGTGACTTTGTCGACCCAAACACTGACGCAGGTGCGTGTAAGCGAGCCGGTGCAGCCTCAAACCCTTCTGTCCCCCCGTTGACCGGCATAGGCATGGAAGAGGTCTCGACAGAGGCCTCGTCAAACACTGGGACATCGCGCAGGTAGTCGGGCTCGCCATCGGCCTCCGCCGAGGACGACGCGGAAGCAGGAGTCGAAGGCTCCTCTTCCCAGGGGGGCACGGAGTCGCGCCCGACTGGCGAGGCCTTGGCCTCCGTTGCAGCCTGAACGGCTGGTGCGGCTTGACCTGTCGGGAAAGTCGCCGGCGAACGAGCAAGCTCAACTTGTGGGGCAGGCGACTGCGCAACGCGGGGCGCTCCGGACACAACCATCGGCGCAGCGACTGGTTGCGGCGCGGCGGGCATAGACACAGGCGAACTGGCCTGGGGCTGGCGGCCTGGTGTCTGGCTTTGGGGCCCGACCTGGCTCACCAGCCGGGTCGAGCCCTCAGCTTTTGGGCGCGTCTGCCCCTCTGCGGCTGACGGCTTGAACGCCAACAATCGCAGCAGCAGCATCAACAGCCCGCTGTATTCATCGGGTGCCAGGCTCAGTTCAGCACGCCCTTGCAGGCACAAGCTGTAAAACAACTGGGTTTCATCCGGGGCCAACAGCGGCGCCAGGCTTTGCCAAACCTGAGAATCGGGATCGTCTTGCGCGGGCGCGTCAGGCACGGCCTGAATAACGGCCATGCGTTGCAACGCTGTGGCCAACTCTTCCAAGGTTCCGCTTGCCGACAAGCCCAATTCGCGCAAGGCATCGACCGCAGCCACCAACGCGGCGCCGTCTCCAGCCGCAACTGCTTCAACAATGCGCTGAACGTGCTGACGATCCACTGAGCCCAGCATCTGGCGCACAGCACCTTCCTCCAGGCGTCCGCCACCAAAGGCAATGGCTTGGTCAGAAAGGGACATGGCGTCGCGCATGGAACCTCGTGCCGCGCGCGACAGCAGGCGCAGGGCCCCCAAGTCAAATTCAATGTGCTCTTCCTGCAGCACGTTCTGCAAATGTTCAAACACGGTTTGCGCCGCCATGGGGCGCAGGTTGAACTGCAAGCAGCGCGACAGCACCGTCACCGGCACCTTTTGCGGATCGGTCGTGGCCAACACGAATTTCAGGTAGTCAGGCGGCTCTTCCAGCGTTTTGAGCATGGCGTTGAACGCCGTGTTCGACAGCATGTGCACTTCGTCGATCATGTAGACCTTGAAGCGCCCGACCACCGGCTTGTAAACCGCCTGTTCTAGCAACTGGGAAATCTCTTCTACGCCCCGGTTCGATGCGGCATCGAGTTCGACATAGTCCACAAAGCGCCCGGCATCGATGTCGCGACAAGGCTGGCATTGCCCGCAGGGATGGGGTGTGATGTGACCCGTGCCATCGGGCCCAACGCAGTTCAGCGACTTGGCCAAAATGCGAGAGACCGTCGTCTTTCCCACCCCGCGTGTTCCGGTGAACAGGTAGGCATGATGAAGACGCTGTTGAATCAAGGCATTGGTCAGGGCCTGCACAACGTGCCCCTGCCCCACCATGCTGTCAAAACCGCGTGGCCGATATTTGCGAGCTAGAACCATGGAACTCATCGGCATGATTCTAGGGGCTGACAGGCGTCCGATCTGACAGACATCTGACTGAACAGACTAATTCAGATACGTTTTGTTACACCATCCTTTCAAGGCCCCAGTTAATCCGTGGCCGAAATGCTAGGAATTGACGAACCTCAGACCTACAATTTCGGAATTCCGTGCAATGTTTCGCATGGACGCGCGGTGGCTTCGACAGATCGCAGCCGGCCGATTCTCTTGCGGTTGACTCATCCACTCCAGGCCCGGACAGGTGAGTGCAGTCGCCGCCAAACCTTATTTGGGCCAGCAGTCATGTCGTTCGAATCCCTGGGGTTAATTCCGCCCCTGTTAAAAGCCATCCACGAGGTGGGCTATACCGAGCCCACCCCCATTCAGGCACAAGCCATTCCCGCCGTGCTGTCTGGCGGCGATCTCCTCGCCGGTGCTCAAACCGGTACCGGCAAAACTGCCGGCTTCACCTTGCCCCTTCTGCACAAACTGGCTCAGCAGTTGGAGAAGAACGGCACCGGTGCCAAGCGCCCGGTTCGGGCCCTGATCCTGACCCCCACTCGCGAGCTGGCCGCGCAGGTTGAGGAATGCGTGCGCAGCTATGGCAAGTACTTGCCACTGCGGTCTTTGGTCATTTTTGGTGGCGTGGGCATGAACCCACAAATTGACGCACTGCGTCGCGGTGTTGACATTTTGGTCGCCACCCCAGGCCGACTGCTCGACCACCATCAACAAGGCACCGTCGATTTGTCGCAGGTCGAATACTTCGTGCTCGACGAAGCCGATCGCATGCTGGACATGGGCTTCATCCACGACATCCGTCGCGTGCTGGCCGTGCTGCCCAAGCAAAAGCAAAGCCTGTTGTTTTCTGCCACCTTCTCCGATGACATCAAGGCCCTGGCGGAACGCCTGCTGGACCACCCCAAGGTCATCGAAGTGGCGCGCCGCAACGCCACCGCCGACACCATCGGCCAGAAGGTGTTCCCGGTGGACCGCGACAAGAAAAAAGAACTGCTGACTCACCTCATCAAGAGCAACGATTGGCATCAGGTTCTGGTCTTCACTCGCATGAAGCATGGCGCCAACCGCCTAGTTGAGTTCCTGAACAAGCAAGGCGTGACGGCCATGGCCATTCATGGTAACAAGAGCCAAAGTGCACGCACCAAGGCCTTGAGCGAGTTCAAATCAGGCGAGCTGCAGGCACTGGTGGCCACTGACATCGCCGCACGCGGTATCGACATCGACCAATTGCCCCATGTGGTCAATTACGAGTTGCCCAACGTGCCAGAAGACTACGTGCACCGTATTGGCCGCACGGGCCGTGCGGGTGCCGAAGGCGAAGCGGTTTCATTGGTCTGCGTTGACGAAGAAGGCTTCCTGGCCGACATAGAAAAGCTGATCAAGCGCAGCATCCCACGCGAAGTGGTCTCTGGCTTTGAACCCGATCCGCATGCCAAGGCCGAACCCATTCAATTGGGTCGCCGAGTGCTGCATGGTGGACCGAATCAACGTGCCGGCGGCGGTGGTCGATCGGGCGGCGGCCAAGGCCACAACCCACGCGCCACGGGAAATGGGCATGGCAACGGGAATGGGCAACAACGCCCCTCGTCGCGCCCAGGGCAGCCTGGTGGCCGACGTCCGCAACAGCAAGCTCAGGGCAAACCGCGTACCGCACGCCCTTGAGTTACCCAATTAAGGTCACGCCATGAAGCGTGGCCCATAAAAAAGCCCGGCATCAAAAAGATGTCGGGCTTTTTTTATCGGAGGCCGGTCGCTAACGACTCGCCTCCACACCAAGCGAAAAATTACTTGGAGGCAGCGGACGCAGCAGCTTCAGCCTTCTTGGCCTTGTGAGCCTTCTTGGCGTGCTTCTTGGCAGCAGCGGGAGCCGAAGCGGCAGGAGCGGAAGCAGCAGCAGGAGCGGCAGCTTCAGCGGCGAAAGCGCCAACAGCGAACATCGAAGCGACCAGGGCAGCAATCAGCTTTTTCATGGAAATGACTCCAAAAATAAAATAACTTGGTTGGTTATCAGACTTACTTCAGCAAGCCTGTGCTTCCTTAACGAGGCACCAAAAGGGCCCGTTGACACGATTTCAAAAAAATTTTGAAATCATTGGGAATCATTCAAAAGCCCGCTCACGCATCCATTTCGTAGCCACCCATTTCTCCCCCTGCACCACCGGCGCTCCGCCGTGCAAGGTCAAGGTCGCAGGCGTTGGCACCCCATAGGCAAAGAACACCGCATTGCCTTGCACGGCATGCACATCCAGACCCACATCAGGAAAAACGGTGGCGCCGCCTTGCTCAGGGGTATTGAGGTACATCACCACCGTGCCCACGCGCTGGCCCCCTCGCTTCAGAATCGATGCTGTGCCGGGTTGAGCGGGATCGAAATAGTCGTAGTGAGGTTTGTATTCAGCCCCGGGGGCGTAGCGCAAAACCTGTATGCCTTCTCCATTTTCGATGGGCCAGTTCACCAAAGCGGCAATGCGCGCTTCAATGCGCTGACACAACTCGCTTTCACCCCGCCGAAAAAACATGCCCTGGCTGGTTCTCGATTCGTTGACCTCGCTGCCACCACTGGTGTTTTGCACGGTCTCGGATCGGGCCAGACGGCTGGTGGCTTCAACCTTTAGAGCTTCGCATTCATCAACGGAAAGGAAGTCGTTGAACACCACCACCCGCGGGTGCTTGAGTCGCAACACCACCTTCACCCATTTGTCGTGGGCCCACACGGTAGAGGCGTCGGGTGTCCCCACCACCTCCGGCACGATGGACTGAGAAAGTTTGCGCTGCTCCACCTCGGTTGCCAACGTTTCTTCCACAGCCAGCAGGGCCACTTCCTCATCCCAACCGCTGGCTTTCATGGAGTCCAGCACCGACGGCACACTGTGCCCTGCAGAAGCTTGCTCGATGATCCAAGCCCGCAACTCAGGTGTAATTTCCTGGCGAACAGTCATGGTGCACTCCTCAGGGGTCAATCGGCCAAACGCCGCCTGAACACCAATCGATTGGGTTCAGAAGCGGCGGCATCGTAAGCGTACCCCTCCGCGTCAAACGACAGAAGGGACTCGACATGGGGCGCTCGGGTCTGGATGGCATGCCGCGCCATGAGACCACGAGCCCGCTTCGCATGAAAGCTGATGATCTTCCATGCCCCGCCCTTCCAGTCTTCAAACACACACTCCACCACGCGGGCCTTGAGGCTCTTGCGCTTGACGGCCTTGAAGTACTCCTGAGACGCCAGGTTGACGATCACGTCGTCACCCTGCTTCGCCATTTGCATGTGCAGGTAGTCGACCAACTGGTCACCCCACCAGGCATACAGGTCTTTGCCTCGAGGGTTCGCCAGCTTGGTGCCCATTTCAAGCCGATAGGGCTGCATCCAATCAAGCGGGCGCAAAATGCCGTACAGGCCACTGAGCATCGCAACATGGCCTTGGGCCCAGTCCAGATCGTCGGCAGACAAACTGGCTGCATTCAGGCCTTCGTAGACGTCGCCATTGAACGCCAGAATGGCCTGCTTGCTGTTTGCGGCCGAAAACTTGGGACGCCAAGCCGCATAGCGGGCCACATTGAGAGTGGCCAAAGCGTCACTGAGGTCCATCAGGGACGCAATTTGGGCCGGCGTGTAAGGCCGAAGTACATCGATCAGGGCCGCAGATTCGTCAACAAACTGCGGCAAGGTGTGCTTGGACACATGAGCCGGGGTGTCGTAATCGAGACTCTTGGCCGGGGACAACAAAAACAGCATGAACGCTTGAATCCTTGAACTGACAATCAGAGCGTTTCACCGCCCAGGGCTCGATTGCTGGGGCAAAGCTCCCCGGTTTGCAAGCCATCCAGAATGCGCAGAACCTCGTCTGGGTTGCGCCCCACATTCAGCGTGTTGACCGACACATGGCGAATCACGTTGTCGGGGTCGACGATGAAAGTGGCACGCAGTGCCACACCGGCCTCGCGATCGCGCACACCCAATTGATCAACCAGGGCCGGCAATGGGCCCCCTTGGTCGGCAAAACTGTAGTGGCTCAGGCGACTGAGTTCCGGGTTCTCACGACGCCAGCCGAGCTTGCTGAATTCGTTGTCGGTCGACCCGCCCATCAGCACGGCATCGTGGTCGGCAAATGCCTTGGTCAGTTTGTCAAAGCCCACGATTTCCGTAGGGCACACGAACGTGAAATCCTTGGGGTAGAAGTAAACGACCTTCCACTTTCCAGGAAAACTCTTTTCGGTAATGTCTTCGAAAGCAGATTGGCCATGCTCCATGAATTCATTGAAGCCAGGCTTCACCCCTACCACCTTGAACGGTTCGAGCTTGTCGCCAACAGTTTTCATGATTTCTCCTGAGTCTGCGAAACCCCAAAACAGGGCTGAAATAGGCTTGTTTCCAACGATAACTGACCATACCCCATAAAATCGAGCCCTTTGGGTCAACACAGTTGTAAGCACACACCATGGCGCTTTATCGCATCACCGGCCAGCAGGAGTTGAGCCCCTCCGTCCACGAAACAGCCTATGTCGCGGAATCCGCCGATGTCATTGGCGACGTGCGCCTGGCAGAAAACACCAGTGTGTGGTCACATGTGACCCTGCGCGGCGACAACGAGCCCATCACGGTGGGCGCGCGCTCGAACATTCAGGAATCGTCGGTGCTTCATACCGACATCGGCTTCCCTCTGATCATCGGTCAAGATGTGACCGTGGGGCACCAAGCCATGCTGCATGGCTGCACCATCCAGGACGGCGCCCTGATCGGCATTCAGGCCGTGGTGCTCAATGGGGCAGTCATTGGCAAAAACTGCCTCGTGGGGGCCGGTGCCCTGGTCACCGAGGGCAAGGTGTTTGAAGACGGCATGCTGATTCTGGGCAGCCCCGCCAAGGCCATCCGCCCCCTCACCCAAGGTGAGTTGGACCGGATGCACGCCGGCACGGCCTTGTATGTTGACCGTTCGGCCCGATATAAGAAGGAACTGGTGCGCATTGACGCACCCTTGAAAGCATCTGAATGAGTGAATTGCACAAGTTTTTGTTCGAAGGCCAACCCGTCCGTGGCGTGTTGGTGCGCTTGACTGACAGTTGGCGTGAGGTGCTGACCCGGCGCCAGGCCAGCGACCCCTTCCCTTCCCCCGTTCGCCAACTGCTGGGCGAAATGGCCGCCGCTGGCGTGCTGATGCAGGCCAACATCAAGTTCAATGGCTCGGTGGTGCTGCAAATTTTTGGCGATGGGCCCATCAAGGTGGCCGTGACCGAAGTGTCACCTGACCTGAGCTTCCGCACCACGGCCAAGGTGGTGGGCGACGTTCCCGCATCCGACACAGGCGGCCTGCCACTTGACGCCATGGTGAATGTGCATGGACAGGGACGCTGCGCCATCACGCTAGATCCTCAAGACCGCTTGCCCGGGCAGCAGCCCTATCAAGGCGTGGTATCGCTGCGCGATGACGATGGGCTGGCGCTGAGTTCCTTGTCGAGCGTGCTTGAACACTACATGCTCAAGTCGGAACAGTTGCAGACCACGCTGGTTCTGGCTGCCAACGACGAGGTTGCTGCCGGCTTGCTCATCCAGCGCCTGCCGCTGGAGGGCGAGGCCAATCTGGAAGGCGAAGGCAAAGTGGACCAGGCCGAGGCCGATGAAGACTACAACCGCATTGCGGTGCTGGCATCCAGCCTGAAGCGCGAAGAGTTGTTGGGCCTGGATGCCGACACCATTCTTCACCGCCTGTTCTGGGAAGAAAAACTGGTGCGGTTCGAGCCCTTGCAAGGCGCTGTGGGCCCCAAATTCGAGTGCAGTTGCTCTCGTGAACGGGTTGGCAACATGTTGCGCGGCCTGGGCCAGGAAGAAGTTCAGGACATCATCGCCGAGCAAGGTCAGGTTGACGTGGGCTGCGATTTCTGTGGCGCACGCTACCAGTTCGACTCGGTCGACGTTACCGAGCTGTTTGCGAAAGGTCCGGATCACCCGCCCGGATCATCCAGCCTTCAGTGAGCAGACGCTGCCAGTCTTTGTTAAAAGGCTGGTGCCAATCTGATTGCACGGATAGGCGCTCTCCCGTCATGGGATGAGTGAAGCCAATTCGGTGGGCATGCAGCCACAAGCGCTGCAGGCCCAGGTATTGAGCCCACCAGCGGTTATGAGAGCCTTTGCCGTGAGTGGCATCGCCCATGATGGGGTGACTGACGTGCTTAAGGTGGCGCCGAATCTGATGCCTGCGCCCCGTGAGCGGCTCGGCTCGCACCAGCGCCACACGGGTCTCAGGGTAGCGATCGACCGCAACAGGCAGAGTCAGTGTGGCCACTCGCTCAAAACGGGTATGAGCCGACTGAGCAGGTGCATCTGCAGGGGCATCGTCGGGCTTCAGCGCGTGGTCTACCTCAAAGCGCTCCGCAGGCCAGCCCCTGACCATGGCCAGATAGGATTTGCTGACTTCGTGTTGCTCGAAAGCCTGGACCAACCCCCTGGCGGCCTCTGACGACAAGGCCATCACCAGCACCCCTGAGGTTCCCTTGTCTAGCCGGTGCACCGGAAACACGCGCTGCCCGAGCTGGTCGCGCAAGGTCTGGACCACAAAACGGGTTTCACCTGCATCCAGCCCGGTGCGATGCACCAGCCAGCCTGCCGGCTTGTGAACCACCACCAAGTGCTCGTCGCGGTGCAAGACGGGCAACTCAGTCACTGGCAAGCCCGTGCTGTTCGCAATCGCCATCGTCACATTTCTCGCAAATCCAGCGCCAAGGTGTACGTGGCAGTCCACGGCGCCGCAATTCCGCCACCTGAAGCGCATGTTCCACCACAGACAGCGCTGCACGACTGCGAGTGCTGCCCTCCCCACCAATCACCGAGTGGCGCAATCCCGCCTCCTGCAGGCGCTGGCGAATCAACGAATCAACGGGAACCCGCACATGCGCACCGTCACGCATGATGCCGTCGGCAACCCAGGGCAGATCCAGCGCAGTCAACAAGGTCAGGTCTGCCTGCGCATGAGCCTGCAGCGCCGAGGCATACAGAGTCAAATCGTCAAAGATCAACTCGCTGTATACGGCGATCATCAGCGCCGAAGTGTCGGCCACCACAATGTCGTGTCCCTCGCGAGCAGCCTGAATGCGCTGGGTTTGTTCAAGTGCCAAACCCATTTGCTCATGGGCCATGGGCGTGCGCCCCTCGCGCTCACAAAACTCGCGCAGCACCTCGGGCACCATGGCCACGCTACGGCCTTGGGCCTGGAGTTGCGCAACCAGACCCAACGCCAGAGAGGTTTTGCCCGTGCTTTCAGCCCCCACGATGGTGACCAGCACTGCTTGAGCAGGCGTGGGTAATGTGAATACGCCGCTCACACGGCCTCCTTGCCGAGCTTCAACCACTGGCGCCAACCCAGCACAGACAGTGCCGCAAAAATGCCGTAAAGAACCACGGTCAGCCAATAGCCCCGATGGGCAAACAGACCCATGCTGGCCACGTTCACCACCAGCCAGACAGGCCAGTTTTCAACCCACTTCCGCCCCAGCAGATACTGCCCCAACAGGCTGAAGGTAGTGGGAAATGCATCTAGATACGGCACATCCGAATCGGTGAAATGATCGAGCACACCGCCCATCAGTGGCCAAAGCATCAAGGTCACAGCAAGCCAGCCCGATTGTTGACGACGGCTCATCGTCCGTACACCACGAGAAGCTTGATCGCCCAAGCCTCCGGCGCCCACTACCTGAGATTCGTGAGTGCGTACTGGTATCAGCCATTGCCACCAACCCCAAACTGACACGGCCACAAACACCAGTTGCAGGCAGGCTTCGCCATATAGCTTGCCGCGCGCGAAAAACACGCAGTAAAGCAGCGAGCTGACAATGGCCAAAGGCCACCCAACAACGTGAACGCGCAAGTTACAGCCCACCATCCACAAGGACAGCACAAATGCCAGCAGCTCCAGCGTGGTAACGGGAGCATCCAGCAAGTGAAACAAGGGAACCAGGGCTGGATCAGCCCAACTGAAATAGTCAGCCAGCGAAGTGGACTGCATCAATGCACAGCAGGTTCAGAAGCGGTTGCGGCCGGAACGCTGGGCAGACGGGTGGTGAGTTGCACATACACCTCGTCAGGCTTGACCATGCCCAATTCGGTCCGCGCTTTTTCCTCGACCATTTCTAGGCCTTCTTGCAGGTCGCGCACTTCGGCCGCCAATTGCTCGTTGCGAGCCTGGGCATCAGAGTTGATGGATTGCTGACGCTGAACCTGCGATTTGAGGGACCAGACGCGCGGCACGCCACCCTTGCCAAACCACAGTTCGGCATGGATCACGGCCAACAGGCCCACCAGAATCAGCGTCACAACTCGCATAACCCAAGATTATCCACCAAATGGAAACGGGGCCCGAAGGCCCCGCTCGCACCACTCAGAGGGAAGCCTCTGATCAGCGCAGGTTGTAGAAGGCGCTACGACCGGGGTACACGGCCACGTTGCCCAGATCTTCTTCGATGCGCAACAGTTGGTTGTACTTGCTCATGCGGTCAGAACGGCTCATGGAGCCGGTCTTGATCTGGCCGGCGTTCAGGCCCACGGCGATGTCGG
>CAYVOP010000108.1:0-11838 GCA_964453105.1 uncultured Aquabacterium sp. | reverse complement strand
TGCTCCGCGCCCTTGGGCTCGATGCCGTCGCTCATGGTGTTCTCACCATTGGGGCCCAGTAGCTTGAAGGTGTAGTCCGGGCGGTTGAAGGTTTCGGGTTTGCCGCGGACTTCTTCGCGTTTGGCTTTGAGGTGTTTGGCCAGGCGGAAGGCGAAAGCCAGCTCGGTGGCAAAGGGGTAGTCGGCCGGTGCGCCGCCGGTCAGGCTGGCTTCGGTGATGACGCCATCGAGTTGGTCGTGACGCAGGTTGGCAGCAATGGGCACGCGCTCGACGCGCGACTCGGTGGCCTTGACTTCCAGGGTGGCTTCATCGAAGGTCACGTACAGCGACACGGCTGGGCAGTCACGGCCTTCCAGCAGCGTGTAGGTCTGAACCACCTCATCGGGCAGCATGGTGATCTTGTGGCCAGGCATGTAGACGGTCGACATGCGGGCGCGGCCCACGGCATCCACCGGCGAGCCGGGTTGAATGGCCAGGCCGGGCGCGGCAATGTGCACGCCAAACACCACGGTGCCGGTGCCCAGTCCTTGCACCGACAGGGCATCGTCGATTTCCGTGGTCATGGAATCGTCGATCGAGAACGCCTGCACAGCGGCCACACTGAGCTCGTCCTTGATCGGAGGGGCTTCCAGCGCCGGGAAGCCGGTGCCCTTGGGGAAATGCTCGAACAGGAAACGCTTGAAGTGGAACTGGTAGGGGCTGTCGATGGCGCCGGCGTCTTTCAGCAGGTCCAGCGGGGCGCGTTGCGCCGCTTTCGCGGCATCCACCACGGCCTTGTACTCAGGGCCGTTCTTGTCGGGCTTGAACAGGATCTTGTAGAGCTGTTCCTTGATGGGGGCGGGGCAGGTGCCAGCGGCCAGCTCTTGCGCCCACTGGGCAATTTGCAGCGCCTGTTGCTTCTTGCGCTCGATGGCGACCAGGGCTTGCTTTAGGATGTCTTCCGGGGCCTTCTTGAAGCGGCCCTTGCCCCGGCGGTGGAAGTAGTGCGGGGTGTCGAACAGGCGCATCAGCATGGCGGCCTGTTGAACCGCATCGGCGTTGGCGCTGAAGTATTCGCGGGCCAGGTCGTCGAAGCTGAATTCTTCTTCGGGGGCCACTTCCCAGATCAGATCCAGATCGATGTCGGCCGCCTGGGCTGCGCCCTGGGCCAGCACCTCGGCAGGGGCGGGCTTGGCGAACTTGATCAGCACGTTGGCGGCTTTTACCTTGACGCGCTTGCCCGAGTCCAGTTCGATCTGCATCGAACTATCGGCTTCAGACATCACGCGGCCGGCGAGGAACTTGCCAGCATCATCGAACAGAGCAAACATCAATCAGGAGCGGTTGGATTCGTCAGACCGCGATTGTCCCATCAGCGGGCCGTTTCACCATCCGGATTTGTGGGCAAGCCCAAAAAATGCAGCAGCCGGTCTTGATGCTGCTCGAAATCGCTCACGGCATGGTCGCTGCCTTCCAGCAGGTGCAGTTCGACTCCGGGGTAGTGGGCCACCATTTCTTCCCAGTTCAGAACCTCGTCGCCTTTGGCGATCAGGGCCCAGTAGCGCTGCGGCAGGGTGATGGGGTAGGGCGCCATGGCGTTGAACTCGTCGATGAACTCGGGGCGGAAGAAAAAACGGTCGGCTGGGTCGTGGTAGCTGGTCTGTTCGCCGATGTAGCGAGCCAGATCGCGTGCGGGTTGCACGGCGGGGTTGATCACGGCCACTCGGCACCCCAGTTGTTCACCCAGCACGGTGGCGTAGAAGCCACCCAGCGAGGAGCCAATCACGGCCATGCGGTCGCGTGGCCACGCGGCGGTCAGCTCCAGCAGTTCCGTCAGAGTCTGGTGCGGCGAGGGGGGCAGTTGAGGGCAGGCCCAATGAATGGGGTGCCCGGGTGCGTGCGCGGCGGCAACGGCCCGTGCCATTTGCTGGGCCTTGTTCGATCGCGGCGAGGAGCGAAAGCCGTGCAGATACAGAACGTGCGTGAGCGGGGAGTGCGACGGGGTCATGACAGTGCGAAGCAACATGCAGATGAGGGCATTGTCTGTGAAGCGTTGACCTTGTCACAAAGCTGTCAGCAATAGCCCAATAGGATCATGGTTGTCGTGTCGGGCAGGTGCTTCGACACAAGAAGGATCTCCCAACATGAACATGGTCGCAGCGCCCGTCAAACGGGTGCGGGTTGAACTCGTCCGTCAAAAAGGCTTCACCTTGCTGGAACTGCTGGTGGTGCTGGTCATCATCGGCTTGCTGGCAGGCTATGTGGGGCCGCGCTTCTTCTCGCAAATTGGCAAGTCGGAAGTGAAGGCCGCTGCAGCGCAGATCGATGCCCTGTCGAAAGCGCTGGACCAGTACCGACTCGATACCGGTCATTACCCCGGCAACGAACAAGGCTTGACGGCCCTGTGGACCAAGCCAGCCGACGAAACCCGTTGGTGGGGGCCCTATTTGCGCAAAGCGCCACCCAAAGACCCATGGGGGCGTGACTACGTCTACAAGTCGCCCGGCGAGCATGGCGACTTCGATCTGTATTCCCTGGGCAAGGATGGCCGTGAAGGGGGCGATGGTGAAGACCAGGACATCACCAACTGGTAAAGCCTTCCCGCGTCGGCTGTTCTGTCAGGAGCTGGCAGTGCTGCTGGATGCCGGCATTCCCTTGTACGAGTCCTTGCAGACCTTGCGAGAGAAAGAGGCTTCGACGGACACGGCCGAGGTGCTGGCCAGCCTGACGCAAGCCTTGTCAGAAGGTAAGACCCTGTCGCAAGCCATGCGCATGGTGCCGGGGGCATTCAGTCCTTTGTTGATCGCGTCGATCGAGGCCAGCCAACGCACGGGTCAGACGGCCCAGGCTTTGCGCCAGCATGCCGCCTACCTAGCCTGGCTGGGAGGGCTGCGAGACAAGCTCGTCAGCGCGGCCATCTACCCCGCCATCTTGATCGGGGCCAGTTTCCTGGTCATCAGCTTCCTGACCGTGTTTGTGGTGCCCCGCTTTGCCGATATCTACGAAGGCATGGGCGGCGAGTTGCCATGGCTGTCAGGCTTGCTGCTGAAGGTGGGCAAGGGCGTGGGTGAACACCCTTTGTGGGTGTTGGCCTCGCTGGGCTTGGTGGTGGCGACTCTGGTGGGCGCTTGGCGTACGCCGGCAGTGCGCTCGGCTGTGCTGGCACGCTTGTGGACTTTGCCGGTGCTGGGTCCACGCTTGCGTCTGGTTGAATTGGCCGCGCTGTATCGCACTCTGGGCTTGCTGCTGCAGGCTGGCGTGGCCGTGGTGCCGGCGCTGGAGGCGTCGTTTGAACTGGTGGGCGCCAGCTTGCGCCCGGGTTTGACGCGGGCCACGGGTTTGGTGCGAGAAGGCACCCGTTTGTCTGACAGCTTGCAGCAGCAAGAGCTGACCACCCCGGTGTCGCTGCGCATGATCCGGGTCGGCGAGCAGACGGGCGAGCTGGGGCCCATGCTGGAGCGCGCCTCCACGTTCTATGACGAGGAAGTGGCCCGCTTCACCGAATGGATCGGCAAGGTCATCAGCCCGGCGCTGATGTTGATCATGGGCGTGCTGATCGGGGGCATCGTGGTGTTGATGTACTTGCCCATCTTTCAGGTGGCGGAGCAGATTCAATGAGCGCGATGCTGCAACCGGTCGCCCTTCCTGATGCCATGCAGGATGTGGTCGAGGTCTGGACCCCAGATTGGCGCCGTTGGCCGCTCGATCAGGCCATGCGCCTGCGCGTGGTGGTGGCAGGCAACGCCTTGGGGCAACTGGCGGGGCTGACGCCAGCGGTTGCCGATGTTCGCCTGCGCGAAGCGGTGGAGCGCCGCTTGGGCCGGGCCCTGCTGTGGCTAGCCGTGTCGGAGGCTGAACTGCAGACCTGGTTGGCCCGTGGGGAGCAGTCTTTCGAGGCCCGTGGCGCCTTGGTGCAGCTGGCGTCGACGGGCGAGGACGAGGCGGATGCTGCCGTGGCGCAGGCCTTGTCGGTGGACACCATCAGCCGCCAGAGCAGCCCGGTGGTCAAGTTGCTCGATGCCACCCTGTTCGATGCACTCAAGGCGCAGGCCAGTGACTTGCATATGGAGTCCACCCCGCTAGGCATGGTGGTGCGCCACCGGCTCGATGGCGTGATGGTGCAAGTCGATGAAATTGGCAGTCGCGAGCTGGCAGAGCAATTGGTGTCGCGCCTGAAAGTCATGGCCGAGCTGGACATTGGCGAGCGACGCCTGCCGCAAGACGGTCGCTTCAAGTTGCGGGTTCAGCAAAGCGCCGACAGCGGCACGCGTGATGTGGACTTCCGTGTCTCCATCATGCCGTCCAGCTATGGGGAAGATGCCGTGCTGCGCATTTTGGATCGCAGCCGCTTGTCGGACGAGGCGCAGGCCTTGAGTCTGGAAGGCTTGGGCTTTGATCCGGAAGACAGCGCCGTGGTGCGGCGATTGGCGGGCAAGCCTTACGGCATGCTGCTGGTGACAGGTCCCACCGGCAGCGGCAAGACCACCACCTTGTATGCGGTGGTGCAGGAAATCAACGATGGTCGCGACAAGATCATCACCATCGAAGAT
Organism: uncultured Aquabacterium sp.; assembly: GCA_964453105.1. Classification (GTDB taxonomy): domain Bacteria; phylum Pseudomonadota; class Gammaproteobacteria; order Burkholderiales; family Burkholderiaceae_C; genus Aquabacterium. The sequence goes on along the minus strand of CAYVOP010000108.1, from coordinate 7,309 downwards.
CCGGTGGAATATCAATTGCCGGGCGTGGTGCAGATTCCTGTGAATGACAAGAAGGGGCTGACCTTTGCGCGTGGCCTGCGCAGCATCTTGCGGCACGACCCCGATCGGGTCATGGTGGGCGAAATTCGCGATGCCGAAACCGCGCAGATTGCATCGCAAGCGGCACTGACGGGGCACCTGGTCTTGTCCACCATCCACGCCAACAATGTGTTCGACGTGGTGGGGCGCTTCATGCACATGGGCGTCGATCTGTACAACATGGTGTCGGCCCTCAATGGGGTGGTCGCGCAGCGCCTGATTCGGCGCTTGTGCTCGCATTGCGCGCAGCCTTGGTTGCCGCAGCCGCAAGACCTCAAGGCCGCCATGTTGCCGCTTGATACCCAAGGCCGCTTCATGCGCCCGGTGGGGTGTGCGCATTGCCGTGGCACGGGCTATCGCGGTCGCAAAGCGGTGGCGGAAATTTTGTTGATGGATGACACCTTGCGGGACCTGATTGTTTCGCGGGCTTCGCTCATTCGCATCAAGGCCCATGCGCGATCCAGTGGCACGCGCTTGTTGCGGGAGTCGGCCTTGGCGTGTGCCATGCGAGGGGACACCTCGCTGGAAGAACTTAACCGCGTGACGCTGGCCGAATGAAAGCGACTGTGTTGAAGCATCTCATTCGCCGCGTTCACACGCGCTTGCGCACCGCGGTGCAGCCCTTGCGGGTTGACCTCTGGCCTGTGCGCCAGTCGCCAGCCACGTCGGAAGACAATGACTCGAACGCGGAGTCCATCGGCATGCCGGGGCAATCGTCGGCGGCCATCGAGTCGGCTTTGCAGGTTTGGGCGCAGTGGTGTGTCGAGCATGCGGGCGCATGCGTCGAAGTGGCCTTGTCTTCCCACTGGTTGCTGTTGACGGTGGGCGACGATGCGCCTGCTGTCTGGCAGCACTACTACGGATTGAGCGAAGACGAGCTGCAGCAGCATTGGGTGCGGCGGCATGTGCAAGTTGGGGCCGGAAAGGCCTTGCATTGCGCCATGCCGCGAGCCTTGCTGGAGGGGCTGCAAGAGGCCGCACGCGCCCATCACATCAAACTGGTATGGACCGGCCCATGGTGGATTCGTGAGCTGGAGCAGCATGTGCGCGCGCAGCAAGAATCGGGTGAAAGTCTGCAGCCCTGGTCGGCGCGTGAGCCGGGGCTGACCTTGCACGCATCCTTGGCCAGGCAAGAGGGGATGCGCCACCCCGTTCAGTTGCACCAGATCTGGTGCGAAGCGGGGGGCGCATGATGTGGCGGACGCAAGCCGCAGGCGAATGGACCCGCGCACTGGACTTTGTCGGGCCTCGCGTGGTCACGTCCGTGTGGGGCTGGGCCTTGCTGGTGCTGGGCCTGAGTCTGGCCCTCTCTGTGGCGGACCAGGCGCAATCCGTGGCGCAGCAGCAGGCCGATGAGGAAGCCAGTCTTCGCCGCCTGCAGCGTGCCGAGCATCAGCAACGCATGGCGATGACCCCATTGCGATCGGCTTCTTCGGCGGGCGATGCGGCCGCCTGGTCGCCCGAAGCCTTGCGGTCGGCGCAAGGCGTGGTGAGCAAATTGGCCTATCCCTGGGCCCGTGTGTTTGATCAGGTGGAGTTGGCGGCGCTGCAAGAGCAGGCCTTGTTGTTGGGCTTGAGCGTGGACCAGGATGCGCCCGCGACCGACCGTGCCTCGGTGCCCGTGCGCTTGACGGCGGCCGTCCAGTCTGATGACGCGGCCCTGCGCTGGGCCGAGGCGCATGGCCCAGGGGCTCAGTTGATGGCGCGCGAGCGGTTGGCCACGCCGGCTCCTTCGCCTCAGGGCGACTATCCCTGGCGGGCGGAAGTCAGTTGGCAGCGGGGGCGACCATGAGCGGCCAGGATATTTGGAAAAAGCTGCGCTCCTTGGGTTTGCCTGGGGTGCTGGGCCTCGCCTTGCTTGGGGTGGTGGCATGGGCGCATTGGCAGTGGCTTCCCGCCCGGCAAGACGAGGTCCAGGTCCAAGCTTCGCGTGTGCGGCAAATGCGTGCCGCCATGCGCCAGTTGGGTGAGCGCAACTCGACGGGGCAGGCCGGCGGTGATGCCAAGTCGGGTGCCTCGGCCTTGGCCAAGCTGCCGCCCGATGCGGCCTGGCAGACCGTGTGGGACGCGCTGCCGGATGCCTCTCAGCGCGTGAGCTTGTTGCAGGCAATCAGCCACTCCGCCAGCAAGCTGGGCGTCAACAGCCAGTCCATTCAATACCGTGGATCGGTCGAGTCGTGGTCAACCTACCAGGGGCAAGCTCTGTGGCGGCAGCGAGTGGCCATGCCGGTGGAGGGGCGCTACGGCGATGTGCGAGCCTGGTTGGGAACCTTGCTTGGGCAATCGGCATTGAGCCTGGATGCGCTCGAATTGAACCGAAGCGACACCACCGCCGACTGGGTCAAGGGGCGTGTCAGTTTGTCGGTGTGGTGGCGGGTTAGCCAGGCGGGAAGTGAAACACCATGAGAAAGCCGTTGTGGTTGGCTTTGGCTCTGGCCTTGGGGGCCACCTTGTGGGTGGCGTCGCACGATGGGGGCGACACCGTGGAGGCGGTGAAATCTTCCGGGGCTTCGGCCTCGCCCGCAACGGGGCGGGCTGGCCAGGCCGAGCGTTCAGCGCCGGCCCAGGTGGCGCGGAAGCTGGCCGTGCCGGCCCCCTTGGCGCTAGACATCGTGGCCTGGAAGCAGCGCGAGCCCATCGGCCTCAAGCCTGAGGCTGAACTGCGTGCCTGGGGGGCGTCCCTGCCACCGCCTCCGCCCGTGGTGGCGGTGGCTAAGGTGGCGCCACCGCCACCTCAGGCGCCACGTTTTCCGCATGCCTGGGTGGGCCGCTTCAACGACATGGCCGTGGTTTCAGGGCCGCAAAGCACCTGGGTGCTGGCCGAAGGCCAGGTCATCGACGGGCAATGGCGCGTTGAACACATTCGCGATCGACAGATGCAATTGATTTACCTGCCTCTCAACCAGGCGCAAACCGTGGCGATGCAAACTCCATGAAGTCCTGTTTTCACCCCACCCGCTGGGCGGTTCTGCTCGCATCCGTCTTGTTGGCGGCCTGTGCGAATACGGCGCTGCGTGACGCTGACAAGTTGGCGCAACTGGGGCAGCACGAGGCGGCCCTGGCGCGCTTGCAGCAAAGCATCGATGCCCACGAGGACGATCATGCCGTGCGCACAGCCTGGATCAAACAGCGGGACACGACCGTCGCGCATTTGCTGTATCAGGCTGACGCGGCCCGCGCTTCGGGCAATCTGGCCGAAGTGGAGGCGGTGCTGACGCGCTTGGAGAAAGCCGCGCCGGGGCACCCGCGCACCGTGTGGTTGCGCTCTGAGGTGGATCGCATCAAACGGCACCAGCGGCTGATGGTGGAAGCCCGCCAGGCCCTGGCCGACAAGGCCTATGCCAAGGCGGAGCCATTGCTGCGCACCGTGCTGAGTGAAGACAACGGGCACTCGGAAGCCAAGGCCTTGCTGGCCCAGGTGGACGAGGCCCGAGAAACCCAGTCGCGTCAGCGCAGCAACCTGCAATTGGCGGCGGCCGCGCAACCGGTCAATCTGGAATTTCGCGAAGCCCCGATCCGCACCGTGTTTGAGGCCCTGGCCCGCGCCGCCAATGTGAACTTCGTGTTCGACAAAGATGTCCGTGGCGAGGCCAAAGTCACGCTGTTCTTGCGGCAGACCACGGTGGACGAGGCCTTGCGCGTCATTCTCAACACCCAGCAACTGGGCTACAAGCTGCTCAATGCCAACACGGTGCTGGTGTTTCCCAACACGCAGCAAAAACAGCGCGACCTGCTCGACACTGTCACCCGCAGCTTTTACATGACCAATGCCGACCCCAAGCAGGTGCAATCCCTGGTTCGCACCGTGGCCAAGTCGCGCGACATTTTTGTCGACGAACGCCTGAACCTGCTGGTGGTGCGAGACACCCCTGAAGTCATGCGCCTGGTCGAGCGACTGGTGCAAAACGTGGACCTGCCTGACCCGGAAGTCATGCTGGATCTGCAGGTGATGGAGGTGTCGAGCAACAAGCTCGATCAGCTCGGCCTGAGTTGGCCCACCACGATCAACTATGGCTTGCCCGCCGCCTCCACGGCCACCCTGGTCGATTCGCGCCAGGGCTTGCGTTGGAGTGCCGCCAACCCCTTGGTCGTGGCCACCCTGAAGGGCTCGTCGGACGCCACCAATCTGCTGGCCAACCCCAAGATTCGGGCGCGCAACAAGGAAAAGGCCAAGGTGTTGCTGGGTGAAAAGCTGCCCGTGTTCACCACCACATCCACCGCCAACGTCGGGGTGTCGGCCTCGGTCAGTTATCTGGATGTGGGCCTGAAACTCGACATTGAGCCCCGTGTGCAGCTTGACAACGATGTCAGCATCAAAGTGGAGCTGGAGGTCAGCAGCATCACGGGCAAGGTCGCGGGGCCCAGTGGCTCGCTGGCGTATCAGGTCGGTACCCGGCAGGCTTCCACCACCTTGCGACTGAAAGACGGCGAAACCCAGATTCTGGCGGGCCTCATCAACGACCAGGAAAGCCGCAGCTCGGCGGGCATTCCCGGTCTGCACGACATGCCAGTGGCCGGGCGCTTGTTTGGCACCACCACCGACAGCCACAACAAGACCGAAGTGGTGCTGCTGATCACGCCGCACATTGTGCGCAACCTCACGCAGCCCGCCGCAGCCGGATCGGCCATGCCGTCTGGCACCGAAGCCCAGCCAGGCGCTCCGGCCTTGTTCATTCAAAGCGGCCAGGCCAGTTCCAGTCCCGGCGTGGGCGCGCCGGGTGCTTCGCGTGCGCAGCCTGTGGCGGCAGGGGTGCCCGGTGCGGCAGCCAATGCCCAGGTGGTCCGCGTCAGCGGGCCTGACGAGGTGCTCTCGGGCGCCTCATTCCAGGTCACGGTCTACAACCCCATGGCTGAGCCGCTCAACACTGCCGTGGTGTATGACGCTGGCGTGCTGGACGCGGCCGATGCCAAAGCCTCCGGCGGGCGTGTGCCGGTCGAAGTGCCGCCTCGTGGCAGCAAGGCCGTGACCCTGTCGGTGCGCGCCGCGCAGCCCAGCACGGAAACGGCGGTGTCGCTCGACGCAGGTGGCGCGCCATGGCTGATTCGCATACGCGACCCGCGTGCCGCGCAGCCTGCTGATGTTCCGAGCGAGGAAGCGAATGAGCTCAACGATCGTTGATCAGCGTGGCTTCACCTTGCTGGAGATAGTCATCGTGGTGATGATGGTCGGCATTCTGGCCAGCGCCGCCATGCCTTTGGCGGCCATGAGCAAGAAGCGGGCACAAGAAGCCGAGTTGAGGCAGGCCTTGCGCACCTTGCGCATGGCCATCGACGACTACAAGCATGCTTCCGATCAGGGGCGCATTGAGCGCAAAGCCGAGCAAAGCGGCTACCCGCCCAACTTGCTGGTGCTGGTCAATGGCGTGCCCGATGTGTCATCGCCAAAGGCCGGGCGCATCTATTTTTTGCGGCGCTTGCCGCGCGACCCGTTTGCGCCGGCCGATGTGCCTGCGGCCCAGACCTGGGGCCTGCGCAGCTACGCCAGCCCGCCCGATGCGCCGGCACCCGGCGCTGATGTGTTCGACGTGTACGCCAACACGGAGGGGGTGAGCCTGGACGGCACACCTTATCGCCGATGGTGAAGCGCCAGCACAGGGGCTTCACCCTGATTGAGTTGATCGTCGTGCTGGCCATCATCGCCTTGCTGGCCAGCTTGGTTGCGCCACGCTATCAGCGTTCGGTTGACAACGCCCGTGAAGCCACGTTGCGGACTTCGCTCAACACCATGCGCGATGCGATTGACAAGTACGCGGCAGACAAAGGGCGCTACCCCGACTCGCTGGACGACATGGTCAAGGCAGGCTACTTGCGCCAGATTCCGCAAGACCCCATCACCGGCCGGCGCGACAGTTGGTTGATGCTGCCTCCTCCGCCTGACAGCGCCGTGACCGGTCGCATGGCCGATGTGCGCAGTGGTGCTTCAGTGCGAGCCCAGGATGGCTCCGCCTTCAACACCTGGTAGTCGGTCATGCGTGCGCCACCTTTGCCTTCCCGTCAGCATGGGTTCACCTATTTGATGATTTTGTGGTGGGTGGCCATCAGCTCGATCGTGCTGGCCGCGCTGGGCCAGCATTGGATGATGGAGTCGCGTCGTCAGAAGGAGATGGAGTTGGCTTTTCGGGGCGAGCAAATTCGCCTGGCCATCGACGCCTTCTATGAGCAAGCGCCCGATGGGCAGCCCAAGCGCTTGCCGACCAGTTGGGCAGAACTGCTGGACGATGGCCGCCGAGGGCACACGGTGCGGCACTTGCGCCGCTTGTGGCCCGACCCCATGACAGGTCGTTCCTGGGGATTGATTCGCGAAGGCCCCGGGATCAAGGGGGTCTACAGCCAGGCCAAGGGGCGCCCCTTGCGTGGTCCGGATGGCGTGGACTCTTACGAAGCCTGGCGCTTCGAGCAGGGGCAACCCCCCATTCGGCCCCGTTGAACGTGAAATCGTCAACAAACCGTCATTCAAGCTGCATAGACTGATCGCGCTATCAAGCCCAACCAACATGTCACACCAACACATCGCACCCGAGCAGTCTGAGTGCCTTCTTCGAATCATCGAAGCGGCACCGCAGGTGCGTCGGCGCCACCAGTTCTTCATGTGGAGCCAAGGGGATCTGCAGCGTTGGTTGCCCCACAAGGTCAGCGTGTGCGGCGCCTATGACCGCGAGCAGCGTGACGTGGTGTTCGACATCTTCAACAGCATTCCAGTTCCCCCCGATGTGATCGACGAGCTCAAAGATGCGCGCTCGGAGATCATGAGTGCCGCCTTGCAGACCTGGAAACGGACCCGCCAACAGTCTTGTCGGCTGGACATGGCCGAACTGGCGTCAGAGCACCCGGTCTGGTCGACCTTGATGAACCTGGGCTTTGAGCAGTTGCTGGTTCACGGCGTGACCCGCCCGGGCCGGCCCGATGAAATCGAGAGCTTCTTCCTGTTCGCTCAGCCGCGCACTCATTACAGCGATGATGCGGTGGCGGCGCTCGACATGTTGTTGCCCTGTGTGCATCTGACCTATCAGCGCGTGTGCGTGACCGAGCGCCAGATGGTGCCCGTGCGCACCACGACCATGCACCAGGTTTTGAGCACACCGTATCAGCGCATCACGCCCATCACGGAGCGTGAGCGCGAAATCTTGCTGTGGGTGCGCGATGGGCTCAGCAATCAGCAGATCAGCGAAAAGCTGGGCATCAGTGCGCTGACGGTCAAGAACCACGTTCAAAAAATCTTGCGCAAGCTGGG
>CAYVOP010000107.1:0-11999 GCA_964453105.1 uncultured Aquabacterium sp. | reverse complement strand
CAGCCGAGTACTACCTGGACACCATCAAGACCGTGTTCCAGGACTTCGCGCTGGTCAATGGCACCTGGGAAGTTCGTAACCCGGAAGGCGAAGCTGAACTGGTGCGTCCGCAAGACATCAAAACCACCGCCTTGCTGACGGTGGAAGGCGAGCTGGACGACATTTCCGGCGCAGGCCAGACTGAAGCCGCGCACGACCTGTGCACCGGCATTCCCAAGGGCCGCCACCAACACTATGTGGTTCAGGGCGCGGGCCACTACGGTATCTTCTCTGGCCGCCGCTGGCGCGAAATGGCCTATCCGGAAATCAAGGCCTTCATTTACGCGCACAACGAACTGGCTCGCGTGTCGGCCCGTTCTGCGGTCAAGACGCCTGCCACCAAGACGTCTTCCAAGGCCCGCTAAGCCAGCTGGAAGCGGGGAAGGTTGTAGACTGCGGCGCCTATGCTGGACGCCGACAAGATCAACCTTCTCCTGCCTCAAACGCAGTGCACCCGCTGCGGCTACCCTGACTGCGCCGCCTATGCCCAGGCCATCGCCCAGGGTGAGGCCGGCATCAATCAATGCCCCCCCGGCGGGGAAGAAGGCATCCAGCGTCTGGCTGAAGCCACTGGTCTGCCTGCCGCCCCACTGAATCCTGATTTTGGTCTTGAAGGCCCGCGCTACCTCGCCGTGATCGACGAGGGCTGGTGCATTGGCTGCACCTTGTGCATCAAGGCTTGCCCGGTTGACTGCATCATCGGTGCCCCCAAGCACATGCATACCGTGGTGGAAGACCAGTGCACGGGCTGCGAGTTGTGCATTCCCGTGTGCCCAGTGGATTGCATTTCGCTGGTTCCCGCGCACGAAGCCGCCCCCGCGCCCACAGCCTGGGCCGCCTGGAGCCCCACTCAAGCCGATGAGGCCCGCGATCGCCACGCTTTCCGCACCATTCGCATTGCGCAAGCCAAAGCCGACAACGACGCACGCTTGCAAGCCAAGGCCGAGCACAAACTGGCCAACCTGGCCGAAGCATCCCGGCTGACAGAACCGGCCCAGTTGGATCAGAAACGTGCCGTGATCGAGGCCGCCCTGGCTCGTGCCCGCGCTCGCCGCCAGACGATTTGATGTGAAGACACCTGTGGTCTGAATCGATCACACCACAGCCCCAGCCGCCACGCGAACTGCCACGAGATTGAGCCGATCGATCCACGCGATTCGATGCGGCCCACCCATCTGCGTGCAACACGCTTTGACGACACTGACCGGATCGCTTTGATCCAAGGACAGTTGTCATGCCACGTTGTATCGCCCCCCGATCTTTGACTCCGTTTGCCACAGCCATGGCCCTGGCTCTGGCTTCGATGTGTGCGCAGGCTTCATCCACCGGCGTGGTGATCAGCCAGGTGTACGGCGGCGGCGGCAACTCGGGCGCCACCTACAAGAACGACTTCGTTGAACTGTTCAATGCGGGCAATGCCGCAGTCAGTTTGGCGGGTTGGTCGGTTCAGTACGCGTCGGCCACAGGCACGACCTGGCAAGTCACCAACTTGACCAATGCCGTGCTGCAGCCTGGTCAGTACTACCTGGTTCAGCAGGCCGCCGGCACTGGCGGCACCACCGCGCTGCCGACACCTGATGCCACAGGCACCATCGCGATGAGCGGCACCGCCGGCAAGGTGGCCCTGGTGCGCGCCACCACCGCCTTGAGTGGTGCGGGCATCAACACGGCCTCGGTGGAAGACTTCGTGGGCTTTGGCACCACCGCATCGGCCTATGAAGGCAGCGGCGCCACACCAGCCCCCTCGAACACCCTGGCTGCTGCACGGGGCCTCGGTGGTTGCACAGACACCAACAACAACGCCAGCGATTTCAGCACGGCGGCACCCACCCCACGCAACGTCGCCGCGCCCTTGGGCACCTGCACGGCAGCCCCAGTGACCCCGTCAGTGTCGATTTTCGACATCCAGGGCAGCGGCCACACCAGCACCTACGCCGGGCAAACCGTCAGCACCAGTGGGGTGGTCACGCGTGTCAACAACAACGGCTTCTTCCTGCAAGACCCAGTGGGCGATGGCCTGGTTCAGACCTCTGACGGCGTGTTCGTGTACACGGGCACCGCCCCGACCGTGTCGGCTGGCCAGCTGATCCAGCTCACCGGCGTGGTGACCGAATTCAATGCCGGCGCGGCCACCAACGCCACCACGGCAGCACGCCCGGTGACCGAGCTCACCGGCGTGAGCAATGTGTCAGTACTGAGCGCTGGTCACTCGATCACGCCCACCGTGATCACCCTGCCCGCCACCGCAGCGGAACTGGAACGCGTGGAGGGCATGCTGGTCACCATCAACACCCAGTTGACGGCCTCGCAAAACTACTTCCAAGGCCGCTATGGCCAAGTCACGCTGTCAGCCGGCGGCCGCCTGGAAAAGCCCACCAACGCCTTCCGCCCCGGCTCGGTCGATGCCACCGCGCTGACGCAAGCCAATGCGCAGCGCCAGATTCTGTTGGATGACGGCAACTCCATCCAGAACCCGAACCCGACGCCCTACATCGGCACGGACAACACCTTGCGTGCGGGCGACACCCTCGACAGCCTGACCGGCGTGATCGACTACGGTCTGGCCACCAGCGACAACACGGGTGCGGGCAGCTACAAGACCCACCCCACCACGGCGGTCAACTTCACACGGGTCACCCAGCGTACTGCGGCCCCACTGCCTGTGGGGGGCAATGTGCGCGTGGCCAGCGCCAACCTGCTGAACTACTTCACCACCTTTGGCGACGGCAAGACGGCCAGCGGCCTGAGCGGCCAGGGCTGCGCGCCATCGGGCACCACCTCTGATTGCCGTGGTGCCGATTCGTCTGCCGAATTCACCCGCCAGCGCACCAAGCTGATTGCCGAACTGAAGGCCCTGAATGCGGACGTGATTGGCCTGATGGAGTTGCAAAACAATGCGGAAGCCATCGCCAACCTGGTGGCGGGCCTGAACGAGCAAATGGGCGCAGGCACCTACGCCACGGTTGCAGACCCCAGCACCGGCGTGGGCACCGATGCGATCAAGCTGGGCCTGATCTACAAGCCTGCGGTGCTCAGCCTCGTGGGCACCGCGATCAGCGACATCGACCCCTCGCACAAGCGCCCCTCTCTGGCCCAAACCTTTGCGGCGGCGAATGGCGAAACCTTCAATGTGGTGGTCAACCACTTCAAGTCGAAGGGCTGCTCGGGTGCAGCGGGCGCCGATCTTGACCAGGGCGATGGTCAAGGCTGTTTCAATGCTGCTCGCGTGATTGAAGCTCAGGCTCTGCGCTCCTTCGTGTCTGACCTGCAGACCCGCAGCGGCACCGCCCGTGCTGTTTTGCTGGGCGACTTCAATGCCTACGGCATGGAAGACCCAGTCTACGAATTCACATCGAACGGCTATGTGGATCTGGCCAAGCGTTTCAACGCGTTTGACTACTCCTACGTGTTCGATGGCGAAGCCGGTTCGCTGGACCACGCCATCGCCACCCCCGAAGCCAACGCCGTGGTAACCGGCGCCCAGGTTTGGCATGTGAACGCCGATGAACCTTCCATCATTGACTACAACCTTGAATTCAAGCAGCCCGCTTGCGCCACCTGCGGACCCGATTACTACAGCGCCACACCCTACCGCTCGTCTGACCATGACCCGGTCGTCATCGGCTTGTCGCTGCTCAAAGCCATCAATGGTTCGACCGGTCGCGACACGATCTCGGGTACAGCCGGTGACGACGTCATCACCGGCGGCGAGCAAAGCGACACCTTGACGGGCGGTGCCGGCCGCGACGTGTTTGTCTACCAGTCGATTCGCGATGGACTGGACACCATCACCGACTTCACCCCAGGCACCGACCGCCTGGATTTGAACGCCCTACTGGCTTCCATCGGCGCGAACCCCGCCACCGCTTTGAGCCAGGGCTATGTCCGCCTGGTCAGCACCAATGCCGGCACGCAAGTGCAGGTTGATGCCGACGGCAGCGCGGGCGGCACCCTGCCACGCGCCCTGGTTCTGCTCAAAGGTGTGGCCTTGAACCAGATCGTTCCTGGTCGCGACCTGGGCCTGTGAAGCCATCCCTGACATTGATTGGAAGTAACATGAAAAAACATGCGATGCAAATGGCTACGGCCATGCTCTTGTCCACCCTGGGCCTGTCGGCACACGCTGGCGTATTCAATGGCCAATTCATCGGGGGCACCAATGGGCTAGCTGGTTGGCAAACACTTGGAGACGTGTCGGTGCAAACGTCGGCCAACACCCTGGGCTTGCAGTTGATTGCCCCCCGAGCCATGGTGTTGACCACGGCCTCCCAGGGTGCCGACGACATGGGCGCGGTGGACGGCGCCTACAACCTGTCTGGCAACACGGCTGTCGATGTGGAAGCCCCCGGTGGCCTGACCAGCATGGCCATGGTGTCCCCAGCCGAACTGGAACTCGACCCGCTAGACCACACCGTATCGCTCGTGGAAGGCTCGGCTGCACGGCAGCGCGTGTCGGTACAAGCGGGTGACACGCTGCAATTCCAATGGAACCTGCTCTCGCGTGACCGCGACATGCCCGATACCGCCTGGCTGATCATCAGCGAACTCGGCAACCAAGCTCGGGTGTTCACCCTGGCCCATGCCGATGCAGCCAACCAGCCTACCGGGATTGACTCCGATTTACTGCAAACCGGTTGGCAGAGCTTCAACTACACCTTCACCCAGTCGACGTCGGCCTACCTGACCTGGGCCGTGGCCGACATGAACGACTGGGGCCAAACCTCCATGCTGGCGATCCAATCGGTACGAACCATTCCGGCCGTTCCAGAACCCGAGAGCCTGGCCCTGATGCTGGCCGCCCTGGGGGCCCTTGGCTGGCAGGCACGCACGCGTCGCGCGAAGTGAAATAGTGGCGGGAAGGCCGCAATCGCCCCCCGAGTATTCCCTTGATCAGGGGTCATTCCCCTGTCATAGCTGGCCCGCAAAATGCATGCTGTTGGGGTGAGCGAGGGTCCCGCCAGAGGTACTCCGCACTCACGAAATGGAGTACCGCGATGCGCGCCTTGATGAACCTCGCCATTGAACCTGCCCTGAAAATTTTCGAAGTGTCGGCCCTGGTCGTGATCGACCCGTCGCAACGCGCCGTCAAACGCGTTCTCAAAGTCTTGGCCGACACGCCCTTGGGCGCTGTGCAAATCGTGCGCGACCGCTACCCTCGTTCGCGTAGCCACGAGGTGCTGTCCTGCCACGATCTGCCTGCTTGCGCGGCCTGATCTCGCCTGCCTCTCGTCCCCTCTTGAAATCGGCGCCGTCGACCTGATTTATCCTGTCGTTGCGGCCTGACACCAAGTCAGGCCCCCTCCATCGAAAGGACGACGAATGACCGTTGCACGCGCCACTCGCACCCGCCTGGCTGCCATCCTGGTAGCCGGCACCGCCACCCTCACCCTGAGCGGCTGTGGCTACAACGACTTCCAACGCCTCGACGAGCAAACCAAGGCATCCTGGTCGGAAGTGCTGAACCAATACCAGCGCCGCGCCGACTTGGTGCCCAACATCGTGGCCACGGTCAAGGGCGAGGCCAATTTCGAGCAGGAAACGCTGACCAAGGTGGTGGAAGCCCGCGCCAAGGCCACCAGCATCCAGGCCACGCCAGAGTTGGTGAACAACCCCGAGGCCTTCAACAAGTTTCAACAGGCCCAGGGCGAGTTGAGCGGCGCCCTGTCGCGCTTGCTGGTGGTCAGCGAGAACTACCCCAATCTGAAAGCCAACCAGGGCTTCCAGGACCTGCGCGTGCAACTGGAAGGCACGGAAAACCGCATCACCGTGGCGCGCAACCGCTACATCAAGTCGGTTCAAGACTACAACGTGCTGGCCCGCAGCTTCCCCACCAACCTGACGGCCATGATGTTCAGCTATCAGACCAAGCCGAACTTCACCGTGCAGAACGAAGCTCAGATCGCCACCCCACCCGTGGTGGACTTCAACAAGAAGTAAGCCATGGCACCGGCCTTGCGCCTGATGTGGACTGTCTGGCTGGCGTTGCTGGCCTGGGTTTGCCCGTTTGTGGTGCAAGCCCAGGATCTGCAAGCCATTCCCGCCCTGTCGGCCCACGTGATCGACCAGACCGGCACCCTGACGGCTGAGCAAAGCCAAAGCCTGGAAGCCAAGTTGACGAACCTGGAACGCACGCTGGGCTCGCAAGTGGTGATCTTGATGGTGCCGAGCACCCAGCCGGAAGACATTGCCGCCTATGCCCAACGCGTAGGCGACACCTGGAAAATCGGACGCAAGGATGTGGGCGATGGCCTCATCGTGCTGGTGGCTAAGCAAGATCGGGCCATGCGCATTGAAGTAGCCAAAGCCCTGGAAGGCGCTATTCCTGATCTGGCCGCCAAACGCATCATCGACGGGGTGATGACCCCTGCGTTCCGTGCTGGCGACTTTGCTGGCGGACTGAATGCCGCCATCGACCATCTAGCCAGCCGCATCAAAGGCGAAGCCCTGCCCTTGCCTGACGAGCACCGTTCGACACGCAAAGCCCGCGCCCTGAACTGGGAGCAATGGCTGATCTTCGCACTGGTGGGCATTCCCCTGCTCAACGGCGTGCTCGGTGCCTTATTCGGGCGCAAAGGGGCCGCGGCCTTCACCGGCCTGATTGGCGGCGGCTTGATCGGCCTGATCACCAGCAGCCTGGTGCTGGGCGCCATCGGTTGGGTGGTGGTGTTCATCCTCTCCCTGGCTTTCGGCAACAGCGGGCGTGGCGGCTGGGGCGGCCCACCGATGGGCGGCGGCTGGGGGGGTGGCGGTTGGGGCGGTGGCTCCGGCGGCGGTGGTTTCTCGTCGGGCGGCGGGGGCGACTTCGGGGGCGGCGGCGCCTCCGGCAGATGGTGAAAGAACAAACCGGCCATGCGCACCCCTACCCATCAAGCCCCTAGCCCACTGGCACGCTGGTTCAAGCACCTGAGCCTGGATGTGAGCAACACCCGGCGCTTGCTCCCCGCAGCAGCCCGTCAACGCCTGGAGCAAAGCATTCGCGCCAGCGAAGCCCGCCACCTGGGCGAATTGCGCGTGTGCGTGGAAGCCAGCCTGAGCCCGGCCCAGTTGTGGCGCGGCGTGACCCCGCGTCAACGAGCGGTGGAACTGTTCTCCCAGCTGGGCGTGTGGGACACCGAACACAACAACGGCGTGCTGATCTATTTGTTGCTGGCCGACCGTCGCATCGAGGTGCTGGCCGACCGTGGCCTGATGCACCACCTTGAACAGATCGACCACTGGGAGCAGTTGGTGGGGCAGCTCTCTGTGCATCTGGCCCAGCACAATATGGAACAAGGGCTGCAAACGGCCATTGAACAGGTGGGCGACTTGCTGCACAAGCACTACCCTCTGCGAACCAACCGGCACAACCCCAACGAACTGAGCGACAGCATCGTGCTGCTGTGACCCTTCGTGACCGCTAGACTTGCGGGCCATGAAAGCCGCCGACATCCACGCCTTCTTTGCCACCCTTCAGGCGGCCAACCCGCACCCTGAAACCGAGCTGGAATACAGCACCCCGTTTGAGCTGCTCACAGCCGTGCTGCTGTCGGCCCAGGCCACCGACGTGGGGGTGAACAAGGCCACGCGCCGCTTGTTCCCGGTGGCCAATACGCCCCGGCAAATCCTCGATCTGGGGCTGGATGGCTTGTGCGATTACATCAAGACCATCGGCCTGTACAAAAGCAAGGCCAAGCACCTGCTGGAAACCTGTCGCATTTTGCTGGACCAGTATGGTGGCGAAGTGCCGCGCACCCGCGAGGCTCTCGAGTCCCTACCCGGCGTGGGCCGAAAAACGGCCAACGTGGTGCTGAACGTGGCCTTTGGCGAGCCCACCATGGCGGTCGACACCCATATCTTCCGCGTGGGCAACCGAACGGGGCTGGCGCCGGGCAAAACTCCGCTGGAAGTCGAACTGAAGTTGCTCAAGCGCGTGCCTGATGAGTTTCGGCTCCACGCCCACCATTGGCTGATCCTGCATGGTCGCTACATCTGCCAGGCACGCAAGCCCCGTTGCTGGGAATGCAGCGTGGCGCCATGCTGCAAATTCAAGCCCAAGACGCCCGCCCCTCAATCCTGACCCAGCCCCTCCTTCACCGTGGGGTAGCGCAAAGACAAGCGCAGGTCGGCGTACAGCCGATCGTTCACCAGACGACGAGACTCGGACCAGAACGACAATTGCATCACCGTCATTGTGCGACGGGCTTCGTCCATCGTGATGCGCGGCGGGCGAGGCAAGCCGTAGCGGTCGGCCACCCAGTCAAAGTAGTCCCCCATCCGCATCTCGGTGCGGTCGCTGGCATGCAACACGCGCCCGGGCTTGCCCCGCCACAAAGCAGCCACGCAAATGCGCGCCAGGTCGTCGGCATGAATGTGATTGGTGTAGACATCGTCTTGCGCCACTAGCACCGGGGAACCTTTGGCCACGCGGTCACGCGGGTGCCCCCCCTCACGGTCAGGCGCATAGATGCCCGGAATGCGCAAGATGCTGACCCGAGCCCCCGGATGCTGACGCCCAAACCAGCGCACTCGCGCCTCGGCATCCACCCGGCGCCGGGCACGGGGGGTGCTGGGACTGACGCCTCGCGTCTCGTCAAAGCGCGCGCCCTGCGCATCGCCATACACCCCGGTGGTGCTGCCATAAACCAAGGCCCGCGTGGCACCGCGTCGACCCAAGGCCTGCATGAGGTGAGCGGTACGAGTGTCAGTGCCCCCCGTGTTCGGGGGCGGCGCCAGATGCAGCACATACGGCGCCAAAGCCGCCAGGCGAGCCAAGGTGGCCGGTTCATCCAGGTTGCCCACCAAGGGCACCAAACCCTGTTCACGCAATTGGGACACCCTCTCAGGCTGCGAGGTCAGGGCCAGCAAACGGCAGGTGCCGCGCATCAATCGGGCAGCCCGCTGCCCCACATCGCCACAGCCCACAATCAAAACTCGTGGGCGTTTGAACTGGGACAAACGGGAAGGCTGGGGGTTGTACATGGCAACAGCAGGTCTTGAGCGAAAATCTCGGTCTGCCTATTTTCCCTGTTCAGAGGTCTATTCCATGAGCTTTGCCGTCCACATTCAACCCAGTGGTCGCGAATTCACCATGCAGCGCGATGAGACCGTGCTCAGCGCCGCCCTCAATGCCGGCATCGGGCTGCCCTATGGCTGCAAGGATGGGGCCTGCGGCTCCTGCAAGTGCAAACTGGTCGAAGGCCGCGTGATTCACGGCGCCCACCAGGCCAAAGCCCTCAGCGCCGAGGAAGAAGCCGCGGGCTACCTGCTGACCTGCTGTGCCTCACCGCAAACCGATCTGGTCATCGAAGCACGCCAGGTGGTCGGGCTGGGCGATTTCGCCGTGCAGAAAATGCCCACCCGGGTGACCACGCTGGAGCGTGTGGCCCCCGACGTCATCGTGCTCAAGCTGCAACTGCCTGCCACCCACAGCTTCGGCTTCCGCGCTGGTCAGTTCGTCGAGTTCATCTTGAAAGACGGGGCCCGCCGTAGCTATTCGATGGCCAACGCTCCCCACACTTTGAAAGACGGCGGCGGCATCGAACTGCACCTGCGCCACATGCCCGGCGGCAAGTTCACCGACCACGTGTTCGGCGCCATGAAGGAAAAGGAGATCTTGCGCATGGAAGGGCCTTTCGGCACCTTCTTCCTGCGTGAAGACTCTGATCGCCCCATCGTGCTGCTGGCTTCGGGCACGGGCTTTGCGCCCATCAAGTCCATCGTCGAGCACATGCGGCACGCGGGCATCACCCGCCCCACCCGTTTGTACTGGGGTTGCCGCAGCAAGGCTGATCTGTATCTGCACGAATGGGCACAACAGCAAGCTGCCGACCTGCCCTGGTTGAGCTACGTGCCGGTGCTGTCTGACGCCAAACCGGAAGACCAATGGAGCGGGCGGACCGGGTTTGTTCACCAGGCCGTGCTGCAGGACTTGCCCGATCTGTCTGGCCACGAGGTGTATGCCTGTGGCGCGCCCATCATGGTGCAATCGGCCCAACGCGATTTGGTGGCCCAAGCAGGCTTGCCTGCAGAATACTTCTACGCCGACGCTTTCACCAGCGAAGCCGACAAACACTGACCGACCAGACCGGAGCCTCGAATGTCCTACGACACGAACAACATCTTTGCCAAGATTCTGCGCGGCGAGATCCCCTGCATCAAACTGCATGAAGACGAGCACACCCTGGCTTTCATGGACATCATGCCCCAGACCGATGGGCATGCCCTGGTGATCCCCAAAGAGCACGCCACCACGATCTTTGAACTCTCAGACACTGCCGCAGCCGCCTGCATGGCCACCGTGCGCAAGATTGGCAACGCCCAGAAAAAGGGCCTGGGGGCCGAAGGGGTGGTGCTGATGCAGCTCAACGGTCCAGGCGCTGGCCAGACCGTGCCGCACTTTCACATCCATGTCATTCCAGGTTCGATTGCCGACCTGCGCCGGCCACATGCCACCACCATGGCCGACCAAACCCATCTGAAGGCTTTGGCCGAGAAGATCAAGGCTGCACTGGCCTGATCAGGCGCAACAGCCGCCTGCCCCTACCCTGGCGCTCACTCAAGCCCCCAGGTACGCGGCCTGCACCTGCGGGTCGCGCAGCAACTCCGCTGCGGGGCCCGACAGCACCATCTCGCCCGAATCGAGCACATAGGCGCGATCGGCCAACTCCAACGCGCGGTGAGCGTTCTGCTCCACCAGCAACACGGTCACCCCTTGGCGGGACACGTCCTGCACCACCTGGAAGATTTGTTCGACCATGATGGGCGCCAGGCCCATCGAGGGCTCATCCAGCAACAACAACTTGGGCTTGGCCAGCAAGGCCCGCCCCATGGCCAGCATTTGCTGCTCGCCGCCAGACAAGGTACCCGCCAACTGGCGATGACGCTCTTTCAAGCGCGGAAAACGCGTGTAGATGGCTTCGATGTCGGCTTCAATATCGGCATCGCGGCGCAGGTAGGCACCCATGCGCAGGTTTTCTTCAATGGTCATCCGCGTGAAGATGCCGCGGCCTTCCGGCACCATGACCAAGCCTTGCGATACCAGCTCCCAGGCGCCCTGCCCCTTCAGGCTACGCCCCTGGTAAGACACATCACCCACTGCCGGCTGCAATAGCCCACAAATGGCCTTGAGTGTGGTGGTCTTGCCCGCGCCATTGGCACCGATCAGGCTAACCAGCTCGCCCGGGTACAGATCCAGACTCAGGTTCTTGACAGCCTGAATGCCACCATACGACACACTCAACTGCCGAACAGACAACAAGGGCTCACCCATCACATTCCTCGACATGGCATTCATGCGGTCGGCACGGCCTGATGGCCTGCTCCCAAATAGGCTGCAATCACGGCCGGATCGCGCTGCACCTGTGCGGGGTGACCACAAGCAATTCGCTTGCCTTGGTCCAACACCGTCACGTGGTCACACAGGCCCATGACCAGCTTCACATCGTGCTCAATCAACAGCACCGCTCGGCCTTGCTGCCGAATGCGCTCAATCAATTCACGCAATTGCACCTTTTCTGTGGCGTTCATGCCGGCGGCGGGTTCGTCCAGCGCCAGCAGCTGGGGCTCGGTCGCCAGAGCCCGGGCGATCTCCAGCCGACGCTGGTCGCCATAACTCAGGGTGTGCGCCGTTTGATGCGCCTTGTGCGCCAGGCCCACAAAGTCCAGCAGGGCCATGGCATCGGCCTTGATCTGCGCCTCTTCGCGCTTGAACGCTGGCGTGCGCAGCACCGCTTGCCACCAGCCTACGTGCGTGCGCACATGGCGCCCCACGCGCACATTGTCCAACGCCGACATTTCGGCAAACAGGCGAATATTCTGAAAGGTGCGCGCAATGCCGGCCTTGGCCACCTTGTGAACGGCAGTGGGCTTGTACGTTCGCCCGGCCAACTCAAACTGCCCTTGATCAGACGGAACCAGCCCGGTGATGACATTGAAAAAGGTGGTCTTGCCCGCGCCGTTGGGGCCAATCAGGCCGTGCACCT
>CAYVOP010000106.1:0-12158 GCA_964453105.1 uncultured Aquabacterium sp. | reverse complement strand
CCGTAGCTCAACTGGATAGAGCAATTGCCTTCTAAGCAATAGGTCGGGGGTTCGAGTCCCTCCGGACAGGCCAAATTTTTCCGCTACGCGTTTTTACCGAGTCCAGGATCAATCCGCGAGCGCCCCCTCATGCTGGGTGGGGTGTGTGGTGATGTTGGTGGTGAAAGTGCTCTTGTGGTTTTGTTTGGTTTGTGATTGGCGTGATATTTTTGCGCCAAAAACTTGCGTGAAATATGCCCTGCCATGCGGAGGCCTAAGGTAAACGCGATACGGTGGGGGCGCCCGCTCTCTCTACAGTTCACTCAACTTGACAAGCCCGGCAAGTCGCAAGACTTAGAACGATGGCCTGCCAGGTGTTTCAAAAAGAGTGGCCTTTCAAGATTGAGTGGAGAGAAGCATGCAAAAGATCAAGAGCATTGTGGCTGCAGCAGCCCTGTCCTTGTTGGGTGTGTCCGTTCACGCGGCAGCCGTGGTTGATGATGCTGAGCTGAGTGCGGTGACCGGTCAAGATGGCGTGACCATCGGCGGTGACCTGAACATCAATATCGGTTCTTTCAAGTGGACTGACACTGACGCCACCGGCGGTTCTGTGTCTTTCAACGGTATCCACATTACTGGTCTGTTTGTTCAGACCATTGACGTGATCAACGGTGAAACGCTGGTGAGTTCCACAATCACATCCATGACTCCGTACGTGGGCTCGGTTCAGGCTATCAAACAGGCCAATAAGCTGCTGTACGATACCTACGACGCTTTTGGTAATTCGACTGGCGTGCCCGTTTATGACCCAGAAAATGGCGGAGCAGATGCTGTTCAGTTCGCGTTTCCCAACGCAAAGCTTGATCGGCGTTTGACCCCAACTGTGAAGATCGACTCGATCAAAAACGGCAACAGCGACAAGTCCTACGGCTCGCTGGAAATCAAGAACATCGACATGCAAGGCACCAAGATGTGGCTGTGGGCTCACTGATCCCCCAGACTTCACTGTCAGCTTGCTGATTTGAATCACAACACCGGCCTTGAGCCGGTGTTGTGCTTTCAGGGTGCGCGAGGGCTGTCAGGCTATTGAAAGTCCACTATGATCTTTTCATAAGAATTGGGGCAGGGGTTGCGCGCCATGTTTGCATCTATCAAGAAATGGATCGGATCTTCCTCGAAAGGGGTGGACCAGGGTGGTGTGCTGGCAGCTTGGGCCAAGGCTGAAGGGCACGCATTCAAGCATGTCTCGGGGCGAGTATCGGGCTACGTGGTCGAAACCACACGCGGCTGGCGAGTCGAATGGGGTGATTCGCAGCGTCGGGTCTACATCCCTGGGAAAGAACTGCGCTTTCGCAGTGAAACCAGCATGCCGCACGATGTGCAGGTGGTCATGCTGACCCGGGCATTGGCGCAAACGCTGGAAACCGATGTGTTCAGCCGTTTCACCAATGACATGCAGACCCAGATCGACAACAGCTTGCCAGATGAAATGCGCTGGCTGGCCATGCATCCGCAGGTGGATACGCCTCAGTCGTCCACCTTGGGCAAGCGCTTCGTGATCTTGTCCAATGCCGTCGAGGTGTCGCAGTTGTGGCTCGATTCGAGCCTGATCGCGGCATTCGAAGAAGCCGCCAACTCCTGGTGGACTGACGAGTTGATGCTGGTGCTTACCGTGAACCGAGGCATGTTGACGGTGCGCATGGCGGGCGATGACATCGACCCTCAAGTGCTCAAGCAGGCCGCTGACCTGTTTGAAGTGGCTGTTCGTCGCTTGCGCGAAACGGCCTTGCAAACCGCAGCCTGATCCGCTCAATCTGGAATCAAGCCGGGAATCTGACCTTGCGCCAGGTTGATCGGGGCGTGCTGTTTTTCTGCATTCATCTGCGCACGCAATGCCGAAAGGGCGGCGTCGTTGGCCAATTCCTTGATGCTGGCCATTACGCTGGGCGGCAACTGCCCCAGCTCTTCTGCCCAGCGCAAAGCCTGGGTTTGGGCTTGGCCCGTTGGAGTGAGGCGTTGCACCAGGCCCCACTGCTGAAGCTGCTGGGTTGGCACGTTCCCCGTGTGCCACATGATTTCGAGAGCACGAGCGCGCCCCACTGTGCGCACCAAGGTGTGGCTCAGGCCGCCTTCCGGTGGCATGGCCGCCAGCGTGGGGTGGGCGCAAAAGCGTGCAGTTTCTGAAGCCACGATCAGGTCGCAGGCCAGGGCCAAAGCCATGCCGCCACCAGCGGCCACACCTTCCACGGCTGCAATCACCGGCTTGGGGAAGCTGCGCAGTGCTTCGATCCATTGGTGAAAGTCTTCGATCTGTGCGCCTTGTGCCGCCAGGTTGTGCCGCTGCTGCTTCAAATGCTGCAAATCGGCGCCACTGCAAAAATGGTCGCCCGCACCGGTCAGCACCACGGCTGTGACCTCGGGGTTGGACTCGGCCATGTTCAGTGTTTCAATGCCCGCGGCGAACACCTGGCGAGCCAGGGCATTGCGGGTGGCTGGGCCAGAGAGGGTGATCAGCAGGGTGGCGCCGTGGCGTTCGGTCAGCAGTTCGGTGGTCATGCCAGAGGGTGGTGAATCCAACACAAATTGGCGGGTTTCCCGGGGGCTTCCCGTCCAATGGAATACAAGGACCACATGCTAGAGTCAAAATCAAAGTCAATGAAGCACCCACATGAATAAGTTCACGCGGGGCGTACTGGCGGTTCCTGCCGCACTGGTGATCTGGGCATGGTCTGGCCCAGTCAGTGGCATGGGGCTGGGGCGCCCCATTACTCGAGCCATCTTGGGCGACACGCTGTCCGTGTCGGTCTCGGTGCGCCTGGAGTCGGGCGAGGAATTGTTGCCCGAGTGCGTGCGTGCTGAGGTGCAGTTTGGCGACGACAAACTGGCAGCTTCTGCCGTGCAGGTTTCGGTGCGCGACAGTGTGGCCCCTTTGGGGCGCACGGCTTCGCCCATGGTGCAGATTCGCACCACGGCTTTGATCAACGAGCCGGTGGTCACCGTGTACCTCACGGTGGGGTGCCAGTCGCGCATCACGCGCAAGTGGGTCAGCCTGGTCGATCCGCCCGACGTTCAGCCGCCGGTTAGCGCGGCGGTGGTGCCGGGCCAGCCAGCCTCGGCAACGGGGCAGGACCCCTCCGACGCCATGCCTCATGTGGGCGCGCGGGGGGCTCCGTCGTTGCGCGCTGTGCGCGATCCGATTTCGCGATCGAGCGGCTTGGGACACAAGGCCCCCAGCTTTTCCTTGACCGGTGGCGAGAAGACGGAGCCCTCGAAAAACGGCAAGGCCAGCAAAAAATCAGAGCCCCGACAGATGCGGGCTCCGGCCAAGAAGCCTGCCTCAGCAGAGGTCAGGGATGTGCCTCGGCTGGAGTTGGACCCGGTGGCGACCGAGGCGGCTGTGGCGCCTGACCTGCAGATGGCTCAGGGCCTGTCGGTGCCGCTGCCTCAGGAAGAGGCTTCTTCCCCTGAGCTTCAAGAGCGACGCCGTGCTGCTTCAGCCATCTGGCAGGCTATGAATGCGAGCCCGGAGGAGTTGGCTCGTGACCGAGACCGTCTGGAGCAAGTCGAGCGGAGGCTGGAAGCATTAACCCGCGACAACCATCGAGCCAGTGAGGCCGTTGCCGGACTGCAGGGCAAGTTGGCTCAGCCTGAACGCAATCAGGGGGTGGTTTACGGCCTGATTGCCCTTGTGGCGGCTTTGATGGCGATTTTGGTCTGGCGTGAGCGGGTGTTGCGGCGAGCCTTGGCCGAGCAGTCGGGGTGGTTGCCTTCCCGAACCCCGGAGGAGATGGAAGATCTGTCTCGCCACGATGGCGATACGGCCATCTTGCTGTCCAGCATTGATGACGTGGTGGCCGAGGTGGACGCCGAGCCGCCCTTTTCCGCGCCCGTGAAGGCCCCGGTGGACCGGCCTGCGCCGGCCGCGCCTGTATCGGCTGCGCCGAAAGAGCGTTTGCGTGATGTGTCGGTCGATGAATTGATCGACCTGGAGCAGCAGGCTGAGTTTTTCCTGGTGCTGGGGCAGGACGAGTCAGCCATTGAAGTGCTGGAGGGCTACATTCGTACGACCAGTGCCAGCAGCCCCATGCCGTTCCTCAAACTGCTGGAAATCTATCGGTGTCAGGGTATGCGCACCGACTACGAGCGCACGCGCATGAACTTCAATTTGCGCTTCAATGCCCATGCGCCGCTTTGGGATGCAGATCCCAGTCATGGCCATGAGCTGAAAGACTATCCCGGCATCATCGAGCGCTTGCAGGCCTTGTGGTCTGATCCGGATCAGGCGCTGGAGGTGTTGGAGCGCTCCCTCATGCGTCAGGACGCAGAGTCGTATACCTTCGATCTGCCAGCCTATCGTGAACTGCTGTTCCTGTACGCCATCTTGCGCGACCTGACAGATGATCACCACGGTCGTGCCGCACACCATGGCCATGTCATGGTGTCGTCGTCGCATCACGGGCCAGCCGATGACGGTCGGCCGCTGATGGCGACGCTGCCCATGAAGGCTCTACCTGAAATGGCGCCTGTGCTCAGTCTTGATCTGGAGTTGGACGATCTGTACATCGACCCGCCCGAGCCAGCGAGCACACCGACTCACAAGCCGTAATCGGTGCCGCTAGGGGCGCTGGCGTCATCCGGATTGCGAATGGCCTGCAAGATCATGGCGCGCGTCAGCCGGTCTGAAATCAGCTCGGCAAACGCCAAAACAAACTGCCTTAAATATGCGCCCCGTTTGAACGCAATGCGAGCGATGTTGGGCCCGAACAGGTGCCCCACAGGTCGCCAGACCAGGTCGCTTTGCGTCTGACTTTGCATGGTGGGGTCGTCCTTGACAGCCATCTCCGCCACCAGCCCAATGCCTAGCCCCAAGCGGGTATAGGTTTTGATCACATCGGCATCAATGGCTTCTAGGGCCACATTGGGGTGCAGCCCGCGTTGCGCAAAGGCTTGGTCAATGCGTTTGCGACCGGTGAACGATGGGTGGTAGGAAATCAGCGGCTCTGCAGCCAGTTGCTCCAGCGTGAGCCGTGGCACCTGCGCCAGCGGATGGTGGGCGGGCATCACCACCACGTGATGCCACTCATAGGCTGGCAGGGTGATCAGGTCTGGGAAGTCGCTGAGCGATTCTGTGGCCAGACCAATGTCGGCCACTTCGTCCAGCACCATCTGCGCCACCTGCTCGGGCGTGCCCTGGTGCAGACTGATCGACACCTTGGGATACTTCTTGCGCAGGGCAGCCACGGGCTCAGGCAGCACATAACGGGCTTGTGTGTGGGTGGTGGCAATCGACAGGGTGCCAGCGTCTTGCATGGCGTATTCATCACCAATGCGCTTGAGATTGCCCACCTCACGCAAGATCACGTCAATCGCTTCCAACACCTTCAGTCCGGGCTCGGTGATGCGACGCAGGCGTTTGCCGTGCCGCACGAAGATGTCAATGCCCAGCTCTTCTTCCAACTCCAGAATGGCCTTGGAAATCCCGGGCTGGGAGGTGTGCAGCGCCTTGGCGGTTTCTGTGAGGTTCAGGTTGCGGCGGGCTGCTTCCTGAACGAAGCGGAACTGGTGCAGGTTCATGGCTTCAGTCCGATGGGCCGTTCAACAGGCTGGCGGTGCCCTGCGCCAGGGCCAGGGCCGAATCAGCCAGCGCATTGATCAGCAGTTCGGTTTCCCCCACCGCCGGGCTCAAGGTCCAGTTGACGCCAGGGTATTGGGTGCCCAGGGTTTGCAGCAAAGCCGGGAGGTCTTTGCGCACATGGCCTCCTGCCCCCAGAAACAGCGGCACCACGGTGACATGGCTGCAGCCCTGGGCAGCCAGCTCCGCGCCAGCCTGGGCGATGTCGGGGCTCATGAACTCCAGAAAGGCCAGCTTGACGGGGGTGCCGGGCTGCTGTTGGGCCAAGCGTGTGGCCACGGCTTGAAACGGGCGCGCCCAAGCGGGATCGCGGGCACCGTGGGCAAACAACAAGATGCCGGAAGTGTTCATGAGGTCGTTCACGAGTTAACGGTAGCGAACCAGCCAGACAAAGGCGCCCAGCGACAAGGACAAGTAGATGATGCTGGGCACCACCGCCGCAATCCAGGGTTGCCAGTGGTGCAGCAAACCCAGGTGGCTGCTGATGTGGTTGACCAGCACAAAGCTGATGCCCAGCATGATGCCGCCAAATATCTTGAGGCTCATGCCCCCACTGCGTGCATGGAGGTAGGCAAAGGGCAGGGCCAGTCCCACCATCACGAAGCACACCAGCGGGTAGAACACCTTTTTCCAGAACTGCATTTCGTAGCGTTGCGCAGCTTGGGCGTTGTTGGCCAAGTGCTCGGTGTAGCGCCACAGTGCCAGGGTGGACATGGTTTCCGGTGGCAGCACCGATGCGGCCACAACCATGGGGGTCAGGCTGCTGTACCACTGCAGGGCGGGGCGTTCGGTTTCGGTGACCAGTTGGTCGGCCTTGAACACGGCCTCTTCAGACAACATTTCCTCGTTGTGCCAGACGGCGTCAGTCACACCCTGAAGGTGCCAGATGGAGCCTTTGACACCCTGGTTGTCTTTGAACGATTCGATTTCGCCTGACTGGGCACTGATTCGGCGCAGCAGGCGGCCTTTGGCATCGAACTCGAAAATGCGGATCAGGCCCAGTTGACCGTGGCCATCGGCCTGACCCACATTGACTGTGATGTTGTGTGCCCCTGTCCGAGCCTCGTCGCGCCTTTCGCGCAGCCAGGCGCCGCCGTGCCCCAGATCCAACCCTTTTTGGTTGCTGACCTTGGCGCGGTGCACGGTCAGGCGTTGCTCGGTGCGCGGCACCACCCAGTCACCCAATATCGCCACCATGAGGGCACCGACCAAGCCCAGTGTGGCCAGTAACGCGAGCGCTCGCCCTGGGCCCAGCCCGCCTGTGCGCAAGATGGTGAATTCGGAGGTTTGCGCCATGCGCGCCAGGGCCATGATCGAGCCGATCAGCAGCGCAATGGGGAACAGGTCGTACAGGTGAAAGCCTTGCAGCAAGGTGCAGGCCCACACCGCATCCAGCAGTGTGTAGCCCTTCTTGCCCACCCGCTGCATCTCATCCACAAAATCAATGAAAAAAGCCAGGGCAGAAAAGCCCGCAGCCACCATCAGCACATAGGTGATGATCTGCCGGTAAATCAGCCGACGAACGGTCTTCATGCGCGACCTCCGTCAGAGCGCTTCAGTAGGGTGGTCAAAACCGGTCCGGCCTTGCGGATGAAGGGTTTGCGGCCCACGGCTGCGCCATCGCGCCACCAGGTCACGCCCAGCGCGGCCAGGGTCAAGCCGCCATGAACCACCAACAAGGCCGACAGCCAGGGCAACTTGCCTTTGGACACCCAGGTTTGGGTCAAGGTCAGCAAATTGAAATACACCACGAACACCAGCAAGGCAAACACCATCGACCAGTTGCTGTTGCGTCGGGCGCTGCCGGCAGCCAGGCTCAGGCCCGACAGCACCATGTTGAAGGCAGCCCAAATCAGGCCCAGGCGCCAGACCAGTTCGGCCTTGTGTGGCAGTTGGGGTGATAAGACCAGATCCAGCGTGGGCATTGAGCGCACATCGGGCGAAGCCGATTGGGCATCAGGCGTTTCGCCCACCAGAATCCTGGCTTGGGCAAAGCGCGACAACACCTTTTCTCCCGTTTCCAGGTCGGTCTGGGTGCGTTCGCCGTGGCTCAGAACCAGGTAGCGCAGGTTCTTTTCCACTGTGATCTGGCCTTCCTTGGCTGTCACCACCGCTTCCTGGCCGTTCTCTGACATCACCATGAAAACGTTTTTGCCGGTGCGCTCGCCGTCGCTGTGGCTGTCGATGAAAAACACCCGCCTGCCGTCTGCCGAAGCCTGAAATTGCCCAGGCGCGACACGTGAGATGTCCGAACGGCGCTCGAAGCGGTCTTTCAGTTGCTGGCTTTGGCCCTGGGCCCAGGGCCGGGCAATCAGCGTCAGGATGGCCACGCCGACCAGCACAGGCCAGGCCATGCGCAGCAGTGGCAGCAAGAAGGTGAACTGGCGCGCGCCGCTGCTTTGCCACACCACCATTTCGCTTTCGCGCCATAGGCGGTTAAGCACCATGATGACCGACACGAACAGCGACAGCGCCACCATGACCGGCATCTGCCCGATCAGGGTGTAGCTCAGAATCAGGCCCACATCGGCCGGGGCAAACGCGCCCACCGTGGCCTGACTCAGCACGCGAATCAGTACCATCGTCAGCACCACAGTCAAAAGCACCACAAGGGTGCCCATAAAACTGCGCCAGAGCTCTTTGCGAACAGAGGAATCGAATAACATTGTCTGGATCTAATCTACCCGTCCATTATGGACGTGCATGACATGGACTTTCGCTCGATCGTGGCGCAGGGCTCGGCCCTGGCGCAGGCCACCACTGATTCTTTGCTGCTGATCCTGACGCCAGAGCTGTCGGAAACCAAAGATCCCGCACTGGACAGCCTGATCAAAGATGCCCGCTCCGGCAACGATTTCGAGCTCAAGACCGGGCGCACGCTGTACGCGCATCGGCCCCAGGGCGTCAAATCGGCCCGCGTGGTGCTGGCTGTGGCGGCCGACACGTCGGCCAAGGCCTTCAAAGCCGCAGCGGCCAAAGGGCTGGGCGTGCTCAAAGAGTTGGGCACCACCCAAGCCGTGGTGGCGCCTGCCAGCGGCTACACGCTGACGGCGGCTCACGCCCAAGGCCTGGTGGCGGCGGCCAGCGATCTGACCTACGTTTACCGCCAGACCAAGCCCAGTGCCCCCAAGGCGGCGCGCCTGAGCAAAGTCACCCTGGCCAGCACCGAACAAGATGCCGCAGCGGTGAAGGACGGCATTCAGCAAGGGCAGGGCGTGGCAGCGGGTGTGGCCCTGGCGCGTGAATGCGCCAACCTGCCGGGCAACCATTGCACCCCCACCTACCTGGGGCAAGAAGCCAAGCGCCTGGCCAAGGAATTCAAAAACCTGCAAGCCGAGGTGCTGGAGCGCGCTGCCATTGCCAAGTTGGGCATGGGTTCGTTCCTGTCGGTCACCGCTGGAACAGCGCAGCCGCCGAAGTTCATCATCTTGCGCTACAACGGTGCCCCCAAGGCTCAGGCCCCCATCGTGCTGGTGGGCAAGGGCATTACCTTTGACTCGGGCGGTATCTCGCTCAAGCCTGGCGCGGGCATGGACGAAATGAAGTACGACATGGGGGGCGCAGCCAGCGTGCTGGGCACCTTCCGGGCCGTGGCTGAACTCAAGCCCAAGGTCAACCTGATCGGTCTGATTCCCACCTGCGAGAACATGCCCAGCGGTACGGCCACCAAGCCGGGCGACGTGGTCACCAGCATGTCGGGTCAGACCATTGAAATTCTCAACACCGATGCCGAAGGTCGCCTGATCTTGTGCGATGCTTTGACCTATGCCGAGCGCCTCAAGCCGGCTGTTGTGGTGGACATCGCCACCCTGACCGGCGCTTGCGTGATCGCTCTGGGCAACCAGCACAGCGGCCTGTTCTCGAAAGACGACGCTTTGGCTGACGCCTTGCTGGATGCTGGCAAACAAGCTGGTGACACCGCTTGGCGCATGCCGGTTGATGACGAATACGGCGAAGCCCTCAAGAGCAATTTCGCCGACCTGGCCAACGTGGGCGGCCGCGAAGGCGGGGCGATCACAGCGGCCGTGTTCCTGAGCAAGTTTGCCAAGGCCTATCGTTGGGCGCACCTTGACATTGCCGGCACCGCCTGGAAATCGGGTGCCGCCAAGTCGGGTACCGGTCGCCCGGTGTCGTTGTTGACCCAGTTTGTGTTGAACCAGGCCGCAGCAGGCAAAGACGCCTTGGCGCCGTTGCCCGAGCAGCCCGCAAAAGACACCTCAGCCAGGACACCTAAGGCGCCAGCCCGCAAGGCAGCGGCTACGCGCCAATCGGCAGCGGGCAAATCTGCTCCCCGCAAGGCTGCGGCGCGCAAGGCTGGTGCCAAGAGCGCTGGCCCAGCGGCCTGATGACCGGGTGTTCTGGCGCAATGGGCAAGGTCGAGTTTCACCACGGCACCTCAGACAAGATTGCCTATGCGTGTCGTTTGTTACGCAAAGCCTACCGCAGCGGCTCGCAGGTGGTGGTAACTGCTGATGACGCCACGCTCAAAACCCTGGATAAACAGCTTTGGGTATTTGACGAGTTCGAATTTGTTCCGCATGTGCATGCCGCTGCGGGCAAAGTCGTGCCGGAACGCATGTGGTCTACGCCGATCTGGCTGACGGCGGACCCGGTTTCGGCACCGGGCGAACGCCAGATCCTGATCAACCTGGGGGTGGAAATGCCGCCCAACCTGGACCGATACGAGCGGCTGTTCGAAGTCGTCTCTTTACAAGCCGACGACCGTCAACAAGGACGCCGTCGCTGGAAGCAGTATGAAACGATGGGTTGGCAGATCCAGCCGCATGAGGTGAAAGATTGAGCGCGACGCGTCCTTTCCCGGCACACGTTCCCACCTTGACCGAAGTGGTGGAAGACACGCCCATTCCTGAACCACGGTACGCCGATGTGGCAGAGATCGATCTGGCCGATGCTGCTCCAGTTGCGGCAGCCATGCCTGTTGCGCCCGAGGTGCCCGCGCCGCAAGACATCGCCGTTTTGACGGAAGTGGTTCCCGAATCGG
Source organism: uncultured Aquabacterium sp. (assembly GCA_964453105.1). Classification (GTDB taxonomy): domain Bacteria; phylum Pseudomonadota; class Gammaproteobacteria; order Burkholderiales; family Burkholderiaceae_C; genus Aquabacterium. The sequence goes on along the minus strand of CAYVOP010000106.1, from coordinate 1,545 downwards.
AAGTGTTGCCCCCGGTTGATGCTTTGCTTGACGACAACGTCGCGTCAGACGAAGCCAGAATGGTCGAGGTAGCTGAATCAGCTGACTTGACCTCGGATCTGGGTGAAGACCTCACCGACCAGATCACTGAGCATGTCATGTCCAGCATGGCCCCCATGCTGGATCAGTTGGCTCAGCAACTTGTGCAAGATTTGCAAACAGAATTGAGCCACCGCTTGCGCCATCTGGTGTCGCAGGCTGTGGCGCAAGAACTCAGCAAGCGCCGCCCGTCTTGAACTGGCGAGGCTTGGTCCCATTTCAATTCCGTCGTTTCCCATTTCCTATGAAAAAAGTTCAGGTTTGTTTGTCCCTGTCCGCTCTGGCGTGTCTGGCTTCCATGGGCGTGGTCGCCCAGGTTCAAGCCCAGACTGTGGTTCGCATTGGTCATGTGGCGCCCGTGTCGGGGCCGCAGGCTCACTTTGGCCGTGACAACGAAAATGGCGCACGCCTGGCTGTCGAGGAACTCAACGCCCAAGGCGTGACGATTGGTGGCAAGAAGGTCAAGTTCGAACTGGTGGCCGAAGACGACGCCGCCGACCCCAAGCAAGGCACGGCCGCCGCCCAAAAGCTGTGCGATGCCAAGGTCAATGGCGTGATCGGCCATTTGAACTCGGGTACCACCTTGCCTGCCGCCAAGATCTACAACGCCTGCGGCATGCCGATGATCACCCCGTCGGCGACCAACCCAGAATTGACAACCCTGGGCTACAAACAGGTCTACCGCATGCTGGCCAATGACAATGCCCTGGGTGCTGGTCTGGCCCGGTATGCGCTCAACACACTGAAGCTCAAGAAAGTGGCCATCATCGACGACCGCACCGCCTATGGCAAAGGCGTGGCCGAGGTCTTTGCCAAAACGGCCAAAGAGCTGGGCATGGATGTGGTCAGCCAGCAATACACCAATGACAAGGCGGTGGACTTCATGGCCATTCTGACGGCCATCAAGAACAAGAAGCCCGATGGTATTTTCTTCGGTGGCATGGATCCTCAGGCTGGCCCCATGCTGCGTCAAATGCAGCAGTTGGGCATGACCAAGGTGTACATGTTTGGCGGCGATGGCATTTGCACCGACAAGTTGATGGACCTGTCCAGCGGTGCCAAGACATTGGCCAATGTGGTGTGTGCGGTGGGTGGCGCTTCGCTCGACAAGCTGCCCAGCGGCAAGACCTGGCGCTCACGCTACGACGCCAAGTTCCCTGGCCAGTTCCAGGTCTATTCGCCTTACACATACGACGCGACCATGGTGCTGGTTGATGCCATGAAGCGTGCCAATTCGACAGACCCCAAGGTGTATGGCCCCAAGTTGGCCGCAGCTGACTACCAAGGCGTGACTGCCAAAGTGGTGTTTGAACCCAACGGCGAGCTGAAAAACCCGGCCATGACGTTGTACGCCTACAAGGACGGCAAGAAAGTTCCACTGAACTGAGCGAAATCCGAGTTATACTCGATGGCTCTGGAGAGGTGGATGAGCGGTTTAAGTCGCACGCCTGGAAAGCGTGTGTAGGT
>CAYVOP010000105.1:0-12183 GCA_964453105.1 uncultured Aquabacterium sp. | reverse complement strand
GACCGCAGCACCACACTGCTGTGGCACCTGCGCGCCCCCGACATCAAGCCAGCCGGCTACACCGCCGAGCTGTTCTACCCCTGAACTCCGATCCACAGCGATCACCACCACCATGTCCGTTCTGATCTGCGGCTCTCTGGCCTTTGACACCATCACGACCTTCCCGGGCCGTTTCGCGCAACAGATCCTGCCCGATCAGGTTCACATCCTGAACGTATCCTTCCTGGTGCCCACGCTGCGCAAGGAATTCGGTGGCTGCGCCGGCAACATTGCCTACAGTCTCAAGCAACTGGGCGGCGAACCGCTGATCATGGCCACCCTGGGCAAAGATGGTGCGCTGTATCGCACCCACATGGAAAGCCTGGGCATCAGCCAGCAATACGTGCGCACCGTCGACAACGACTACACCGCGCAAGCCATCATCATCACGGATCAGGACAACAACCAGATCACGGCCTTCCACCCCGGCGCCATGGGCCAGGCCCACATTCAGCGCATCGAAGCCAACCCAGCCATCAAGCTGGCCATCGTGGCCCCTGATGGCCGCGATGCCATGATCCAGCACGCCGAGCAACTGAAAGCCGCTGGCATTCCCTTCATCTTCGATCCAGGCCAAGGCTTGCCCATGTTCGACGGCGAAGACCTCAAGCGCTTCGTCTCGCAAGCCAGCTGGGTGGCCGTCAACGACTACGAAGCCAAGATGCTGGCCGACCGCACCGGCACCTCGCTGGCCGACCTGTCCAAGGGACATCTGAAAGGCCTGATCGAAACGCTGGGCGCCGAGGGCTGCAACGTCTACATCCAGGGTGAGAAAACCCACGTGCCCGGTGTGAAAGCCGCTGCCGTGGTTGACCCCACCGGCTGCGGTGACGCCTTCCGTGGCGGTCTGCTCTACGGCCTGGTCAACGGCTGGGATCTGGTCAAGTCGGTGGCCCTGGCCAATCGCATTGGCGCCATCAAGATTGCTGCCGCCGGCCCCCAGAACTACACACTGGACCGCGCCGCGCTGGGCGTGTGAGACCGTTGCGCATGCACGCACACCGCACGTCAGGGGCTGCGTCCAAGCTTCTGCCTTCGAAGGCTCGCCATCTGGCGGGCCTTTTTCTTGCTGCCAGCTTGGCTACCTTGTGCGGCACCGTGCCAACCATGACCCAAGCCGGCCTCTTCGAATGGGGAAGCTCGGGCTCGCACCACGCCAATGGCAGCCTGACCTTGGCGACCTGGAACATGGAGTGGCTGATGACCCCGGCCACCTACCGTGAACTGGCATCGCGTTGCACCAGCCAACAACCCGCCAGCCACGAGCGCGCCTTTCCCTGCTCGCCCGGCAAGCCCATGCCGCCCCAGCGCAGCACCGCCGATTTCGAGGCTCTAAGCCGCACGGCTGAAGAACTCCAGCGCACGCTGCGAGCCGATGTCGTAGCCCTGCAAGAAGTGGACGGCCCCGAAGCAGCCCGCCAGGTGTTCCGACAAGGCTGGAAACTCGACTGCTTCGTGCAGCGCGCCCACCCACAGAAAGTGGGCTTCGCCATCCGCGACGGCATTTCCTACCGCTGCAATGGCGACCTCAGTGCCTTGGACATTGACGGCAGCACACGCGCTGGGGCCGACATCACCCTGTACCCAGGCACCTCACGGTCAATCCGCCTGCTCGCCGTGCACCTGAAAAGCGGTTGCTTCGACGGGCGCATGGACCGGCGCTTCTCCCCCTGCACCAAGCTACAGGAACAAGCCCCCATCGTGGAGCAGTGGATTGACACCCGCGTCAGAGAAGGCGTGGACTTTGCCGTGCTGGGCGACTTCAACCGCCAACTGGAACGCGACGCCCGCTACCCCGCTGGCCCCGATGAAAACGCCCCGGTGAACCTGGTCCAAGGCTGGAGCGACGATGCGCCACGCGGGGCCATCTTGCTGCGCGCAACCGAGGGCCAGCGCTACGAGCCGTGCGATGCCCATGATCGCCACCGCTATTACATCGACGACATTCTCATCAGCCAAAGCCTGGCGCAAAAAAACAAGGGCAGACGCTTTACACGCCTGCCCTTTGCCTCGCAGGACCAGGATCGGCAATTGTCCGATCACTGTCCCGTGGTGTGGTCGCTAGAACCTTAAGTCATCAACCCATCAGGCCTTGCCTTGCGTTGCCACAGCAGCGGCTGCGGCAGCTGCTGCCTCGGCATCACCCAGGTAGTAGTGCTTGATCGGCTTGAGGTCGGCGTCGAGTTCATACACCAATGGAATGCCATTGGGGATGTTCAGGCCAACGATGTCGCTGTCGCTGATGTTGTCCAGGTACTTGATCAGCGCGCGGATCGAATTGCCGTGTGCAGCGATCACCACGCGCTTGCCCGACTTGATGGTCGGCGCGATCTCCTCGTTCCAGTAAGGCAGCACGCGGGCCACGGTGTCTTTCAGGCACTCGGTCAGCGGAATCTGATCAGCGGGCAGGCCGGCGTAGCGCAGATCCTGGCGTTGGCCCATGGGGTCGTTGGCATCCAGGGCGGGAGGCGGGGTGTCATAGCTGCGACGCCACACCAACACTTGCTCGTCGCCGTGCTTCTGGGCTGTTTCAGCCTTGTTCAGGCCTTGCAGACCACCGTAGTGGCGCTCATTGAGGCGCCAGCTTTTGACCACGGGCAACCAAATGCGGTTCATCTCGTCGAGGCAGTAGTTCAGCGTATGGATAGCGCGCTTGAGCACCGAGGTGTAGGCAATATCGAACTCGTAGCCCTCAGCCTTGAGCAATTGACCGGCCGACATGGCCTGCGACACGCCGGTCGGGGTCAGGTCCACATCGACCCAGCCGGTGAAACGGTTTTCCAGGTTCCAGGTCGACTCACCGTGGCGAATCAGAACGAGCTTGTACATGGCATTGATCCAGAGTTTGAAAATGGAGACCGGCGTGCAGCCAGTGAACCAGCGATTTTATAATCGCCCCCTTGATCGGTGCCCACCTATTTGCTGGGACCGGCCCTGACGCATTGCACACAGAAAGCCTTTGAATGAACGCCATGAGCTACGTCGCTGACAACTGGTACTGGATCCTGGCCGCTGCGGCCTCGGGCGGCATGCTGCTTTGGCAGCAGGTCAAATCGGGCGGCGCAGGGGTGTCACCCACCGAAGCGGTTCAGCTCATCAACCGTGAAAAAGCCCAGGTCATCGACGTGTGCGAAGAAGCGGAGTTCAAGGCCGGCCACCTGGTGGGAGCCAAAAACATCCCCCTGAGCCAACTGGGTTCGGCCAAGGGCCTGCCCGGCAACAAGACCACGCCCCTGGTCGTGGTGTGCGCCAGCGGCGTGCGCTCGGCCAAGGCCGTGTCGCAACTGAAGGCCCTGGGCTACGACAATGCGCAATCGTTGCGCGGGGGCCTGAGCGCCTGGCGCGCCGCCAACCTGCCCGTTGAAAAGGCCTGAGGCCAGCGGCCACAAACCCCCACAAACCGGGCGGGCTTCCCGCCCGCCGGACAATACAGGGCAGCAACCGTTCTGCCCTGTTTTCATTTCAAGCCATGCAATCCGTCAAGATGTACACCACGCTGGTCTGCCCGTACTGCCAGCGCGCCAAGGCCCTGCTGCAACAGCGTGGGGTGAGCCAGATTGAAGAAGTCCGCGTCGACCTCGACCCTGTTCAACGGGCGCACATGATGGACATCACCGGGCGCCGTACCGTGCCTCAGATCTTCATTGGTGACACCCACGTAGGCGGCTGCGATGACCTCATCGCCCTGGATCAGCAAGGCGGACTGCTGCCGCTGCTGAACGCCTGACGCCTCACCCCCGATCCAGCCCCAGACGGGCGACCTGCAACAAGGTTGCCCCCCCGCTGCGCCCCATCTGCGTCAACTCAAGCGGCGTAGCCCCCGCTCGGGCCCGCAAGGCCAGGGTGTGCAGCAAAGCCGCCACCATGGCGGCCAGCCCGGGCACATCGGCGTTCGGCGCCACCTCCCCGTCGGCCTGCGCCTGCTGCAGGCGCGCCACCAACAAGGCGTCCTGCGCGGCCAGTGCTCTCTGTAGCACCCTGCGAATGTCGGCGTCGTCCATGGCCGCCACGGGCGCCGTGCTCACCATGAAGCACCCACGCCCCCCCTCATACAAGCTCACTGCCTGCTGCAGCAAAGCATCCAGCGCCTTTGCCAGCGACGGTTGACTCAAGGCCTGAGCCATGCCTTGCCCCACCCGCCCCACGTAAGCCTGCAAAGCCTGCGCATACCACTGCCGCTTGTCACCCCATGCGGCATACAGGCTGGGCTTATTCATGCCCGTGGCCAGACACAGGTCGTCCAGCGTGGTCGCCGCCACCCCTTGCCGCCAAAACAGGGCCGTGGCGTGCTCCAGCGCCAACGCAGGGTCATACGCCTTGGGGCGGCCGCGAGGCCTAGATTCCAATTTTTGTACCATTTCGTCAAAAACAAATTGACCAGGAATATTTTCTTACTATACAGTACACAAATCATTTCACGGAGCCCATTCATGCACCTCGCCCACCAGATCCTGACCGCACTGGTCGCCCTGCTGCACATCTACTTCCTGGTGCTGGAAATGTTCTTGTGGACCCGCCCCACCGGTCGTCGGGCCTTTGGCCTGACCGTCGAGTTCGCCCAGTCCACCCGCGCCCTGGCGGCCAACCAGGGGCTTTACAACGGCTTCCTGGCGGCGGGCTTGCTTTGGGGCCTGGCCCAGGGCGACGCAGGCGCGGCCTTCCGCACCTTTTTCCTGGGCTGCGTGGTGGTGGCTGGGGTGTTTGGCGCCGCCACGGTGCATCGCAAAATTCTGTTCGTTCAAGGCCTGCCAGCCGCCTTGGCCCTGGCGCTGTCGCTGGCCAGCCACTGACCAGGCTCAATGGGTGCGCAACAGCGCGCATCAAGGGGGGCACGGGGATGCAATGTGTGACAGTGACGTCATTTTGCTAGGCCATAATCCTTGTCCAACATCTACAACGACGCTGTCATACAAGGATTGACCATGAGCGAACAAGCACAACCCACATTCAGCATTCAGCGCATCTACCTGAAGGACATGTCGCTGGAGCAGCCGAATGCGCCCAAGATCCTGCTGGAGCAAGGTCAGCCCCAAGTTGACGTGCAACTGAACCTGCACGGCGAGCCCGTTCAAGAAGGCCTGTATGAAGTCAGCGTGACCGCTACCGTGACCACCAAGGTCAACGACAAGGTGCTGTTCCTGGTGGAAGCCAAGCAAGCTGGCCTGTTCGAGATCCGCAACATCCCTCAAGATCAGTTGCAACCCATCTTGGCCATTGCCTGCCCACAGATCGTGTACCCCTACCTGCGCTCGACCGTGGCCGACATCATCAACCGCACTGGCTTCCCACCCGTGCACCTGACCGAAGTGAACTTCCAGGCCATGTACGAAGCCCAGATGCAACAAGCTGGCAACGGCCAAGCTCAAGCCTGAGACGTTCACACTGATGGCCCAGGAAGTACAGCGCGCCACGCACATCACCGTTCTTGGCGCCGGGGCGTGGGGAACGGCACTGGCCATCAGTGCCGCCCGCCACAGCGAGAACGTGTTGCTGTGGGCGCGCGACGCGAGCCAGGCGGCCGAAATGAACTCGGCCCGCTGCAACGCCCGCTACCTGCCAAACGCACCGTTTCCTGATGCCCTGCGCGTCACCGACGACCTGCACCGGGCCATCGCTTACGCCCATCGCCCCGATGGGCTGATCATCATTGGCACCCCCATGGCGGCGCTGGGCAGCACACTGCAAAGCCTGCCTGAAGACGCCGCCGTGTTCTGGCTGTGCAAAGGCTTTGAAAAAGGCACAGGCCGCTTAGGCCACGAAGTGGCACAGGCCCTGCGCCCGCATGCGCGCAGCGGCGTGCTGTCTGGCCCCAGCTTTGCGCACGAAGTGGCCCTGGGCCAACCCACGGCCCTGGTGGCCGCGAGCACAGACCAGGCGCTGGCCGAGCAGGCCGTAGCGGCCTTCCACAGCGACAGCTTGCGCGTGTACACCTCAACCGACCCGATCGGCGTCGAAGTGGGTGGAGCGGTCAAGAACGTGCTGGCCATTGCCACCGGCATTGTCGATGGCATGAACCTGGGCCTCAATGCCCGCGCCGCCTTGATCACCCGCGGCCTGGCCGAAATGACCCGCCTGGGCGTGGCCCTGGGCGCGCGCGCCGACACCTTCATGGGCTTGTCTGGCCTGGGCGACTTGGTGCTGACCGCCACCGGCAGCCTGTCGCGCAACCGCAGCGTGGGTCTGCAACTGGCCGAAGGCAAAACGCTGCAACAGATCCTGACCGACCTGGGCCATGTGGCCGAAGGCGTTTACAGCGCCCCCACAGTGTGGGAACGCGCCCGCAGCCTGGGCGTGGACATGCCCATCACCGAAGCCGTGGTGGCTGTGCTTGAAGGCCGCATTTCGCCTCGCGCTGCCGTGGTGGCCTTGATGAGCCGCGAAGCCAAGGCCGAGCACTGATTCGCACCGCCTCGGCGAAGCGCTTCTTCAAGCCCCGCCAACGTACCCGTTCTGCCGCCAAGCCTCGAACACCACCACCGCCACCGCATTGCTGAGGTTCAGGCTGCGCTGGTCTGGGCGCATGGGCAGCCGCACGCGTTGCGACAACGGAAACGTCTCACGCAAAGCCGGGTCTAGCCCACGGGTTTCACAACCAAACACCAACCAGTCACCCGGCTGCCAGGCCACGTCAGCAAAGGGCTGACTGCCTCGTGTCGTGAACGCGAACATGCGCTGAGGGTCGGGCTGCATGGCCTCGACAAACACTTGCCAGTTGGCATGCCGTCGCACGGGCGCGTACTCGTGATAGTCGAGCCCAGCCCGCCGCAGCAGCTTGTCGTCCATTGAAAAGCCCAGGGGCTCGATCAAATGCAACTCGCAGCCCGTGTTGGCCGCCAGGCGAATGACGTTGCCCGTGTTGGGCGGAATTTCGGGTTCAACAAGGACGATGCGAAACATGGGGCGGGATTATCCACCCGCCGATTGCTTGAACGCCATCACAGCTTGATTACGCAAGGTGCGCAACAAGGACAACTCGCGCTCATCGACCTTCAAGGCACCGGCCTGCCCCTTGTCAGCGTAGATCAGCCCCAACACGATGTCTTGCCCCCCACGCTTGACCACCATGGGCAACAGCAAGAAAGTGGGCGCCTGCACATGGTCTTTGAACCAATCGGGCAAACGCGACACCACCGCCGGCTTGCTGGCATCGGCAATCAGGGTGTCGAGGTTTTTCAGGCACACCGCAGCGAACAGATCGGCTTGCGCCAACTGCACACGGTCCACCGGCACCTTGAACAGGGTTTTGACCACATCTGCCCCCTCCCCCATGCCAATGCGGCCCAGCAAGGCACCGGTCTTGGGGTCTTTGAGGCAAAACACCACACGGCGGCAATCCAGGGCCCGCAGCATGGTCTCCAGAATCATCTGCAGCACGTCGTTGAGGCGGTACTGCTCGACCAAGGTGTTGGTGATGTCTTGAATGCCCGCTGCCAGGATGTCGGCTGGCGTGAGTTCGGCCAACTCAGGCACGTGCTGGCTCAGCACACCGGTCTGGCTGTCCAAGCCCAAGTCGGCTGGATCGGGGCCGCTCTGGTCGGCATTGGGCGCATCGACATAGAACGTGTCCAGCAAACGCTCTGCAGGTGAATGGGCCGGCACCGTCAGGTTCAGCGCATCGGTCATTTCGGTCATGCGCTTGCGAGCCCGCCCTGCGGCATCTTGCAAGGTATGGGGCGCAAGATCCAGCGCGCGCGCATAGTGCGCAGTCAGCGTTTCGAGCTCCCCCCCCCAGATCTGCTGGCGCGGTTTGCAGCATGGCTTGGGCCGCATCATTGGCCAGACTGGCCAGCCACACAGCCCGATCAGGCCGCGCTGCCAAGGAAACGGCTGGCACCGAGCCATCGGGTTCGGCCATGCAGGTCATCAATGCTTCAGGCAAGCCCCATTTGTTGCCCACCGCCTGACCCAATGCGTCGTACGACATGCCCAGCACCTGCTCAGAGGCTTGACGGGCGTCCAAGGGCTTGCCCGCCACGACCGAATCGTCGATCTGAACACGAATCTGCTCGGCATCTTCAGGCAAATAAAACGCCACCAGCAACCGCCCCAGATTACGAAACAAGGCCCCGATGTAGACCTGCTCAGCTTCTTTAGACGAGCGACTGAGTTCGCTGGCCAGAGTGCCCGCCATGACCGAGCGCAAAAATTCAACCTTCAGTTGATGGGCGTGCCCCTTGTCTGGCATGTGATCAAGCAACATCAGCGACAAGGCCATGTTGCGCACCCCCGCTACCCCAATGAGGGCCACGGCACGGGAAATGGTGCTGATTTGATCGGTGCCGGCGCGACGGAAGTGCGCGGTGTTGACCACCCTCAAGAGCTTTTGCGTCAATGCAACGTCTTGCAGGATTTCGTCGCACAGGGTTTGCAGGTTTTCCGTGTCGGATTCCGACAAGGCCTGCACGCGGGCAATGGATGTCGACAGCGCCGGAAAGTCGCTCTTGAAGCGCATGCGGCGCAACAAATACTCAAGCGTGACGTCGGCGTCCTGTGGGCGGTCGGGGGTGGGGGCGTCAGTCATTTGCTCTCATCCCTGTCCATGCTTCATGCCAGCAATTTCTGGAACGTGGACCGAGTCAGGTCGTTCATGTCTACGATCTTGAGCCCGATGCGGAACTGCCCGGTTTTGGCCTCGGCCACGACATACACGATGGTGACCATGGCTTGCAAAATGGTGGCTTTGGGCGCCCCGCCGGGTTTGGGTGGCATTTCCATCACCAAGGTGAGCTTTTCACCCATGCGAAAACCACCAAAATCACAGTGCAGACCGGCACCGTCTTCGCTGATGTTGTCAACCGTGACAAATTGCCGATCCTCCACCGAGCGCGCAAGAAACCCACGCCATCGAACCGGGAGCCGGGGTTTTACACGCTGTTCCACAAAATCGCTGCAGTTGGTGTTGGATGATGGGCCACAACGGCGGAAAGTGGCGCGGCTGGCGGGGATCGAACCCACGACCCTCGGCTTCGGAGGCCGATACTCTATCCACTGAGCTACAGCCGCACTCGGGCAAATTCTAACAGTGAGGCCCTACGCGGCAGTCAGGAATCACCTCGTTTTTCGCAACAACGTCTCATTGCCGCTGCACAAACTATAATTCCCTGTTTCCGAGACGGTTGTTGCCGTCTTGCCCCTTTAACTTTGCGCCTCCTGAACAACCCATGAGCCAAGCGCCCCAATCCCAAGACTCCGGCCACGAAGGCCCGATCAAAACGCCTCAGCAACTCCTCGTGGCGGTCGTGCTGGCCTTTGTGGTGCCAGTGGCCATCATCGCGCTGCTGGTCAGCTACGTCTCAGCAGGCGGTCGCGGCTCGTCCGGCAGCGACGCGTTGAGCGCCCAAGCCACTTCCGAGCGCATCATGCCGGTCGGTACCGTCGAGATCAAATCGGCATCGGCCAACACCGGCCCCCGCTCGGGTGAAGACGTGTTCAAGGCTCAGTGCTCGACTTGCCACGCGGCTGGCGCATTGGGCGCCCCCAAGTTTGGCGACGCTGGCGCTTGGGGCCCTCGCATTGGCACCGGCTTTGCCGCTCTGCTGAACTCGGCCCTGAAAGGCAAGAACAGCATGCCCGCCCAAGGCGGCGGCGATTTCAGCGACTATGAAGTCGCCCGCGCTGTGGTTTACATGGCCAACGCCGGTGGCGCCAAGTTTGCTGAACCAGCAGCCCCTGCGGCAGCCGCTTCGGCACCCTGACCCATCAACAGGCTTCGCCTGACGAAAAACCGGCCCTGGCGGCCGGTTTTTTATGCCCGCATGGGTCTTTCCATGTCCCCATGGTGGCTCAGGGCTGGGGGTTGAGCTGATAGCCAAAGCGCTCGCGCAGCGCCTGGAAAGTGATTTCCTGAGGTCCCCCCCAAGCGCCAGATTCCAGCGCATCGGCAGCGGCATCCATGTCCATCGATCGCACCAAGCCCAAGCCGTGCTCGGTCGCCAGGAACAAGCGCCCCATGTCATCCAGCCAGGCCGAGTCCACCCGGTCAATCGCCAGGCCCGTGTGAGTGCGCAGATCAAACCCTCCGGCATCGCGCCGCTGCACGCCCAGCACCCAGGGGGCGGCCTCCAGCAGCAAGTAGACCCGTTGTGGGCCATTTTGAAAGAACCACGCCCCCCGATCGTCGTGCTCGTAATTGCGGCCGATGAACTCGCGCAACTTGTCATGCACCACACGGCTGCCCTTGCTCACAGGGAAGGCGCCCGCCGCTTGCGCAGCCTCGTCGCGCAGGTACCAATCCCCTCGCGCATCCAACCCCAGCCAACCGTAGCAGTGCGGCACATTCGGCCATTTCTTAATGGCAGCCTTGACGATGTCATCCATGACGTTTCTCGATTTCGAAAAGCTCAGCGTTCAGCGGGCCCGTCGGTTGGTCGCGCGTGCTGAGCCAACCACGACGCCACGGCCTGCGGCAGCGCCGCGACATGCCCCGGCGGACGCCCGGCCGGAAAACCCACGTGCCCACCTTGAGGGGGCTGCCACAGTGTGACGGCAGACCCCACATCATGCACACCGGGCAAAGACCAGGCCGGCACAAAGGGGTCGTTGCGCGCATTCAGCACCAACGCGGGCACGTCTTTGAGGTGCTTCAAACCGGGACGAGAGGAACACCGCGTCCAGTAATCTTCCGTGCTGGCAAAGCCATGCAAGGGGGCGGTGACGATGGCGTCATAGGCATACAGGTCTTGCGCCACCCGCAAGGCTTGCTCATCAAACAGCCCGGGATAGTGCTGCAACTTGGCCAGCGCCTTAGGCTTGAGGGTCTGCATGAACATGCGGTTGTAGGTGACCCGATTGAAGCCCGAGCCAATGGCATGTCCCGCTGCGGTCAAATCCAGAGGTGAGCACACCGCCGCCACGGCAGAGACCACTTGCGACGCAGTCGCACCGGCTTCCTGCGCCCACCGCAGCAGCGCATTGCCCCCCAAAGACACCCCCACGACCGACACGGGACCGCCCCATTGGGCCACCACGCGTTTGAGCATCCAGTCAATTTCTTCGTGGTCACCCGAGTGATAGAAGCGCGGAGCTCGATTGGGTTCGCCCGAGCAGCCGCGGAAATGCGGCACCACATAAGCCCAGCCCCGCTGCTGGGCCCACGAGGCAAAGGCGCGGGCGTAATGGCTCTGGGATGAGCCCTCCAGACCATGCAAGAGCACCAGCAAGGGCGAAACGCCAGGCTGCCAGCCGGGCGGCAGGAGTACATCCACGTCAATGAAGTCGCCATCGGGCGTGTCCCAGCGCTGGCGAGCATAGGACACCCGGGTGCCCCGGTCAGACGCCGCACCGCACACTTGCAGCGGGTCATGCGCGTGGCTGAACAAGGCGGGCCAGATGGTCTGGACGTGTCCGCCCAAGGCACCGGAACCGGCCATCCACAGGGGGGCGCGGTAATGCTGCATCAATGAAGCGTGGCGCCCGTCTCAACCACGTCAGGCATGTCGTGGGGCTGCGCCGGGCTGGCATGGTGCAAGACCATGCGCCAACCTTGCGCCGTGCGCAGGTACACATTCGTGGCCATCACATAGGCCACTTGCAGGCCCTCTGGCGTCATGGCCTGAATTTTTTCCAGCACATGGTGAATGGCACTGGTGGCGGTTTCCAGGCGGCGCACCTGCTCCAGGGTGACGTGCAGATTGCCCTGCGACAGCACCGCCTCGAATGAAGCTCGAATGGCCATCAACCCCACCGCGCGCGGCCCACCAGGGTGCACGCAGGCGATTTCGTCTTCCTCGGCCCAGACCGACATGACGCGATCCAGATCCCCTTGCTGCAGGGCTTCGTAGAACGAGGCCTCGGTGTCATCGGCCGACACCATCAACGCGGCTTGCGACGCCTTGATCGAACGGGGATCGTTCATGCCTGTACCCTCTTAGCGGAAGACCACGGTCTTGTGGCCGTTCATCAGCACACGGTGCTCGACGTGCCACTTCACGGCACGCGCCAGCACCACACACTCCACGTCGCGCCCTACCGCAGTGAAATCTTCCGGGCTGAGGGTGTGATCCACTCGTTCCACATCTTGTTCGATGATGGGGCCCTCGTCCAGATCGGCGGTGACGTAGTGGGCCGTGGCCCCGATCAGCTTCACGCCGCGGTCATGCGCCTGGTAGTAGGGCTTGGCGCCCTTGAAACTGGGCAGGAAGCTGT
>CAYVOP010000104.1:0-12253 GCA_964453105.1 uncultured Aquabacterium sp. | reverse complement strand
GTACGATCAGGGGATTCTAGGGACAACATGGCCACCACGCTCGACCTCACCCTTCTTTACCTGTTTGCTGCCGTGATCGGTGTGGTGGTTTGCCGCCTGTTGCGCCTGCCCGCCATGCTGGGCTACCTCGCTGTGGGCGTGGTCATCGGCCCCAATGCCCTGGCGCTGGCCAAAGACTCGGCTGGGGTGCGTTATCTGGCCGAATTCGGTGTGGTCTTTCTGATGTTCGTCATCGGGCTGGAATTCAACCTGCCCAAGCTGAAAAGCATGAAGTCACTGGTGTTCGGGTTGGGCTTCAGCCAAGTCGGTCTCACCATGCTGGGCACCCTGATCGGCCACCTGGGGCTGGGCTACCTGATGGTTGAACTGGGACACCATGGCGGCTTGCTGGGTTGGGGCATCAATTGGCAGAGCGCCGTGGCCTTGGGCGGCGCCCTGGCCATGAGCAGCACCGCGATTGTGGGCAAACTGATGTCGGAACGGCTGGAGCTGGAATCGGAACACGGCCGCCGCGTCATGGGCATCTTGCTGTTTCAAGACTTGGCTGTGGTGCCCTTGCTGGTGCTCATTCCCGCCCTGGGTGACCCTGCCAGTGAGCTCACTCGCACACTGGGCATGGCGGCGCTCAAAGCCGGTCTGGTATTGACCGTGCTGCTGGCCGGCGGACAGAAGGTGATGCACATGTGGTTCACCGTGGTGGCCCGGCGCAAGAGCGAAGAGCTGTTCATGCTCAACCTGCTGTTCGTCACGTTGGGCCTGGCCGCGTTGACCGAACACTTTGGCCTGTCGCTGGCCCTGGGGGCCTTCATTGCCGGCATGCTGATTGCCGAAACCGAATACAAGCCCCAGGTGGAAACCGACATCCGCCCCTTCCACGACGTGCTGCTGGGCCTGTTCTTCATCACCATCGGCATGAAGCTCGACTGGCACAGCCTGATCGACCAATGGGCCCTGGTTCTCATGCTCACCACCCTGCCGGTGCTGTTCAAGTTCGGCCTCATCACCTCGCTGGCCAAGCTGTTTGGTGCCCCCACCGGCGTGGCCCTGCGCACGGGTCTGTATCTGGCCCAGGCCGGTGAATTCGGCTTCGTGCTGCTGTCGCTGGCCTATGACAACAAGCTGCTGCCCGCCAGCGTGCAAAGTCCGCTGCTGGCCTCCATGGTGCTGTCCATGCTGGCCACCCCGTTCATCATCATGTACAGCAACCGCATCGTGATGCGCCTGTCGTCTACCGACTGGTTGATGCAATCGCTGGCCATGACCAAGATCGCATCCAAGTCGATCAACACAGAAAAGCATGTGCTGATTTGTGGCTATGGCCGCAGCGGACAGAACCTGGCCCGCCTGCTGCAAAAAGAGCGCATTCCCTACATGGCACTCGACCTCGACCCCGACCGGGTCCACCAAGCCGCAGCGGCTGGGCAGAACGTGGTTTTTGGTGATGCCACCCGCCTGCAAAGCCTCAGCGCGGCGGGCCTGTCGCGGGCTGCGGCAGTGGTCGTCACCTACCCGAACACCGCTTCGGCACGCAAAATCTTGCGCCATGTTCATGAACACGCGCCCCAAGTGCCCGTGGTGGTGCGCACCCTCGACGACGCCAGCCTCGATGAACTGCAAACCGCTGGCGCCACCGTGGTGGTGCCCGAGGCCATCGAAGGCTCGCTGATGCTGGCCTCGCAGGCCCTGGTCCTGGCTGGCGTGCCCATTCGGCGGGTGTTCCGTCTGGTGCAAGACCAGCGGGCCGCCCGCTATGGCCTGTTGCGAGGCTACTTCCACGGGGCCGACGACGACAGCGTCGACGAACTCGAATTGCAGCGCCTGTCGTCGGTCACCCTCACCGAGGACTCTGACTGTGTGGGGCGCGTGCTGAGCGACATTTTGCGCGCCCACGAACTCAAGGTCATCATCGTGTCAGTCCGCCGGGCCTCGGGCGCGGTGGTCGACCCCAGCGACGACCTGCCCCTGCTCGAGGGCGACACCCTGGTCCTGTCCGGTCGTCCCCAAGATCTGAGCCGAGCCGCCAGCTTGTTGCTCAAAGGGTAAAAATCACACAGTGACAAGGGTCTCGCCCCTAGGCTGCCAAGCCCAAACGGGGCACACTCGGTCTCCCAGGAGAGGGAGACCATGGAACAAGCCAGCCCGAAAAATGCGCTGTCAGTGGTAACACGACGTCTGACACGGTACACCGTGATCTGGACGATCATCGTCATCGCGGCATCGGTGGTGATCATTCAAGACCGCGTCGAAGCACACCGCCACGAGCAAATTCAGGCCGGGCAACACCGGCTCGACAGCCTGCACGAATCGCTAGGGGTCACGTTTCAGCAACTCACGGCCTTGCCCCGCGCCCTGGGCCGACAAAGCCATGTGGTCGATTTCCTCTCGCACATTCAAATCGACTCCAGCTCGTCGATTCCCGACAACGAGCGCAAAGCCTTGACCGACCGGCTCACTCGCCAGGCTGACGTTCGCGACATCAGCAGCACCCTGCGCGAAACCGCCATCGACTTCCAGGTCACCCAGATTTACCTGACCGACTCCTACGGCACCATCGTGGGCGACAGCTTGTTTGAAACTGCGGTCAACAACCTGGGGGGCAACCGCCGCACTCGCCAGTACTTCACCGAGGCCATCGAAAACGGCAGCGCCACGCAGTTCTTGGTCGGCCGCGTCACCAAAGTACCGGGCTTCTATTTTTCCGCCCGCGTGGGCAACGCAGAAAAGCCCAGCGGACTGGTCATCGTCAAACAAGAATCGCAAGCCCTTCAACGCCTGCTGAGCGACGCCAGCCGCCATCTGTATGTCACCGACGGACAAGGCGTGGTCTTGATGAGCAACCAAAGCCACGACGTTCTGCAGCGCATCGAAACCCCGGCCACGCGCAACGTAAGCGAGTCCATCTACCTGAGCCTGTACCAGAAGGTCCCCTCCTTGCTGGATTGGGAATTCGATTCCGTTCACGTGCGAGGCAAGAACATCGCCACCGTTCACAAGGGCGGCCATCGCTACCTGGTGTTGTCCACCCCCATGGCCTACGGCCACTTGCAAATCTGGAACCTCATTCCCACCGAAGGCGAATCGGGCGTGATCGCCGCGTGGAGTGCCGGCATGACCCTGGTGCTGCTGATGGGCTACGCCTTCCTGGCCTTCCGCGATCAACGTGCCCAGCGCATTCAAACGCTCACCCAGGCGCAGCGCAATCTGCAGGACATGGCTCAAGCCTTGCCCCTCACCGTGTTCCGCTACCACCAACCCGCCCAAGGCCCCGGGCATTTCACCTTCATCGGCGGCGGGCTGGAAGAACGCCTGGGCATCAAGCCAGACGAGCTGATGCAAGACCCCACCCGCCCCTGGCGCATGGCGCAACTGCCCATCATGCGCCCGCCCACCCAGGGCGTGGAGTTTTCGGTGCAGCACCACAACCGCCACGTCTGGCTGAGTTGCCACAGCCAGGCCACGCACCACCCCGACGGCAGCCTCACCTTCAACGGCTACTGGGCCGACATCACCGAACGCAAGCAAGTCGATGCCCGCTCGCAAGCCGTGTTCGAACACGCGCCCTTCTGTTTCCTGTTCTTTGACTCCGAACTCGCCGTCACCCGCTGCAATCCGGCCGCCCTGGCCATGTTCGGCGCCCAAAGCGAGCAAGACCTCATCGGGCTGCGCCCCAATCTGCCGCCCATGAGCCCTCCCATGGCGGCAGATGACCAGGCCCTGGCCGACAAACTGGCCCACATCCTCCAGCAGATCGAATCGGGCCAGATCATCCACTTCGAGTGGAAACACAGTCGCCTGGATGGGCGTGTGTTCGATGCCGACATCGTCGCCATTCCCTTCGACCACGACGGCAACCGCCAAGTCTGCGCCATCATCCAGGACATTACCGCTCGCAAACAGGCCGAAGCAGCCACCGTGGCGGCCCAGCAAGCCGCCGAGGCCGCCGCCCTGGCCAAGTCGCGCTTCCTGGCCAACATGAGCCACGAAATCCGCACCCCCATGAACGCCGTGCTGGGCATGACCCACCTGGCCTTGATGGACGACCTGCCCGAACGCGCGCACAACTACGTGGACAAGGCCCACCGCGCTGCCGGCAACCTGCTGCAAATCCTCAACGACGTGCTCGACGTCTCCAAGATCGAATCAGGCAAGCTTGAACTGGAAGAAATCGACTTCCAACTCGAAACCGTCATCAGCAACATGGCCGATGTGCTGGGCGTCAAGGCCGAAGAAAAGGGCCTGGAGTTGCTCTTCACCGCCCCGCCCGACATTCCCACCTCGCTGATTGGCGACCCCACCCGTCTGGGCCAGATCCTCATCAACCTGGGCAACAACGCCATCAAGTTCACCAACCAGGGTGAAGTCCTCATCGGCTGCGAAGTCCAGCGCCAAGATCCCCGCGAAGTCACCCTGCACTTCTGGGTGCGCGACACCGGCATTGGCATGAGCACCGAACAAATCGACCGTCTGTTCCAGCCCTTCACCCTGGGCGACAGCTCCACCACCCGGCAATTCGGTGGCACCGGCCTGGGCCTGACCATTTCGCGCCAACTCACCGAACTCATGCAAGGCCAAATCTGGGTCGATAGCCAACCCAGCCGCGGCTCGACCTTCCACTTCACAGCCCGCTTCGGCATCCAGAAACAAGTCAGCAACCGCCGCGCCTTGATGGCCAGCGAGCTGCAAGACAAGCGGGCCCTGCTGGTAGACGACAACCCCGCAGCCCGCGACGTGATGGGCGAGATGATTCGCCGCCTGGGCCTGAAGGTGGATGTGGCCAACGGCGGCGAACAAGCCCTGGCCCTGATGGAGCAAGCTCAAAAAGCCGGCCACCCCCACCAAGTGCTGCTGACCGACTGGAAAATGCCCGGCATGGACGGCATTGAATTCGCGCGACAGGCCCTGTCCATGCCGCCCGAACAGCGCCCCTGCGTGCTGCTGGTCACCGCCTTTGCCCGTGAAGAAGCGGTGAAAGCCGCCGAAGGCGTGGGACTGTCGGCCGTCATCACCAAACCCGTCACCCCCTCCACCTTGCTCGACACCCTGGCGCAATCATTAGGCCAGGAAGTGGCGCCCACCTCGAACGTGCGCAACACCAGCAAGATTCTGCAAAAAGCCCAACGGCAACTGGCAGGCGCCAGGGTGCTGCTGGTGGAAGACCAGTCCCTCAACCAGGAACTGGCCTGCGATCTGCTGGAACGCGCCGGCCTCAGCGTGGTCACCGCCGTCAACGGGCTCGAAGCCCTCAACAAGCTGCGCACCGATGGCCCTTTCGACGGCGTGCTGATGGACTGCCAAATGCCCGTCATGGACGGCTATACCGCCTCGCAACGCATCCGCGCCGAAGCGGCCTGGGCCAACCTGCCCATCATCGCCATGACGGCCAGCGCCATGGCCTCTGACCGCGACCGCGTGCTGCAGTCGGGCATGAACGACCACATCACCAAACCGCTCGACCTCAACCAGATGTTTGCCATCCTGGCACGCTGGATCACCCCCGCACGCCCAGCCTTGGGGCACGCCTCCACCGAAAGCCGCGGCCCCGTGCTGCCCCTGACCCGCTCGCTCGACACCGTCGATGGCCTGGCGCGCTGCATGGGCAACCTCGATCTTTACCGCCGACTGGTCAAAGGCTTCGCCAAAACCCAGCAAAACTTCGTGGAACAGTTTGAAGCCGTCGATCAAGACACGGAACAAGCCATTCAGGTGGCCCACACCCTCAAAGGCCTGGCCGGCAACATCGGCGCCAAGAAACTGCTGGCGGCAGCCAACGAACTGGAGCAAGCCCTGCACAACGGGCTCGACACCCAGGCTCCCCTGAAACAAACCTTGGACGAGTTACCCCTCGTGCTGGCCGACATCGCCCTGGTGGTTCAGCAAGACGAGCCGCCATCGACCGAAGCTGCCAGCCAACTGGCCCTGGACACGAATTTGCAACCCTACTGGTCACGCCTGCTCCAACTGGTGGCGGACAACGATGCCCACGCTGGCGACGTGATGCAAGAGGTACTGCAATCGTGGCCCGAACTGCATCAAGTCAAAGCCATTCAACAGCTCAAGAAAGCCCTGGAGCAATACGACTTCGACCGTGCCGCCCAATACCTCAAGCAGCTCAACCCACCCTCACAGGGGTGAGGCGTCGGTCATGGCGCCGCGCTCGTCGGCGTACAGCTCCATCACCTTGAGGATTTCGAACTGCTGCTGCAAGAAACAGTCGAGCAGATTGGGGTCAAAGTGGCGGCCCCGCTCCTCGGTCATGATGGCCAAGGCCTGTGATACCGGCAGCGCTTCTTTGTAGGGCCGCTTGTTGACCAAGGCATCAAACACGTCGGCAATGGCCACGATGCGGCCAAACAGGGGAATCTGCTCGCCCTGCAAACCTTGCGGGTAACCCGTGCCATCCCAACGCTCATGGTGCGTCAGGGCAATCGAGCGGGCCGTGGCCAGCAATTCATTGTCATGCTTGCCAATGATGTCAGCCCCAATTTGGGGATGCTGACGAATCACCTTGCGCTCGTCCTCATCCAAAGGACCGGGCTTGAGCAAAATCTGGTCAGGAATCCCAATCTTGCCCACATCGTGCATGGCCGCCGTCTGGAACAGCAACTGCAGTGACTCAGAGCCCAGACCCGCCTGCTGCCCGATCAACCGGGCAATGTGGCTCATGCGAATCACGTGGTTGCCGGTTTCGTTGTCCTTGAACTCGGCCGCGCGCCCCAGTCGGCGAATGATCTGCTGGCGTGTCGCCAACAACTCGCTGGTGCGCTGCGCCACCATGCGCTCCAGCTCACGGGTCTGGTCAAACAAGGCCAGGTGCGTGCGCACGCGGGCCTGCACCAGCGGCGGGCTGATCGGCTTGGTGATGTAGTCCACCGCGCCAATCGCCAGGCCCAGGCTTTCATCTTCCACCGTCGACATGGCGGTCACGAAAATGATCGGAATGCGGCGCCGGTCGGGGTTGGCCTTGATGCGCCGACACACCTCATGCCCGCTCAGGTCAGGCATCATGATGTCGAGCAAGATCAGATCGGGCGGCTCGTCGGAATAGGCAATCTGCAGGGCCTTCTCACCCGAGGTGGCCACCTTGATCCGGTAATCCTGCCCCAGAATGCGAGACAGCAACTCGATGTTTTGAGGCGAGTCGTCGGCCACCAAAATGGTGGGGCGCCGCAAGCTGCTGCCAAGCACCATGATCAGGCCGACGGGATGTGTCTCGCCATGTTGGCGCGCATGCGCACCGCCATCACGGCACCGGCTGCCCGCACCACTTCCACGGCCACCGAGGGCACGCGTGCAGCCAACTCTTCAAAACGAGGCAAACGCAAGGCAAACACCACGCAAGGGGTCATTGCCTCCACATTGGCCGTACGGGGGCCATCAGCAAACAGGCCTGGCTCGCCAATCATGGCGCCGGGGCGCAAGATGGCAATGCGCGAAGCGCCTGGCGCCAGCCCGGTCACAAACACCTGCAACGAACCCTGGCCCAGAAAGTACACCGTGCGATCGTGGTCGCCTTGCTTAACGAGCAAATCACCCGCACGCAACTCGTGCCGGGTCAGGTACTGCCCGAAAGTGCGCCATTGCTGTGGATCCAGTCGCGGACGGAAAGCGTCTTCCGTGTTCAAGGTCTGAATCGCCTGAATCAGCTCGGTAACCTGCATCTTCGCCTCAAGCTTCCAAAAGATCGCGCATGCGCGCGAGACCGGTCCATTCTATCGATCACGACCGAGGCGCGGTCAACGTGTTGCGTGCAGGCTATTTGCCAATGCAGAACCGCGTGAAGATCTCGCCCAGCAGATCGTCCGACGAAAAGGCGCCGGTGATCGTTCCCAGTGCATTGTGCGCCAGCCGTAACTCTTCCGCCATCAGGTCCAACGCGCCATCGGCCAATGCGGCATGGGCTTGGGCGGCTTCCACGTGCTCACGCGCCTGGCGCAAAGACTGCACATGACGCTGACGGGCAATGAACACCCCCTCCTGCGCTGCCTGCCAGCCCGCCAGTCGCAACAAAGTCTGGCGCAAAGCCTCCAGCCCCTGCCCGGTTCGGGCCGACAACGCCACCCATTCCTGGCCCTCCGCCAAAGCTGGCACACAGGCTGCGCCTGGGTCGTCCACTTTGTTGAACACATGCACCACCGGCACATGGCTGGGCAAACGCGTGGCAATCTCGGCATCGGCTGCCGCATACACCCCGTCTTGCAAGCGGGTCAGGTCATGCAAAAACAGCACCGCGTCGGCCCCTTCGATGGCCTCCCAGCTGCGGGCCATGCCAATGCGCTCCACCTCGTCGGTGGCTTCGTGATCAGCCCGCAGCCCGGCCGTGTCGATCACATGCAAAGGCACGCCTTCGATCTGAATCGTCTCACTGACCTTGTCTCGCGTGGTGCCAGCAATGGGGGTGACAATGGCCAACTCTGCTCCGGCCAAGGCATTCAGCAAGGAACTTTTCCCTGCATTCGGCTGCCCGGCCAGCACCACTTGCAGACCCTCACGCAGCAAGGCACCCTGCTTGGCCTGGCCCAACACGGTGTCAAGCTGGTCGGCAATGCGCTGCAACTTGCCACGCGCATCGGCCTTTTCCAGGAAATCGATTTCCTCTTCGGGAAAATCCAGAGTCGCTTCCACCAACATGCGCAGATTGATCATGCGATCGCGCAGGTCTTCGATTTCCTTCGAAAACACGCCCCCCAGTGAACGGCTGGCCGACCGGGCTGCCGCCTCGGTGCTCGCATCAATCAAATCGGCAATGGCTTCAGCCTGGGCCAGATCGATCTTGTCATTCAAAAAGGCACGCTGGGTGAACTCACCGGGCTCGGCCAGGCGCAAACCCGGCAAACGGGCACGACCCAGTTCCGGGTCGGCCTCGGCCGCCGCCTCCAGGCAACGGGCCAGCAACAACTGCATCACCACCGGGCCGCCATGGCCCTGCAGTTCCAGCACATCTTCACCGGTGTAGCTGTGTGGCCCTGGGAAATACAGCGCCAGCCCATGGTCAATGGCCTCGCCCCGCGCATCACGAAACGGACCATACACGGCCTGACGTGGAGGCAACGCTCGGCCCACCAGCGCCTGGATCAGCTCGCCCAGTCCCTTGCCCGACACCCGCACAATGCCCACCGCCCCACGGCCCGACGCCGTGGCAATTGCCACAATGGGTTGGGTCCGTTCACTCCACGCCATGCCACTCATCCTCTTCTGTCATGCCCTACCGAATAGGGTGTAGGGGCTCGATTGTCATCTGCCTTGAACCCGACGGCTCTGGCCCAGCCCAATGAGCGTCACACACCATTCATGGTTAACCCTTAAATTGGCATCCAAATTGCATGGCACGAAATGTCCAGGCAGTCATGCACACAAACCGGGAGCCCACCATGACCAATCTGCTCAACGACCTGATTTTCATCAGCCAATCTGGCAACGAGTTGCCCATATGGCCCCTGCTGGCGGCTTCTCTGCTTGCCGCCATTTCCATCTTGCGCCGCCGCCGTTCCGACTGACACCTTAGCCAGGCACACGCCAAACTGGTGCACACATAAAAAAACCGCCTGACATTCAATCAGGCGGTTTTCATTTCAAAGCCAGCTCAGGATGTTCAGTTCTGGACACCCAGTTGCTTGTTGATCATCCACTGCTGTGCAATCGACAGCACGTTGTTGGTGAACCAGTACAGCACAAGACCCGCTGGGAAGAAGAAGAACATCACCGAGAACAGCAGCGGCATGATCCACATCATCTTGGCCTGAATGGGATCAGGTGGGGTGGGGTTCAGCCAGGTCTGCAGCAAGGTCGAAGCCGTCATCAAGGCGGGCAAGACAAAGAATGGGTCCTTCACCGACAAGTCAGTGATCCAGCCAATCCAGGGTGCATTGCGAATTTCCACCGACGAAGACAGCACCGAGTACAGCGCAATGAACACGGGGATCTGGATCAGGATGGGCAAGCAGCCACCAATCGGGTTGACCTTTTCCTCGCGGTAGATCTTCAGCATTTCCTGCTGCATCTTCTGCGGATCGTCCTTCATGTTCTCACGCAGGGTTTGAATGCGTGGGTTCAGGGCCTTCATTTTGGCCATCGAACGGTAGGCGCTGGCGTTCAACCAGTAAAAGGCCGCCTTCAGCAGCACCACCAGGGCCACAATCGCCCAACCCCAGTTGCCGATCAAGCCGTGCAGCTTGTCGAGCAACCAGAACAGAGGCGCCGCCATGATGTGCGTCCAGCCATAGTCCTTCACGTATTCCAAGCCGGGGGCCAACGCCTTCAGCTTGTTTTCTTCCTGCGGACCCACGAACAACACGTTGTCAAACGACTTGGTCTGGCCTGCAGCCACGTCACCCAGGTTGAACAACATGCCCGTGGCATACAGATTCGTCGCAATCTTCTTGGTGAAGAACTCGCGTGGCACCTTGTCATTGTTCAGCCAAGCCGACGTGAAGTGGTGCTGCACCATGGCCACCCACCCGTTGTCATCGGTCTTCTCGAACTCGGTCTTGCCTTCTTCAATGTGCTTGAAGTCCAGCTTCTGGTACTTGCCCTTGGCGTTGTACAAGGCCATGCCCGTGTAAGCCTGAGGGCCACCCATGAAGGCGGGGCCCTGTGCCGCTTGCGGCGCGCTGCCATCGCGCTCGATCTGCACGTACAGCTGAGGCTTGATGACAGCGGCCGACGCGTTGACCACATCCTGCTTCACGCCAATGGCATAGTCGCCGCGCTTGAAGGTATAGGTTTTGATCAGCTTCACGCCGTTCACCGACACCGACTCCAGCTTGACCTGCAACTGATCGGCCCCTTGGGCCAACTCGCGCTCGCTCGACACCACAGCAAACGCGGTGGTGTGATTAGGCAGCGCTTCGCCAGCCGACTGGCCCACCAGGCCCGACTCCGCCACATAGGTGTGGGTGGCAGTCTTGTCGAGCACAACCATGTTTCGGGTCTTGTCTTCCTGGTCCTGGTGCTTGAGCAGCTCCACCTTCACCAGCGTGCCACCGTGCGAATCGATCGTAGCCTTCACCACATCGGTGGTGATGGTGACCAACTCGTGAGGCACTGCGGCGGGCGCAGAAGCCGAAGCGGCGGCAACGCCGGCCGCAGCCGGTTGAGTCGAGCCCAAAGCCGTACCGGCTGTCGGCACGCTGTTGGCACTGGCAGCGGAGGCCGGGGCTTCAGCCACTGCAGGCGCGGGAGCAAACAAGGATGGTTGGCCGGTATGACGCAACCAGCCATCCCACAACATCAGCAGCGAGAAGGCGAACACCGACCACAGCAAGGTGCGACGCATATCGTTCATGAGCGAGGTGACTTCGAGGAAGGGTTAGAAAAGGAAAACAGTCGCGGCGCCTGATCAGGCACCGGATCGTGGCCACCCGCACAGCCCGGGTGACAACGCAGCAAGCGCCTGGCTGCCAGGTAAGAACCTGCAGCCGGGCCATGACGCTCCAGCGCCTGCAAAGCATATTGGGAACAAGTCGGGGTGAATCGGCACGCCGACCCCAGCCAAGGGCTGAGGAAAAACCGGTAAGCACGAACCACACCCATCAAAACCGCATTCACGGCCCGAGACAGCCAGCCTAACACGGCCTTGATCTCGGCCCTCATGATTGTGCCTTTCGCACAAGCAAACGCGTCCACAGTTCATCCAGTTCCTGGCGCACCACCGCGTTGAGCGCAGCCGAGGCCGCCGAGGGGAACTGCTGCCGATCGAAAGGCGCTTTCAAGCGCACCACCCAGCCCACCACTTCAGGGCCGAAGCGACCCGAAGCCAAAACGGCAGGCGTGTGTCGACGCAAGGCTTCACGAGCCTGGTGTCTCAAAAGGGAACGGGTGACCGAGCGACGCGCGAGCCGCTTGGGAAAGACCACACCAAATCGCCAGTCATCCACAGGCACATCCATGCCATCAGCGACGTCTGTTGACAACTCGGGGTCTGGGCTGGCGGAAACGGGCGCAGATGGCCCTTGGCGCAGCAGGGTATGCAGCACGAAATGATTCGTGCGAGCCACTGGGCGGGTTCCCAATGCCTGCCGAAAGTCAGAGGCTTTCAGGCTTGGGCGACGCACAGCAGTCTGTCAGTTAGAAGTGAACAGGGGCCCCAGAGAGGCGAGGCCCCGGTCAAACCGGTAGAAAACCGATTACAGAGCCAGACGCTTGCGGCCCTTGGCGCGACGAGCGTTCAGGACCTTGCGGCCGCCCTTGGTCTTCATGCGCACCAGGAAACCATGGGTGCGAGCGCGGCGGGTCTTGGAAGGTTGGTAAGTGCGTT
>CAYVOP010000103.1:0-12343 GCA_964453105.1 uncultured Aquabacterium sp. | reverse complement strand
CGGTGCTGCACATGGCCGGCCGGATTAACGAAGTGTCTGCACAAGCTCAGCAGTCTGCCGAGGTGGCGCGCCAATCGCTGGCTGCCGCTGATACCGGTTTGTCTGCGGTGCAAAACGCCATCGGTGGTATGAACACCATCCGTGAACAGATTCAGGAAACCTCGAAGCGAATCAAGCGTCTGGGTGAGTCGTCGCAGGAAATTGGTGAAATCACCGAACTGATTTCTGACATTACCGAACAGACCAACGTGCTGGCTCTGAACGCCGCCATTCAAGCGGCGTCCGCCGGTGAAGCGGGTCGCGGCTTCTCTGTGGTGGCCGAAGAAGTGCAGCGTCTGGCGGAACGTTCAGCCGATGCGACCCGCGAAATTGCCGCGCTGGTGCGCACCATTCAGACCGATACCCAAGATGCTGTGGCCGCTATGGAACGCTCCACGCAGGGTGTGGTGGAAGGGGCCCGACTGTCTGACGCCGCCGGTTCTGCTCTGGGTGACATTGACCGTGTGTCGCGTCAACTCGCTGAACTGATTGAACAGATTTCTGCGCAAGCCCTGCGCGAAGCCGAATCTGCGAATGTGGTGGTGTCCAACATCCAGCACATTTTCGCGGTGACCGAGCAGACCGGTGAAGGTACCCGCTCGACGACACAGTTGGTTCGAGAGCTGTCCAAGACTGCTGAAGAACTCCAACAATCGGTGGCTCGATTCAAGATTGCCTGACCATCTGTGACCCATGGATAGCCTCCAAAATACGCCCCTGTCAGACGACCTCAGTGCCCTGGCTTGGGTGCATGAGGAATTGCGCAAATCCCTGGATTCGGCCCACAAGGCGCTGAACCGCTGTCTCAAGGAGGCGTCGGCAACCGGGTTATCCGATCTGGATGCGCTGGACCCGGCCGTGCTGCGTACGGCCCGCCAGCAGATCCATCAGGGCGTAGGCGCCCTGGAGCTGTCCGGACTGACCGCCGGCGCCACGATGTTGCGCGCCAGCGAGTCCTTGGTTCAGAAATTTGTCAACCGGCCGCAAGCCATCACGGAAGATGCCGTTCGCGACATCGAGCGTGCCTCGTTTGCGCTGCTGGATTACATCAGCCGCAAGCTGGCCGGCAAGCCCGTGCCTGCGCTGGCCATGTTCCCTCAGTACGAGGCGCTGGCCGCTCGCCTGGGTAACACCATGGCGCGTCCCATCGACCTGTGGTCGCAAGACTGGCCCACAGTGTCCCTGGAAGCGCCTCTGCAACCCCCAGCCGATGCGAAGCCGCGCGAGTCTAATGCGCAAGTCATCGGAGACTTTGAAACCGGCTTGCTGATGCTCATGCGAGGCCAGTTGGCTCAGGGCGAAACCCTGGCCGAGCTGTGCGCTTCTCTGGCAGCCGGCGCCATGGGCCGCAAGGCTCACCGCGAGGCAGCCACCTGGATGCTGGCCAGTGGTTTCCTTGAGGCATTGGCCTCTCGCGGTCTGCAACTCAATGTGCATGCCAAGCGCGTGCTGTCGTCTCTGCTGGCCCAATTGCGTGTGCTGGCCAAGGGCGAAGCGGTGCCTTCAGATCGTCTCGCGCACGAGCTGCTGTTCTTCTGTGCTCAGGCGGTGGAGAAGCCCGGCAAGATCAACTCGGTGCTGGCCAGTGTTCGCAAGACCTTTGGTTTGGAGCGGCACAAGCCGGTGGACCTGGAATCGTCCAACCTGGGTCGCTATGACCCCGCTTGGGTGACCCAAGCCATCAAGCGCGTTTCCGGTGCGAAAGACGGCTGGTCGGCTGTGGCCGCCGGCGAGTTGCTGCGCCTGGGTGGTCTGAACGAACAGTTCGCGCTCGTGGCTGATTCGCTGCGTCGCCTCTATCCGGATGGCCAGTTGCTGGCTGATGCCTTGTCTCAGGCTGTCGCTCAGACGGTTCAATCGGCGCAGGGGCCAGAAACGAGCCTGGCCATGGAAGTGGCCACCAGTTTGCTGTACCTCGAAGCTTCCCTGGAAGATGGCGAGTTCGATCACCCCGATCAGCAGCAGCGCGTGCGCCGTTTGGCCGAGCGCATTACTGCGGTCAGCCAGGGGCAAGCTGCCCAACCATTGGAAGGTTGGATGGAGGACCTGTACCGTCGGGTCTCTGATCGCCAGACCATTGGCAGCGTGGTGCAGGAATTGCGCGCCACCTTGTCGGAAGCCGAAAAGCAGATCGATCAGTATTTCCGGGATCCTGCCGATCACACCCCGTTGACCAACGTGCCGTCGCAGTTGCAGTCCATGAAGGGCGTGCTGGCGGTGCTGGGCCTGAACCTCGCCGCGCAGGCTGTGACTCGCATGCGCGAAGACATCGAACACCTGTTGGTGGCCGATGCTTCGGTCGACCAGGCGGCAGAGGCTGGCGTGTTCGATCGTCTGGCGACCAATCTGGGCGCCCTCGGTTTCCTGATCGACATGATGGGCGTGCAGCCCACCTTGGCCAAGTCGCTGTTTGAATTCAATCCCGAAACGGGCGTGTTGTCGCCGGTCATGGGCCGCGAGAAGCTGCCGCCAGCCGAACTGGATGACCCGGTCGAGGCCGTGGCTCAGCACGTTCAGCAAGTTCAGCTGGAAGAAGCTCAGACTGTTGCAGAAAACGTGGTCGAGTCCCTGCAGCGCGAAGACGTGTGCCTCAACGAGGTGTCGGAGAGCCTGCAGAAGCTGGTCGACAACGACGCTGTCAAAGAGCAGACCGAGCTGGCTGACTCGCTGGCCGCCGCACAAGCGGCCATCGAATCGGCGAAAGTGGCCGACGATGACGAAGCCGTGGCTGCTGCCCGCGAGCAAGTGGCGCAGGTCATGGCTGATTTCGCTCAGTCGGTGACCGATCCCGTTGGCTTGGATGAGCCCGAAGTTCCTGCCTTCCCTCCCCAGGCGCCCCTGGCTCCGGCACCTGTCTCCGTGGCCGAACCCACCGGGCTGGAAGAAGACGATGAAATGCGCGAAATCTTCCTGGAGGAAGCGCGCGAAGTCATTTCCGACGCCTTGCAGGCGGTCAACGACCTGCAGGACCAGCCTGATGACGTCGGTCTGCTGACCGCCGTGCGCCGTGCATTCCACACCCTCAAAGGCAGCTCACGCATGGTGGGCCTCAAGGAGTTTGGGGAAGGTGGCTGGGCCAGCGAGCAGATGTACAACGCCTGGCTGGCCTCGCACGAGCCTGCCAGTGCTGACTTGCTGGCGGTCACCCGCGAGCTGCTGGGCTACTTTGCTGATTGGACCGAAGCCATCGCTGAGAAGCGCGATGCCAGCTGGTCGGCCGCGCCCGTGATCCGTGTGGCAGATGCCCTGCGCCTGCAAGGACAACGCTTGATGCTGGAGGCTGCTCAGCCTCAGCCGGCGGTCGAAGTGGTTGTGGACGCCGTTGTGGAACCCGTCGTCATCGATGTGGTGGCCGCCCCCGTGGAGGAGGCCATTCCCCAACTGCCAGACACACTGGAGCCCGCGGTCAGCGAAGCCCTGGTACTGGACCTGGGTGAGGAAATGGTTGAGGCGGTGGAAGCCGCCCCAGTGGTGCCCGAAGCCATCGAGCTGCCAGAGTTGACTGACGAAACGGTTGCGCCTGCTGATCTGGATGTGGCCGATCTGGCTCTGGATCTGCGTGCTGACGTGGCCGACGTGCAGGTGGTCGAGGAAGTAGTTGAAGCCCCAGAGGTG
This sequence comes from uncultured Aquabacterium sp., assembly GCA_964453105.1. Taxonomy (GTDB): domain Bacteria; phylum Pseudomonadota; class Gammaproteobacteria; order Burkholderiales; family Burkholderiaceae_C; genus Aquabacterium. The sequence continues at coordinate 8,689 of CAYVOP010000103.1, read as the reverse complement.
TTGGACGATGGCGTGGAGCTCATCGAGCCAGAGCCAGAAGTCGCTCAGGCTGTGACCGCTCAGGTGCAAACCTTGCTCGAATCGATCAACCTCGATCTGCCTTCGGTGGATGAAGTGGTTGAAGTGGTGGCCGAGCCCGAGGTGGTTGAGGTTCAATCAGAACCCGAACCTGAATCGCCAGACGAGCAAGTCAAAGTGGTGGGCGATCTGCGGATCAGCATCCCGCTGTTCAACATCTACCTCAACGAGGCAGACGAACAATCGCGCCGTTTGGTGACGGCTTTGGGCGAGTGGGCGCTGAACCTGCAGAACCCTGTCAGCGACGAAATCATCGCCTTGGCTCACTCCCTGGCGGGCAACTCCGCCACCGTGGGCTACCGCGACTTGTCGCGTCTGGCCCGCTTGCTGGAGCACTCCTTGATGCGCTCCCAAGCGCTGGGTGCGGGCGACGTGGCTGCGGCCGAGTTGTTCAATGAGGCCGCAGAAGAAATTCGACGCCTCTTGCATCAGTTCGCTGGTGGTTTCCTCAAGGCCCCATCGGATGACCTGATGAGCCGCCTGGAGGACTATGACCAGGACGCATCGCGTCGCCTGGAAGCCCGGATTCTGGTTGCCGACCAAGAACCCGAGGAGGAGTTCGTTCCGCCCGCCGATGCGCCCATCAGCGAAGCCGGTGCGCTCGATCTGGCTTTGCCTGAGGTCGAACCTGAGCCCGTGCTGGAGGCCCCCGCCGTCGTGGAGGCCGAAGCGCTGGAGTTTGCTCAGCAAGACATGGAGTCGGTCGAGGTTCTGGCGGCTGACGCGCTCGAATCGACCGAACCGGCTGTGCTTGAAACCACGGCTGTCGAAGTGGTAGAAGCACTTGATGTCGTCAGTGAGCCTGCCGCGTTGGCAGACATTGATCTGCCCCTGGATGCTGAGCCACCGGTCGATGTACCTGTGCTGGAAGCGGTGGCAGAGCCTGTTGTACTGGCAATGCCGGATCTGCTTGAGGTCGTTGAACCTGAAGCCGCTGTAGCTGAAGCCGACGACGATGAGCCGGAGCACATCACGCAGCCCGCACCGTTGGGCTTGCCTGAGTTCAAGGCGCTCGAACCGCTGGCGCCCGCAAGCGACGCAGCCCGTGTGGTGTCCAAGAGTGGCCCTGTCGAGTTGCGTTGGGTTGACGACGAAGACATTGACGCCGAAGACAACGTCGACGTCGACCTGTTCCCCATCTTCGAGGAAGAGGCTCAGGAATTGTTGCCCGAACTGGCCAGCCAGATGCGCCAGTGGATGGGGTCCCCCAATCAACACGCAGGGGCATCGGCCTGTCTGCGAACGCTGCATACCTTCAAGGGCGGAGCCCGTTTGGCTGGTGCCATGCGCCTGGGCGAAATGGCGCACCGACTCGAGTCGTCCATCGAGAAAATGCTCTCGCATGGCGTGATTGAGCGCACCGACGTCGAGCCCTTGGAAGCCCGTGTTGACGCCTTGGTCGAGGTGTTCGAGGCCTTGCGCCGTCGCGATGCTCAAAATTACGACGAGCAGTCCAGTCAGGCACTTGAGCCCGCTCAGCCGCCTGTGGCTGTGCATGAATTGCGTGAGGCCATCGAGCCTGTCGAAGAGCCGGCTGCGCTGGAAGTCGCACTGCCTGCCGAACTGACGGTGCCAGTGACCGAGCCAGAGTCGATCGTCGATGCATCGGCCCCAGAGTCTGCTGCACCTGTAGCCGAAACCGGTGCGGCGCCGTCTCGCGCCATCAACTGGTCGGCGTTGCCCAGCCTGGGTTCGGGCGTGGTGGTGCGTCAAATGCGTGACGCGCAACAAGGCGCTCAAGCTGCGGTGCGCGTGCGCCCACAGTTGCTGGACCGACTGGTGAACCACGCAGGCGAGGTCAGTATCACCCGCACCCGTCTGGCCGCGCAGGTGGGCCAGATTCGTGGCTCCCTCAACGACTTGACCGACAACTTGGACCGTCTGCGCCAACAACTGCGTGACATCGAATTCCAGGCCGAAACGCAGTTGGCAACCCGGATGGAAGCGGCTCGTGCGGCCAGCCAGGAATTCGACCCGCTCGAATTCGACCGCTACACCCGCTTCCAGGAGCTGACCCGGATGATGGCCGAGTCGGTCAACGACGTGCACACCGTGCAGCGCACCTTGCTGCGTTCGCTGGAAACGGCGGAAGACCAGATTGCCGCCCAGGCGCGGTTGACTCGTGACTTGCAAGACGACCTCTTGCGGACACGGATGGTGGAGTTCGAAGGCCTGTCAGACCGCCTCTACCGTGTGGTGCGTCAGGCCTCCAAGGAGACCGGCAAGCAAGTTCGTCTGGACATCGTGGGCGGTTCGATTGAAGTCGACCGGGGTGTGCTGGAGCGGATGACCGGTTCGTTCGAGCACTTGCTGCGTAACTGTGTGACCCACGGCATTGAAAGCCCTGAGCAGCGCGTGGCTGCGGGCAAGGATGCTGCTGGCACCATCGTCGTGGCCCTGCGTCAGGAAGGCAACGAAGTCAGCATCGAGTTCCGAGATGACGGCGCTGGCCTGAATCTGGAGCGCATTCGCCAAAAGGGCGTGAAGATGGGCATTCTCAAGCCCGAGTCACAACCGCCCGAGGCCGAGTTGGCTCAGCTGATCTTCACGCCTGGCTTCTCTACTGCCGACACGGTGACCGAGTTGGCCGGGCGCGGTATTGGCATGGACGTGGTTCGCTCTGAAGTGAACGCCATGGGCGGCCGCATCGAGACCGGCACCACGCAAGGCAAGGGCACCAGCTTCACCCTGGTGCTGCCGCTGACCACTGCGGTCACCAAGGTGGTGATGCTGCGTTGCGGTCAGGTCAACATTGCTGTGCCAACCCACCTGATTGAAATGGTGCGTCGAGCCAAGCCGGCGGAAGTGGATCACGCCTATCGCACAGGAACCTACCTGTTTGGCGAAATGGTGCTGCCTTTCTACTGGTTGGGTGCTTTGCTGCAACTCAGCCCACGTGGTGTGGAACAAGGCCGTTCCCTGCCCATCGTGGTGATCCGATCGGCGCAACAACGCGTGGCCTTGCACGTGGACGAAGTGCTGGGCAACCAGGAAGTGGTGGTGAAGAACCTGGGGCCTCAACTGTCTCGCCTGCCAGGTCTGGCCGGGATGACTTTGTTGGCGTCGGGTGCTGTCTCCCTGATTTACAACACCGTGGCCTTGGCGACGGTTTACGGCGAAAAAGCACACGCTTACACCGCCGAATCTTTCGCGCCGCAAGTGGCCGAATCGGGGGCGGTCGATGCGATTGGGGTCGTCACCCCGGTGGTGCCGGCAGAGCCTGCCGAGATCCTGCCGCCACTGGTCATGGTTGTTGATGATTCGCTGACCGTGCGAAGAGTCACGCAACGTCTGCTTTCGCGTGAGGGTTATCGCGTAGTTTTGGCTAAAGATGGGCTGGAAGCGCTCGAAATACTGGCACAGGAGTCGCCAGCGGTGGTGTTGTCCGACATTGAAATGCCCCGCATGGACGGTTTCGACCTGCTTCGCAACATCCGCAGTGACGTTCGCCTTAACCATCTGCCCGTGATCATGATTACCTCCCGCATCGCTCAGAAGCATCGCGATTACGCCGAAGAGTTGGGTGCGAACCACTATCTGGGCAAACCGTACGGCGAAGAAGAGTTACTGGCTCTCGTTGCACGTTATGCTGCAGGGCATTCTGTATCAACCCACCCAACTGTCGAGAGCTGATGTCCGCTGTTTTCGAGTCACCCACCGGCACCTTGTCTGGCGATCGTGTTCAGGTCGCCGAGGAGGCCATCACTCATTTGGCCTCGCTGACGGCTCAGCGCGACCGTGAGCAGCTGGATGTGACCCTGGCGCAAGGCGTGCTCGACTTGCTGAATCTGGCCAGTAGCGTGGGCGTGTATCGCCTGGTCGGGCGGGAAGACGAAGCACGGCGTTGGCTGTGCAGCGGTCTGGCTCGCCGCAATCAACTCTCGATCAGCGATCCTCCCTGGGTCGATCTGGAGTCGCTGCCCGCTTTCACCGACTACCCCATCCGTGCTCAGGCACTGGAAGGCCGCTCTCTGGAGCAAGTCGACGAGCAGTCTGATGCCTTGCCTGTGGCGCGCCAGAACGAAGGCGACCGTTACGTCACGGTGTTGCCTTTGCTGGTTGAGGTGGGTTTGCCCGGCGTGATCGAGGTTCGCTCCGAACAGCCGCTGGTACTCGAAACCCTGCGCCCGATCCAGACTTTGTTGCGTGTGTTCGGCAACTTCCAGAACCTGCTCGAATCGAGCCAGCGCGACACGCTAACGGGTTTGCTGAACCGCCAAACCTTTGACGCCACCTTCCTGAAGGCATCGATGCCTGTGGTGGACCATTCGATGGACACCACCGTCGAGCGTCGTGCCAATACCAAGACCGGTTACTGGCTGGGCGTGGTCGACATCGATCACTTCAAGCGGGTGAACGACGGCTTTGGTCACTTGATTGGTGACGAAGTGCTGGTGCTGGTGGCGCGCATCATGCGCCAATCGTTCCGCCATTACGACCGGCTCTACCGCTTCGGTGGCGAAGAGTTTGTCGTGCTGCTGCGCGGTGGCGATGAAGAAGATGCCAAGGCAGCCTTCGAGCGTTTCCGCACCAATGTCGAGTCCTACCTGTTCCCGCAGGTCAAGACCGTGACCATCAGCCTGGGCTTCACCGAAGTGCAGCACCAAGATACGCCCAACCAGGCGTTCTCGCGCGCTGACCAAGGCGTCTACCAAGCCAAGCACCAGGGCCGCAACCGCGTACTGTGCTACGAAGGTCTGGTGCGCGATGGCGTGATCAAGGTCGAGGGCGACCACGTCGGCGACGTGGAGCTGTTCTGATCCAGGCCTCTTAGGCCTTTTTCACCACCTCAAAGCGCTTGAGCGTTTCTGCCCGGGCCTCGTCGTGATCAACGATGGGGGCAGGATAGCCTTTGACCTGATAGCCTCCCAACCATGGCGCGTGAACGGCTGCATCGGGCAACGTGGCCAACTCAGGCACATAGCGCCTGATGAACTTCCCGGTGGGGTCGAACTTCTTGCTTTGGCTGATTGGATTGAAGATGCGGAACCACGGTTGCGCATCGCAGCCAGTCGACGCGGCCCACTGCCAGCCCCCATTGTTGGCGGCCAGATCGAAGTCCAGTAGTTTTTCGGCGAAGTAAGCTTCGCCCTTGCGCCAGTCGATCCCCAAGTCCTTGGTCAGAAAGCTGGCGGTGACCATGCGCAAGCGGTTGTGCATGTAGCCGGTTTGGTTGAGTTGGCGCATGGCTGCGTCCACCAGGGGATAGCCCGTCAGGCCCTCGCACCACGCTTTGAAATGGGCGTTGGCATGGGCACCATGAGCCCATTTGATTCGGTCGTACTCGCGTTTGTAGCTGTGGCCCACCACGTGGGGGTGATGGAAGAGGATCTGGTGATAGAAATCGCGCCAGATCAACTCAGACAACCAAATCTGTGCCCCATCCGATCGTGCCTGAGCGCGTTCGTGGGCCAGGCGTGCCAGTTCGCGGATGGACACCGTGCCGAAGCGCAGGTGGGTAGACAAATAGCTGGGCCCTTTGATTCCGGGGAAGTCTCGTGTCTCATGGTACTGATCCAGCCGGGGCAGGAAATCGGCCAGCAAGGCGCGAGCGCCCGACATGCCGGGCGCGATCTTCAGCTCGGTGCAGGGTTCGAAGCCGATGTCCTCCTCACTGGGGACGGGCTGCCTACCCACTTGCCAACCCCCGAGGTCTGCCGCCACAGGGGCCAGCGCAGCACAGTAGCGCGCCACAGGGTAGCTCTTGAGGTAAAACGGATCGACCTTTTTCAGCCAGGCATTTTTGTAGGGTGTGAACACGCCATAGGGCGTGCTCTGACCGGTCAATACCTCGTTTCGCTCAAAGATCACGTGGTCTTTGGTGGTGTAAAGGGCCATGCCCTGATCGCTCAGGCGGCCCCGCACGGTGGCGTCGCGGGTCAGTGCAGCGGGCTCGTCGTCGTGGTTGGCGAACACGGCTTGAACCCCCAGTTGTGCCGCCAGCTGGGGAATTTCATCCACGGCACTGCCGTGGCGAACCATGAGGCCACCCAGCCCGCCCGACGCCTGTTTCAGACCGTCGTGAAGCTCTTGCAACGACCGCAGAATGAAGGTGACCCGCCGATCCTGGCGGGGCAGGGCATTCAGGATGTCGGTGTCCAGAACGAAGGCGCACCAGACTTTGCGGGCGCCCTTGAGTGCGTAATACAGCGCAGCATGGTCATCGCAGCGCAAGTCTCGGCGAAACCAGACCAGTGCGGCGTCAATCATTTCAGTCATGTGGGTCTAAAATTGAGCTTATGTCTGAAGGCCCCAAAAACACCATCAATCTGACGAATCAGTTCCTGATTGCCATGCCCGGAATGAGCGATGGCAATTTCGCTGGTGCGGTGGTTTACATGTGCGAGCATACCGAGAATGGCGCCATGGGCGTGGTCATCAATCGCCCCATCGACATCAAACTCAAAAACCTCTTTGAAAAGGTGGACTTGCACCTGGACCGCGAGGATCTGAGCGAAGCCCCGGTGTTCTTCGGTGGCCCTGTTCAAACCGAGCGTGGTTTCGTGCTGCATGAGCGTCTGGACGAAGAGGGTGGGCACTACAACTCCACCCTCAAGATTCCCGGCGGCCTGGAAATGACCACCTCGCGCGACGTGCTGGAGGCCTTGTCCCATGGCGCAGGCCCACGCAAGGTGTTTGTCACCTTGGGTTATTCCGGTTGGAGTGCGGGGCAGCTGGAAGAAGAGTTGGGTCGCAACGGCTGGCTCACGGTCGATGCCCGCAGTGACATCATTTTCGATACCCCCATCGAGCAGCGTTACGACCAGGCTCTGGCCTTGTTGGGCATTGATCGCAGTTTCCTGATGGGTGAGGCCGGTCACGCATGAGCGGGGCAACGCGTACCTATCTGGCGTTTGACTACGGTCTCAAGCGTGTGGGCGTGGCCACAGGCAACAGCTTGATGCGTCAGGCTCAGCCCCTGAAAACCATCGCGGCCGAGGGCGACGCCCGGTTCGCGCAAATTGCCCGCCTGATTGAAGAGTGGCGCCCCGATGCGCTGGTGGTGGGTGTGCCGTTTCACCCCGACGGGGCTGAACACGAGAATACGGCCCGGGCACGCAAATTTGCGCGGCAGTTGCAGGGGCGTCATCGGCTGCCCATTCACGAGGTGGATGAACGGTATTCCACGACCGAAGCCCATGCCGATGGCGCACGCGATCTCGATTCACATTCGGCCGCCATCATCTTGCAGCAATATTTCAACGAACATTCATCGGAGACCTGATGACCACGCAGCCAACCACTGCCTTGCAAAATGGCCTCCACCTGGACGCCGAAGCCCTGTATGGCGCCTTGCTTCAAGGCGTTCGTCGCCTGGTGCAAGACCCGCAAACTGTGCTGGTAGGCGTCTGGTCGGGCGGGGCCTGGCTGGCTGAACGCCTCGCGCGTGACTTGGGTTTGAGTCAGCCCCACGGCGTGATTTCCTCAGCCCTGCATCGAGACGATTTTGGCTCGCGCGGCATGGCTTCCACCAAAGATGCCACCCATTTGCCATTCGAGGTGGATGGGCGCCATATCGTGTTGATTGACGATGTGCTCTATACCGGCCGGACCACTCGTGCGGTCATCAATGAACTGTTTGACTTCGGTCGCCCCGCCAGTGTGACCCTGGCGGTGTTGGTCGACCGCGGCGCTCGCCAGTTGCCCATCGAGCCCGCTTTCTCTGCGGCCCGCATCACCTTGCCTGAAGATCAGCGTGTGGCCCTCGCTCGCGCCGACGATGGCCGTTTCCAATTCCATTTCGAGAGGGTTTGATGACCGTGTCTGCCTCCATCAAAAAGCCCCAGCGCAACCCCCAGCTCAACAGCCACGGCGAGTTGATTCACCTGCTGTCGACCGAAGGCTTGCCCAAGGCCATCATTCACCAGATTTTGGACACGGCTGAAACCTTCTTGAGCGTCAATGAGCGCGAGGTCAAGAAAGTACCCTTGCTGCGTGGCAAGAGCGTGTTCAACCTGTTTTTTGAAAACAGCACCCGCACCCGCACCACGTTCGAAATCGCGGCCAAGCGCCTGAGCGCTGACGTCATCAACCTGGACATCGCTCGGTCGTCGGCTTCCAAAGGCGAAAGCCTGCTCGACACCATTGCGAACCTGAGCGCGATGAGTGCCGACATGTTTGTGGTGCGCCACTCCGAATCAGGGGCCCCCTATCTGATTGCACAGCACGTGGCGCCTCATGTGCACGTGGTCAATGCGGGTGATGGTCGCCATGCGCACCCTACGCAGGCCCTGCTGGACATGTACACCATCCGGCACTACAAGAAAGACTTCACCAACTTGAGCGTGGCCATCGTGGGTGACATTGTTCACTCGCGTGTGGCGCGCTCCAACATCCATGCCTTGACCACCTTGGGTGTGCCCGAAGTGCGCGTGGTGGGCCCCCGCACCCTGGTGCCCGGCGACCTGCGTGAGATGGGCGTGCGGGTGTGCCACGACATGATCGAAGGCATCAAGGATGCCGATGTGGTCATCATGCTGCGCCTGCAAAACGAACGCATGGCCGGCGGCATGCTGCCCAGTGCTGGTGAGTTCTTCAAAGAATTTGGTCTGACCGAAGACAAGCTGGCCCTGGCCAAGCCCGATGCCATCGTGATGCACCCTGGGCCGAT
>CAYVOP010000102.1:0-12370 GCA_964453105.1 uncultured Aquabacterium sp. | reverse complement strand
GGTAGTACACCATGGGCTTGTCGTACACCGGCAGCAATTGCTTGCTGATGGCCAGGGTGGCGGGATGCAGACGGGTACCGGACCCGCCAGCCAGGATGATGCCTTTGCGTTGATTCATAGTGGCTCAGCTCCGAGAAAGTGTGGGCTGGTGAATTTCAGTCAGCATGCGTTCCACGCCCTGCTTCCAGTCCGGCATGATCAAACCGAAGGTGGACTGGAGCTTGGCCGTGGACAAGCGGGAATTGAGGGGGCGCCTGGCTGGCGTCGGGTAGTCGCTGGTGGGAATGGCCACCACCGCCTCTGGCGCCACACGAACCGCAGCGCCCTGCTGGCGAGCCCATTCAATGACCCAACAAGCGTATGCCCACCAACTGGTTTGCCCTGAAGCCACGAGGTGATAGACCCCACCCAACTCAGGCTGCCGCCATGTTTGGCGCAAAGCATGGGCCGTGACATCGGCGATCAGATCGGCCCCGGTGGGCGCCCCAATCTGGTCTGCAATGACTTTGAGCTGATCGCGCTCGGCAGCCAGGCGCAACATGGTTCGGGCAAAGTTGCCGCCCTTGGCGGCATAGACCCAACTGGTGCGAAACACCAGGTGCTTGCACCCGCTGGCGGCAATGGCTTGCTCGCCTTCCAGCTTGGTTTGGCCATACACACTCAATGGGGCCGTGGCACTGTCTTCTGCGCGCGCGTCGGTGCCGCTGCCATCAAACACATAGTCGGTGCTGTAGTGCACGAACAGGGCCCCGTGTTCAGCCGCCCAACGTGCGACGGCCTCCGGTGTGGTGGCATTGACCAAGCGAGCCCGTTCTATATCGCTCTCTGCCTTGTCCACAGCCGTATAGGCCGCCGCATTCACCACCACATCGGGCTGGATGCTGCGTAGATGATCCACGACCTGATCGGGCTGCGTGAAATCGGCCTGCGTTGAATCAAACGCAAACACCTGCCCAAGGGGGGCCAACGCACGCTGCAGTTCCCAGCCAACCTGCCCGTTTTTGCCAAATAAGACGATCTTCATAGGACAGACGAATCAGCCCTGACGGCCCTGATAGTTGGTCTGGATCCAGTCACGGTAGGCGCCCGATCGCACGGTATCGATCCACTCGGTGTTGTCGAGGAACCAACGCACGGTCTTGTCGATGCCGGTCTCAAACGACTCAGCAGGCTTCCAACCAATTTCACGCTCAATCTTGCTGGGGTCGATGGCATAACGGCGGTCATGCCCCGGGCGATCTGCCACGTAGGTGATCTGGTCTTCGTAACGACCCGACGCCTTGGGACGCAAGGCATCCAGCTTGCGACAGATGGTGGTGACCACATCGATGTTGCGGATTTCGTTGATGCCACCCACGTTGTAGGTTTCACCCAGGCGGCCCTTTTCCAGCACCTGGCAAATGGCCTCGCAGTGATCGCGCACAAACAGCCAATCGCGGATGTTGAGCCCATCACCATACACAGGCAAAGGCTTGCCATCCAGGGCGTTGAGGATCATCAGCGGAATGAGCTTTTCCGGGAAGTGATACGGCCCGTAGTTGTTGCTGCAGTTGGTGGTCAGCGTGGGGAAACCATAGGTGTGGTGGTAGGCCCGCACCAGATGGTCGCTGCCCGCCTTGCTGGCCGAGTAGGGACTGTTCGGGGCATAGGGCGTGGTTTCAGAAAAGGCGGGATCGGTGTCAGACAGCGAACCGTAGACCTCGTCGGTCGACACGTGCAGGAAACGGAAGGCGGCCCGCTCGTCGTCAGGCAAACTCATCCAGTAGGCACGCGCCTCTTCCAGCAGGCTGAATGTACCCACCATATTGGTGTGAATGAATTCGCCCGGCCCGTGAATGGAGCGGTCTACGTGGCTTTCGGCCGCGAAGTGCACGATGGCACGGGGTTTGTATTGCTGCAGGGCTGCGCGAACGGCATCGCGGTCGGCAATGTCGGCCTGAACCAAGGTCGCAGCGCCCGACTTCAGGTGCTCGCCAATGGTGGCGGGGTTGCCAGCGTAAGTCAGCTTGTCGTACACCACCACCGGTTCGTTGGCCAAGCCCAGGCGAGCACGCCGCTCCATCCAGTGGTGCACGAAATTGCCGCCGATGAAACCCGCGCCACCGGTAATGAGAACCATAAGAAACCCCGCGCAAATGACAAAATTGAACTGATCAAGGCTAACAGAAGATGTCCCCGCCAATTCGTCATGTGACAACATCACAAATTGGCCCCGCAGCCCCACCATTTAGGTGGAAACACCTAGCCGCGGTCCCACAAATCGAACTCACTGTTGCATGATGCTGAGACAAACCGGACACATTTCATATTCCAAAAATGGCTAAGGCGATGATTTTGGCGGCGGGACAAGGCACCCGCGTACGCCCCCTGACCAAGCAAACCCCCAAGCCCATGGTGCCGATCCTGGGCAAGCCGGTGATGGAGTACATCATTGAGCACCTGGCCCGCTATGGGGTCAAGGACATCATGGTCAACGTGGCCTTCAACCACTGGAAGATTGAAAACTACTTCGGTGACGGGCACCGCTGGGGCACCAACATTGGCTACGCCTTCGAAGGCGCTCGTGAGCACGGCGAAATCGTGCCCAAGCCCTTGGGCTCGGCGGGCGGCATGCGCCGCATTCAAGACTTCAGTGGCTTTTTCGACGAAACCACCATCGTGTTGTGCGGCGACGCCATCATTGACCTGGACATCAAGGCCGCCTTGTTCGAACACAAGACCAAGGGCGCCATTGCCAGTGTGGTGACCCTGCCCGTTCCCAAGGATCAGGTGCAGAACTACGGCATCGTCGTGGCCGACAAGAACGGCAAAGTCACCTCCTTCCAGGAAAAACCTTCGCCCGAGGAGGCGCGCTCGAACTTTGCCAGCACCGGCATCTACATCTTCGAACCCGAAGTGCTCGACCTGGTCCCACCCGGCAAGGTGTTTGACATCGGCAGCGAGTTGTTCCCCCTGCTGGTTGAGCGCAACCTGCCCTTCTACGCCCAGACCCGCCATTTCAACTGGATCGACATTGGCCGCGTGAGCGACTACTGGGCGGTGTGCCAGCGCGTGCTGCGCGGGGAAATCGCGCAAATGGACATGCCCGGACACGAGGTTCGCCCCGGCGTCTGGGTGGGGCTGAACACCCGCATTGACTGGGATACGGTCAACATCACCGGGCCGGTTTACATTGGTTCTAGCACCTGCATTGAACCAGGCGTGACCATTGAAGGCCCGGCCTGGATTGGTCACGGCAGCCGCTTGCGGCAAAACAGTACCGTACGCCGCAGTGTGCTGTTCGAATACACCCGCATCAGCGAGGATGCCCAGTTTGAAGACGTGGTGGCCTCCCCTGTTTACTGCGTGGACAAGAATGGCAAAACCACCTACCAAGGCGATGAAAGCACCAGCCTGCGCTGGGGCGACGCGCGCGCCTGAGTAGGCGGGGCGAGCCCGGCTCCCCCTTCTGTCAAAATCTCATCCAATTTCTGTCTATTTTTCCTGGGGCTTCAATGAAAGTATCAGTGGTAGGGACCGGCTATGTGGGCCTGGTGACCGGCGCCTGTCTGGCCGAGATGGGTAACGATGTCTTGTGCCTGGACGTGGACCCCAACAAGATCCGCATCCTGGAAGAAGGCGGCATTCCCATTCACGAACCCGGCCTGGACTTGGTCGTGGCCCGTAACGTGAAGGCCGGCCGCCTGTCGTTCACGACCGACATTGCCAAGGCTGTGGCGCACGGCACCATTCAGTTCATTGCAGTGGGTACCCCCCCAGACGAAGACGGTTCAGCCGACCTGCAATATGTGCTGGCCGCTGCCCGCAACATTGGCCGCCTGATGACCGACTACAAGGTGGTGGTGGACAAGAGCACCGTGCCCGTGGGAACCGCCGACAAGGTGCGCGCGGCCGTGGCCGACGAGCTGACCAAGCGCGGCAGCGATGCCAAGTTCGCCGTGGTGTCCAACCCCGAGTTCCTGAAGGAAGGCGCTGCGGTGGACGATTTCATGCGCCCCGACCGCATTGTGGTGGGCGCCGACGACGAGCAAGCCATTTTGCTGATGCGCGCCTTGTACGCCCCCTTCCAACGCAACCACGACCGCGTGGTGGTGATGGATGTGCGCAGCGCCGAGCTGACCAAATACGCCGCCAACGCCATGCTGGCCACCCGCATCAGCTTCATGAACGAACTGGCCCTGCTGGCCGAGAAGATGGGCGCCGACATTGAGCAGGTGCGCGTGGGCATTGGCTCTGACCCTCGTATTGGCACGCACTTCCTGTACGCCGGTTGCGGCTACGGTGGCAGCTGCTTCCCCAAGGACGTGAAGGCCCTTATCAAGACCGCTTCTGACGAAGGTCGGGACCTGAAGGTGCTGAAGGCGGTGGAAGCGGCCAACGACCGCCAGAAGCTGGTGTTGGTGGACAAAATCGTCAAGCGCTTTGGCGAAAACCTCAGCGGCAAGCATTTCGCGCTGTGGGGCCTGGCGTTCAAGCCCAATACCGACGACATGCGTGAAGCCACCAGCCGTGTGGTGCTGGCTGAGCTGTTCCAGCGCGGTGCCACCGTCACGGCCTATGACCCCGTGGCCATGCCCGAGACCCAGCGCATCTTTGATGGCGAAGCCCGCCTGAAATATGCCGACACGCCCAATGCCGCGCTGGAAGGCGCTGATGCCCTGGTCATCGTGACGGAGTGGAAGGAATTCCGCAGCCCTGACTTCGACCGCATCAAGTCCACTTTGAAGACCCCGACCATCATCGATGGCCGCAACCTGTACGACCCCCGTTTGGTGGCCGCAGCCGGCCTGGATTACGACGCGATTGGCCGCGGACTCAACGTGGCAAAGTGATGGTGAAGCGGCCACCGCCTTCGGGCGGTGCGTCGCACACCACATCGCCGCCATGGCGGCGAGCGATTTGCCTGACCAAGCTCAGGCCCAGCCCCACGCCACCGGCGTGCTCAGCATGTCCGGGCATGCGGTAGAAGGGCTCAAAAATCCGCTCACGCTGATCTGGCGGCACACCCGGCCCACGGTCACTCACACGCATCAGCACCTGGTTGACACGGCTTTCCAACGTGAGGGTGATGCCAGGAATGCCACTCGCCCCCGAGCGGCCGTAGCGGCGTGCGTTTTCCAGCAGGTTGCGCACAGCGCGTCGCAACAAGCGCTCGTCACCTTGATACGCCGCAATGGCATCAGGCGCGGGCAAGGCCACCAGTTCAGCCCCCACTCGAGCGGCCTCTTCCGCAGCCATGCCCAGCAAGTCGACCGACTGCATGGCCAAATCGGCCTTGGCGTCGAGCCGACTGGCCAACAGCACCTCCTCGACCAGGGCATCCAGTTCCGCAATGTCTTGGTGGACCTCGTCGCGCAAGCGCGAGGCTTGGTCGGGTGAGGCATCGGCCATCATGGTCACCGCCATTTTCAGTCGAGCCAAGGGCGACCGCAATTCGTGACTGGCATTGGCCAGCAAACTGCGGTTGGAAGTCACCAGATCTTCAATGCGCTGAGCCGCATCGTTGAAGCTGCGAGCCAGCGCGGCCACTTCGTCGCGCCCTTCTACAGCGACGCGGTGCTGCAATTGGCCACCACCGAATACCTCCACGCCATTTCGCAGGGCCTGCAAACGACGCGTCAATCGTGTCACCACGGGCCAGGCCCCTGCGGCCACAGCCACAAACAACAGGACCAGAGACAGCAACAATGCGGAGGCCCCTCTGGCCAGCCAGGGCGGCATCAACCAGGCCACGGGGCCGAACGGCTCATCAATGGGAGGACGCGGCCCACCCATATCACGGTGGTGATCCGGGCCCGGCGGAGGAAACGGGGGGCCCATGCCATCGGACATCAAGCGCGCGCGCTGGCGCAGAAAGCCCGGACGCATGACCCACAAGGTGCGACCATCAGACAGCAAGGTTTTTTGCAGCCAATCGCGCGCCTCGGGGAAATGATTCAGGCGCTCTTCCAAGTCAGGCGAGGTGGCCAGGCGTTTGCCCGTCGCGCCATCCAGCGCCATGGGCATGCGCAAGCGATCTGCCCATTCCAACAAGGCTTCGGCCTGTTCCAGCTCCGACGCACTGGCCGGAGGCAAACTGTTTTCCAGCAATTCAGCCCAGGCTGCCGCACGCTCATTCCAGACAGCCTGTGACTGCAGCTGACTGCGCTCGTGGTCCATGTGGCGTTGCGCCAGCCACCCCGATACCAACGCGAACACCAGCAGGACCGTCACGACCGCCAGATAAATGCGCAGCGCCAAAGTCTTCATGCCGGGGCGCCGTCTGCGTCTTGTTTCTTGGCGAACACGTAGCCCACGCCTCGCACGGTCAGAATGCGACGAGGCTCTTTGGGGTCGGTTTCAATGGCGGCACGAATGCGCGAGATGTGAACATCAATCGACCGGTCAAAAGCCTCCAGGGGGTGGCCTTTGAGCAGGTCCATGATCTGATCGCGGCTAAGCACACGGCCCGGGTGCTGCGCCAGCACGCACAGAAGATCAAACTGATACGACGTGAGATCGCAGGGCTGACCATCGAGGCGCACCTGACGCAAGCCGTTGTCGATTTCCAGCCGGCCGAAGCGCCAAACATCGCCGTCGTCGGCCACGGCGCCAGAGCGACGCAACAGGGCCCGAACACGCGCCAGCAACTCGCGAGGCTCGAATGGCTTGGGCAGGTAATCGTCTGCCCCGATTTCGAGCCCGACGATGCGATCAGTGGGCTCGCCCCGGGCACTGAGCATCAGCACCGGCAAAGACCGTGTTCGGGGTGAAGCACGCAGTTCACGGCACAGATCGAGTCCATCGCCGTCGGGCAGCATCAGATCGAGGATGAGGGCGTCATACGCCTGCCTGGCCAGCATGTCTCGCCCCGCCCCCAAGCTGGGAGCGCTGGAGATCTGGTAGCCATGGCTGCGAAGGTAATCGCCCACCATGGCCGACAGACGCATGTCATCGTCAATGAGAAGAAGGTGCTCGCTCATGTCCTGCATTGTGCGCCCTTTGCCCGATTACTTTTGAGGGCGATGGCCACCAAAGCGACTCATCATGTGCTCGCGACGCGACTGAAGGTGTTCAGCAATCTTGGTGCGCTGCTCCGGGGTCAGAACCTTGGCCACGTCCAACATGAAGCGGGTCATGCGTTGACTGACCAACTCATGATGTGCAGCCATTTTTTGGCGCGATTGCTCAATGGCGCGTTCATCCAGGGTAGACGCGGTCCAGAGCTTGGCTGCTTGTTCGTGCAAGGCTTGCCCATCAGCACGAAGCTGATCGAGTTCAGGTCGAGCCTGCGCTTGAATCCGGGCGATCTGCTCTTTCTGGGCGGCTGTGGCATCGATGTGACTCAGCAACCGGTCCAGCCCAGGCCCGTGCATCGGCATGAAGCCAGGCATGGGAGCGGCGTCAGCCGAACCGCGCGGACCATGGCCCATGTGCTGCCCCATATGCGGGCAGGCAGATTCAGCAGCAGGTGGTTGTTGTGCAGCAGGCTGCGGCGCCGAGGCGGCGTGTGCCAGACTGACGGAGGCCAGCGCGGCCACAAGGATAGGACGGAGGGTGAGGATCGACATATGGGTTCTCCTGTTCGATGGAGATCATCATGTCGACCCTGCGTAAACGCGCTGTTGGCAGGGCGTAAAGAAGTGTGTATCAGCTCTGCTGAATGCCGGCCAACTGCCACACGCCGATGTTGTGGAACTGGATCAGGTGCCAGACCTCGTCGAACGATTCGACTTCCTGGTTCTGCAGATCCTTGATCTGACCGGTGAAGCGCACGCTGGCCACGTAGCGGGCCGGCTCATCGGTCACATCCAGCACCTGGGCGTCCACCTTCAGCACGTCGGTTTGCTGAGCCACACCGCCGCGTTCAGACAGTGACATCTTGACCTCGGCGAACATTTCCGGCGTGGTGAATTCGCGGATGTCATCAAGGTTGCCGGCATCGTTCGCGGCTTGCAGGCGAATGAACTGCACTTTGGCCTGGCGCTCCAGTGCAGCCACATCGAAGCCTGCGGGCAGGCGCGCAGCCTGAGGCGAAACAGAGGCCGCCGCAGCGCCTCCGGAACCATGAGGCGCACGGGGCGCAGCTTGATCCAACCCTGCGAACTGAGCGCCATTCATGCCAGCGCCCGCCAGCGCGGGTTGCTGCGCTGCCATGCGCTTGCGCATGATGAAGCCGATCACACCCAACACGGCCATGACCACCAGGGCAATCATCATCATGTTGGCCAACTCTTCACCAAAGCCGAAATGCGAAGCCAGCGCGGCCAGGCCCAAGCCAGCAGCCAAGCCGGCAATGGGGCCCATCCAGGATCGCTTGGCTGGCGCGGCAGCCGGCGTCTGCATGGCCCCCGCTGCAGGGGCATCGGCCTGAGATTTTTGAGCCTGCTGACCCGCCGGCGCATGGGGGGCGGCCTGATTGGGGTTTTGCGTGACATGGTTGCGCTGCATACCCGATGTCTTGCCCCCACCAATGCGGCGAGCGGCATCGGCATCGGTCGTCACGCCCGACAGCAGCAGCGCGAACACCATGGCCAGAACCGAAAAGAATTTCATCTTGTTTTCCTTTTGAAAGCGATACGCAAACACGGGGGGCTTATTCGTCACGGCCGCCGAAGATGCCCAACAAAGACAGCAGCGACTGGAAGACGTTGTAGAGGCTGAGGTACACACCCAGGGTGGCGCTGATGTAGTTGGTTTCTTCCCCATCTTGCACGCGCTTGAGGTCGTGCAGGATGAAGGCCGAGAAAATGCCGATCGACAGCACCGACAGCGTGATCATCAGGGCACTGGACTGGATGAAGATGTTGGCAATGCCCGCCACCAGCATCATGATCATGCCGATGAACAGGAACTTGCCCATGTTGCTCAGGTCACGCTTGATGACGGACGACAGCGAGGCCATGGCCAGGAAAACCACACCGGTACCGGCAAAGGCCGTCATGATCAGGCCCGTGCCATTAGCCAGGCCCAGCACCATGCCCACCAGGCGCGACAGCATCACCCCCATGAAGAAGGTGAAGGCCAGCAACACCGCCACGCCAGCGGAGGAATGCTTGGTTTTTTCAATGGCAAACATGAAACCAAATGAGCCCGCCAGGAAAACGCCGAGCCCCACCATGCCGCTCATCATGCTGTTGAGACCGGTGGCCAGGCCCAACCAGGCACCCAGCACGGTGGGCACCATGGACAGTGCCAGCAACCAGTAGGTGTTGCGCAGCACGCGATTGCGCTGCTGAACGACGTCCGCACCGTAGGTGGTGGACAAAGAAGAAAGATTCGTATTCATGAGGTCACCCCATTGAGAAGTAGATGCACCGCCAAAGCCAATGCATGAAGGGAAGGACAAGGAACGGAGAAAGACTGGCGCACTCGGGAAAACCAGCCGGGCAGCCGGACGCGCGCCTAGCGCGCCAGCGAGTTCAGCTCAGCGAACAGGGCGGACGCTGCAAGGCACCCAGACAAGGGTCCGGCAAATCGAAGCCGACATGAGGCATGACGGCTTGAGGCAGAACAGCCCAAGCAGGCGCACTCAAAGACAACTCGATGCCTTCAGGCCAGTCCATGGGGTCTGGCGATGACTCGGCATCGGTCGATTGGGAAGAGGGGGAAGACGGCAAAGGCTGGGTCGCCTCACCTTCCGACGCCACCCAGGTGGCAGGCTCTTGCGCGAACGGGAAAGCTTGTCGCTCAGCCGCAGCAGGAGTAGACAGCGCAGCGGAGGTCAAACCAGCAAAAACAGGCCCGCTTGCCAACAGCAAGGAGAGCAAAGACCAGAGCGCGAACAGTCGACGGAACATCGTGAAAGCATTCTACGGGCAAACGCCGATGCGTGCATGGCATCGATCAGTCAACACGCGAGCCGCTTGATTTATGACACCCCTCATATTCGCGAACGAGACCAACCACCCAACTCGCCAAGACTTGAGACTTCACATCGACAAAGTAATAAAAAACAACCGCACCCAAAAGCGAGAAAACCAAAGAGACACCCATCGAATAAACTGCGTAAGCCCCGCACAACCCCTTCACGCACCCCACATTAAAAACCCATGCCCCAAAACTCATCATGACCGGTATATGCAACGCATACAAAGAAAAAGACAATTTGCCGAGAAAAACCACCCACCGACTAGAAAGCACCCACACCCGCCGATCGATCACCAACGACACCAACATAACCGCAGCAATCGCATGAAAGAAGACATCAAGATCTAGATCAAGCGCAAGAAGATCCTTCAGAAAAACCATTTCACGGGTCCAAGGATTTTGTGTCGCAAGAGGCACCACCAAAACAATAGACCACAAGGGCAACCTGAAGCTCTTAACCTTTTGCAGCACAGCGCCCATCAAAAAAAGAGAAACATAGAGCCCATCCAACCCAAAGATGACAGACATAAAGAACGAAAACACAGCCACATACAAAACAAATAAATTTGATTTATAGAAAAGCGAAGAGAAGCCAAAAAGAACCAAAGAGCCAATCAACTCCAAACGAATGGTCCACAAAGGGCCATTATAGGAAACATCCCCACTATAAGCCCCCCACAAGCCATTCTTAATTGCCCCCCAAAAAGTCAGCGAACCCACATATTGAGAAGACAACCAATTATGCCCCCCCATATTGACCGCAGCCTCTCTATTATGAAACCCCACAGTAACCGACAACAAGTAAGCAACAAAAACCGATGCCAAAACCACAGGCGTCAAACGGAAGTACCTTTTAATAAATGAATACCTAAAGCAATCCACCCCACCGGAATCAAAACCCGCGACCAAGACATACCCACTCAAAACAAAGAAAAGTGCAACACTAAAGTTACCCTCAATAGCCCGCCGAAACAGCTGCCAAACCAATGTATCTTGCGTATATAGCCCAGAACCAGACGCCGCAACCCCAACAAAGGCCTCCATGTGATACAAGACAACGAACAGCGCAGCGATACCCCGAAGCCCATCCAAGGATTTATTGTGATCTGACGCTCCACTCACACAACACCCCCACAAAAATTAACTCAGCAAAACCACAATTAGCAAAAGAGACATTCACTCTTAAGCAAGACAACCCAACTGCTGAGCTGTAGAAATACAAAAAAAAACCCCACCTTTCGGCGGGGTTTTCGTAGTTGGCGGAGAGGGAGGGATTCGAACCCTCGGTACGCTTAAACACGTACGCCTGATTTCGAGTCAGGTACATTCAACCACTCTGCCACCTCTCCTAAACTGGTTGCAACCGTGGTTGACGGTGCGAAGCCTTGGACTATAGCAGAGAAATCAGGGCTTGAGGAACTCTTGCCCACCCAGGTAGGGGCGCAGTGCAGCGGGAACGCGGATGCTGCCGTCGGCCTGTTGGTGGTTTTCCAACACCGCCACCAACGCGCGCCCCACCGCCAAGCCCGAACCGTTCAGGGTGTGAACCAGTTCGTTCTTGCCTTGCGCGTTCTTGAAGCGGGCCTGCATGCGACGCGCCTGGAAGGCTTCGCAGTTCGAGCACGAGCTGATTTCGCGGTAAGCGTTCTGTGCGGGCAGCCACACCTCCAGATCGTAGGTTTTGGTGGCACCAAAGCCCATGTCGCCGGTGCACAAGGCCATGACGCGGTAAGGCAACTCCAGCTTTTGCAGGATGGCTTCGGCGTGGCCAACCATTTGCTCCAGCGCCTCGTAGCTTTGCTCAGGTGTGGTGATTTGCACCATTTCCACCTTGTCGAACTGGTGCTGGCGGATCATGCCGCGGGTGTCGCGCCCTGCACTACCGGCTTCCGAGCGGAAGCAAGGCGTGTGGCCGGTCAACTTGATAGGCAACTGCTCGAGCGGCACGATGGTGTCGGCCACGGTGTTGGTCAGGGTGACTTCGGAGGTGGGAATGAGATACCACTTGCTGCCCGACGATTCCGCGTCGCCCGAGGTGACGTGGAACAGGTCTTGTTCGAACTTGGGCAGCTGGCCGGTGCCCTGCAAGGCCTTGGCTTGCACCAGATAAGGGGTGTAGCACTCGGTGTAGCCGTGCTCCTGCGTCTGCACATCGAGCATGAACTGCGCCAATGCCCGGTGCAGGCGGGCGATCTGGCCCTTCATGAAGGTGAAGCGCGAACCCGACAGCTTGGCGCCGGTTTCGAAATCGAGGCCGATTTTTTCGCCCAGATCAACGTGGTCTTTGACCTCGAAGTCATAGGTGCCGGGCGTGCCCCAACGGCGCACTTCGACGTTGCCGGTTTCGTCACTGCCCACGGGCACGCTGTCGTGCGGCAGATTGGGTACCGACATCAGCATGGCAGCCATGTCGGCCTGGATGATCTCCAGGCGGTCGGCGCTGGCCTTGAGTTCGTCGCCAATGCCAGCGACCTGCGCCATGACCGATTCGACCTCGGCCGCGGTGTCTTCACCCTTGGCG
>CAYVOP010000101.1:0-12432 GCA_964453105.1 uncultured Aquabacterium sp. | reverse complement strand
GCATCAGTGCGCTGACGGTCAAGAACCACGTTCAAAAAATCTTGCGCAAGCTGGGAGCGGCCAACCGTGCACAGGCTGTGGCCAAGGCCATGACCATGAATGCATTCGGCTCGAACTCGGCTGGTGGCGAATCCTATTCCTGAGTCATGAACCGATTGCCTTTGAATGCCACCTGGGTGGCTGCCCTGTTGTGTGCTGTTTCGCTGCCAGGTCTGGCGCAAGAATCGACCGACTGGTCGACTTACGCTGCGCCCATGGTGGACGCCGAGCGACGTGGTCCTCAGTCTGATGAGGTGTATTCACTCATCAAGCAAGAGGGGCCTTGGCATCAGCTGGAATCGTCCCGTGAGGGCGCAGCTGAGCGGGAGTTGTTGAAGTTGCTGCAGCTTCGCCAGTGGAGCGAGGCGTTGGCTTTTGTTAAAAAAACCAATCCTGATATCAATGTTAAGGACTCCCTTAGCGGAGCCACACCCCTGACCTTGGCTGCGGCATCGGGGCAATTGGAGTTGGTGCGAGAGTTGATGCGCCGTGGTGCAGAACTCGACCGAATCGGCGCCGCTGGCTGGACACCCTTGGCTGCGGCTGTGGTGAAGGGCCATGAGTTGATCGTGCGCGATCTGTTGAGAAAAGGCGCGCGAGTCGATGCACCCAGCGCCAGCGGGCAGCTGCCCTTGCATCTGGCCTGTGCGACGGGGCAGGTGCGCCTGATTGATTTGTTGCTGGCGCAAGGTGCCGATTGGCGTGCCTACAACCGTCAGGGGCGCCATGCCATGGCTGAAGCCGCTTTGTTTGGGCAAATCACAGCCATGCAGACATTGATCCGAGCTGGGGCTTCCTATGCCGAGCCTGATCGCTATCGCCTCAATGCGGTGCATGCCGCTGCATTGGGTGAGCAGCGCGACACACTGGCTTTCTTGCGTACGCAAAACGTGGCGGTGCCCTCTGTTTTGTCGCAAGTGTTGATCGACCGTCTCGACGCGCCGCAGCCCTGAAAGGGCTCATGCCTTCATTCATGTCGCTGTCACGGTAGAAAGCGACGATGGCTCCTGAAACAAACACACGGCATCGCCAATCGCGGTGCTCTCTCAGAGTTGTTCTAGGAGTCAATCAATGAAGTTCAAACTGTTGACCGGTGCTGTGGCGCTGGCCCTGTCGGGTCAAGTTCTCGCAGCCAATGTGATCCAAAACGGCGGCTTTGAAGCCGACGGCCATTTTGTTCAGTCGCCTGATGCCATCTCGGCCTGGCAAGTTGCCGAAGACGGCATCTTCGGCGGCGTCATGGTGGACAACAGCCTGGTCTCGCCCGTGTCGGGCTACGCCACGGTGGGGGCCGCCTCGGGTGCCCACTACGCCCTGATCGACCTGCTGGCCCCTTCGCGTGCCAGCCTGTCGCAAACCTTCACCCTGGGTGCTGGCGCAGTTCAGTCGGCGACGCTGTCGTTTGACACCTTTGTCAACTACGCCACCATCGGTGCGGAAAACGCTTTCAGCGATGCCGCGCAAGGCCTGAGCCTGGACGTGGACAACGTGCAGTTGCGCGTGGACCTGCTCAAGGCAGGTGCCGATGCCTTCTCGACCCAAGCCGTTGACCTGCTGCGTTCGTTTGCCGTGTCGCCTGCGTTGGTGGCGGGCCCCAACCCCTATCAGCACTACGAATTTTCCTTGGCTGACCTGGGTCTGCAAGCTGGCCAGAGCTACACCCTGCGCTTTGCCGGTGTGAACACCCTGGGCGCCATGCAAGTGGGCGTGGACAACGTGGCACTGAACGTGACCGCTGTGCCTGAACCCGAAAGCTTTGCTCTGGCACTGGTGGGCGTGGGCCTGCTGTTGGGCGTCAAGGCCCGTCGTCGCTGATTTCCGTTCTGATCTGATACCGAGGAGTAACCTTCATGTTCAAACTGACCCTCTCGACAGCAGCCATCGCGGCCTTGCTGGTTTCGATGACCCCCGTTCAGGCCGCCGCTCCCGTGGTGCAAGGCCCTGAAGCCGTGACCGACTGGTACAACGCTGGCAACCAGTTCATTGCCGACGCCAAGAAGCTCGCTCCCAACACCCGTCGCGCCAAGAACGTGATCTTCTTCGTGGGCGACGGCATGGGCATCTCCACCCAGACCGCTGCGCGCATTTTCGAAGGCCAGATCAAGGGCAAGACCGGCGAAGAAAACCGCCTGTCTTTCGAAACCCTGCCTTACTCGGCCCTGTCGAAGACCTATTCCTGGGACCAGCAGACCTCTGACTCTGCTCCCACCATGACCGCCATGGTCACTGGCTACAAGACCCGTGAAGGCATGCTGTCGGTCAACCACACCACCGCCCGTGGTGAGTGTGATGCCAACGTCGTGGCGGCCAACTCGCTGCCCACCATGCTGGAAATCGCCGCCAATGCAGGCAAGTCCACCGGCATTGTTTCCACTGCTCGTATCACCCACGCAACGCCCGCTGCCAACTACTCGCACACTCCGGTGCGCGACTGGGAAGCCGATTCCAATGAGCCCGCCGGTTGTGGCGTCAAGGACATCGCTCGCCAACTGATCGAAGTGTCTCCCGCCGTGCGCAGCAGCCTGAAAGTGGCGCTGGGTGGTGGTCGTACCTACTTCCTGCCCAAGGCTGTGAATGGCGCTTCTTTCTTTGACCCTGAGTACCCAGCAACCAAGGGCCGTCGCAACGATGGTCGCAACCTGACTGCCGAGTGGGTCAGCACCCGTGGCAACGGCGCTCAGTACGTGTGGAACAAAGCTGGCTTTGACGCCATCGACCCCACCAGCACCGATTACCTGCTGGGTCTGTTCGAGCCTTCCCACATGCAGTACGAGGCCGATCGTGCCACCGACACCGGTGGTGAGCCCTCTCTGACCGAGATGACCGAGAAGTCCATCAAGATGCTGCAGAAGAACCCCAACGGCTTCTTCCTGCAAATTGAAGCGGGCCGCATCGACCACGCTCACCACGCTGGCAATGCCAAGCGCGCGCTGATCGACACCATCGAGTTGTCGAACGCCGTGCGCAAGGCCATGGAAATGACCAGCGATGTCGACACCCTGATCGTGGTTTCGGCTGACCACAGCCACACCTTCACCATCGCGGGTTACCCACACCGTGGCAACGACATCCTGGGCCTGGTCAAGGAAGTGCCTGCTGTGGATGGCAACCTGCCCGTGGCCTCGAAGGCTGACGATGGCAAGCCCTACACCACCCTGGGTTATCAAAACGGTCCTGGCCTGACGGCTGCCACCCTGGCTTCGGGCGTGCGCCCTGACCTGAGCAGCGTGGACACCACCTCGTTGAATTTCCTGCAACAAGCCGCCATTCCTCTGGCTGGTTCGGAAACCCACGCGGGTGAAGACGTCGGCATCTGGGCTCGCGGCCCCAAGGCCTACCTGGTGCGCGGCAGCATGGAACAGAACTGGATCTTCCACATCATGAAGGAAGCCTTCGGTTTCTGATGCTGACCCTCTTTTGAGTCAAGCAGGCCAACCTTCGGGTTGGCCTTTGTGCTTGTGTTGTGTCATTCCAAAGTAGTTGAGAGATTTCATGCGTGCATTGTTGTTGAGCCTGATTCTGAGTATGACCAGCGTGGCAGCCCTGGCGGGTGAACCGGCTACCGCGTCCTATCGCGTCGAATTGCAGTCTGGCAAGCGTGCGGCACAGGTCCAGACCTGGTACCTGAAGCGCGAGCCGCAGCGCATCACCATTTACAAGCCCAATATGGGCGACATCTGGCTGCGTGACCAAGCCGGACAGATTTCTTTTGAGCGCATTTTTCATGACGACCGCACCGTGGTCGAGTACACCGCCGGTGAGCTGCGCACCTTGGGCGTGACCCCGGTGTGGGGCGAGTTGGCCTCGATATTCGATCCGGCTCGCTTGCAAAAGCTCAAGGCTCAAGGCCGCAAGGCGGGCGTGGCGTCTTACCAAGGCAAGTTGGGTGAAGAGCAGGTCAAGGTGGAATGGCTGAATGAGTCGTCTCTGCCTCGTTTGCTGGTGCGATCGGCGCATGGCAAGTCGGTGCGCTTCACCTTGCTCAAGCAACCCGCGCCTTTGCCAGAGAGCATCGTGGCTTCGCATCGGGCCATGGACGACTACACCCGCCTGGATGCTTCCGACTTTGGCGACATGGAATACAACCCGGTGGTCAAAAAGGCCATGCACCTGGACGTGTTGCTGGGCTGGCGCACCGAGCATGAGCACAGCCACGACTGATCGCTCCGTCAGACGATAATCAAGGCCTTCCCTGGAGGGCCTTCATGCTGCAAGCCATTTTGGCGCTGCCGCGTACGGTCTGGTTGGTCGGTCTGATCAGCCTGATCAACGACAGCGCCGGCGAAATGCTCTATCCGATCATTCCGCTGTACCTGTCATCGGTGCTGATGGCCGGGCCCCGCGCATTGGGGCTCATTGAGGGCGTGGCCGAAGCTTCGGCCGCTTTGCTCAAATTGTTCTCGGGGGTGGTGGTGGATCGCACACAGCGATCTCGCCCCTGGATTGTGTTCGGCTATGGCCTGGCCGGGTTCAGCCGACCGTTGATCGCTTGGGTGTCTGCCTGGCCGGGCTTGTTGCTGGTTCGCTTGGCTGATCGAGTGGGCAAGGGCTTGCGTTCGTCGCCCCGCGACGCGTTGCTGGCGGCCAGTGTGCCCGCAGGTCAGCGCGGCCTGGCGTTTGGCCTGCACCGTGCCATGGACAACGCGGGTTCGGTGTTGGGCCCTTTGTTTGCCGCAGGGTTGCTGGCGGCCGAGGTGCCTTTGCGCGACATTTTCTTGTGGGCCATTGTGCCGGCCGTGCTGTGCCTCGCACTGGCCCTGGCCATTCGCGAAGCGCCAGGCGAACACGCAGCAGGGGCGCCGCGTTTTGATTGGCGGCTCACTGATTTGCCTGTGAGTTTGCGGCGCTATTTGCTCGCGGTGGCGCTGTTCTCGCTGGGTAACTCGTCGAACATGTTCCTGCTGTTGCGTGCGCGTGAACTGGGTGTGCCCGCCGCTCACATTCCTTTGCTGTGGGCCGCCGTGTCGGCGGTGGCCATGCTTTTTGCCACCCCCTTGTCAGCCTGGTCAGACCGGGTGGGGCGCGTTCGCCTGCTGGTGGGGGGCTACTTGGCGTATGCCTTGTTCTATGCGGCCATGGGGTGGTTGTCGCAGGGGGGCTGGGGCTTGTTTGCGTTGTTCGGCTTTTATGGGCTGTTCATGGCGGCCACGGAGGGGGTTGAAAAAGCCCTGGTGGCAGACTTGGCCCCGGCGGGGTGTCGAGGGGCGGCATTTGGTTGGTTCAACCTCACCACCGGTTTGTTTCTTTTGCCGGCCTCCTTGGTGTTCGGTGCGCTGTATGAGGGCTTGTCGCCGGCTGTGGCATTTTGTTTTTCTGCCGCTTGCGCGGCGGGAGCCGCTGTGTTGTTGACCTGGCTGCCAGAACCCCCAAAGGTATCCCCAACATGAAGTTGTTCCAGTATGTGGTGAAGTGGGTCTGCCTGGCTTCCTTGGTTGCGGGGCTGGCGGGCTCTGCTTCTGCGGCCTTCCTGTTCCTGCTGGACTGGGCCACGCAAACACGCGAAGTCCATCGGGTGCTGGTCTGGGGGCTGCCGCTGCTGGGCTTTGCGGTGGGCTGGGTGTATTGGCGCTTTGGCCGTTCGGTGGAAGCTGGCAACAATCTGCTCATCGACGAGATTCATGACCCCCAGCAAGTGGTGCCCCTGCGCATGGCGCCCTTGGTCTTGGTCAGCACGGTGTTGTCGCATTTGTTCGGCGCGTCGGTGGGGCGAGAAGGCACCGCGGTGCAAATGGGCGGCGCCATGGCCGACCAGTTGACCCATGTTTTTCGCCTGCGTCGGGAAGATCGCCGGCTGATTTTGATGGCAGGCATCAGCGCTGGGTTTGCCTCGGTGTTTGGCACGCCCTTGGCTGGGGCGGTGTTTGGCCTGGAAGTGCTGGCGCTGGGGCGCTTGCGTTACGACGCCTTGCTGCCTTGCGTGGTGGCGGCCGTGGTGGCTGATCAGGTGGCCTTGGCTTGGGGTGTGGCGCACACGCACTATGCCGTTTCGGCGGTGCCGGCGGTGTCGTTGTGGGGTTTGCTGGCGGTGGCGCTGGCGGGTGGCGTGTTTGGCCTGGTGGGGCGGGGGTTTGCCGCAGGCACGCATGCTTTGTCGGCGTTCATGCGCCAGCGCGTGCCTTATGCCCCGCTGCGTCCATTTTTGGGGGGGCTGGTGCTGGTGGCCTGTTTCATGTGGCTGGGGGCCTGGCGCTATGCCGGGCTGGGTGTGCCGGTCATGGTCGAGGCATTCACCCAACCCGTGCCCGTTTGGGACTTCCTGGCCAAGGGTGTTTTGACGGTGCTGTCCATTGGCACCGGCTTCAAAGGGGGCGAGGTCACGCCCTTGTTTTTCATTGGCGCGACGCTGGGCAATGCACTGTCGACGGTGTTGCATCAGCCTTTGGGCTTGATGGCCGCGGTGGGCTTCGTCGGTGTGTTTGCGGGCGCAGCCAATACCCCTTTGGCCTGCACCTTGATGGCCATGGAGTTGTTTGGCGCAGACCTGGGGGTGTACGCCCTGCTGGCTTGCGTATGCAGCTACCTGTCGTCAGGGCACACGGGCATCTACAAGGCGCAGCGCGTCGAGCACCGCAAGCTGTCGGGTCAGTGAATGGTTCGCATCACCAGCCGTCGCAGTCGGGCATCGAGCATGTCGATCACCTCGGCCCAGTCGGCGTCACCCGCCAATTCTTCGCGCAGGAAATTGGCCTGAGCGGGGGCCCAGAAGGCCGCGTCGGCCAACGCCTGGCTGCGCGGCAAGGGCGCATGAATCGCCACGAAGCGGTCGATCTCGAATGGGCTGTCGGGTAAGCCCAGTTGGCGAAACAGTTCGCTGAGCGAATGGTATCCCTTGTCCATGGCGGCTCCCCGGCCTCGCGCGGAGGCGTCACACAGGAACCTTCTTTTTACGCCTGTCAGTGCGTGTGCGTCAAGGTGAGGCAGGGTTCCATGAAGGGTTGTTTCACCACCTGAATCGTGCTGTGATCGATGCGGAAGTGGTGCTTCAGTTCATCGCTCACGTGCTGCAGGAAGGCATCGTCGCCCCCCCCCTCGGGCATGACCAGGTGCGCGGTCAGCGCGGTGTGCGAGGTGCTCATGGCCCAGATGTGCAGGTCATGCACCCGTGCTACACCCTCCTGGTCTTCGAGCCAGTGCAGCACCGCATCGAAGTCGACATGGGCAGGCACGCCATCAAACAGCAGGTGAACCGATTGGCGGAACAGGCTCCAGGTGCCCAGCACAATCACGCCAGCAATCAGCAGGCTGGCAACCGGGTCCAGCCAGGTCCAGCCTTGCCACAGGGCCAGGCCGCCAGCCACCACCACCCCAGCCGATACCAATGCGTCAGCCGCCATGTGCAGGAAGGCGCCGCGCAGGTTCAGGTCGTGCTCGCTGCCGCGCATGAACAGCAGGGCCGTGGCCGTGTTGATGACAATGCCCACACCGGCCACCACCATCACGGTCAGCCCGGCCAGGGGTTGGGGCGACTGTAGTCTGAGCACCGCTTCCCAGGCCAGCGAGCCCATGGCCACCAGAAGCAGCAGGGCATTGATGAACGCGGCCAGAATGCTGGCCTTTTTGAACCCATATGAATGGCTGGCACTGGGGCGAACCTTTCCGGCCAAGGCCCCGCCCCAGGCCAGAACGAGCCCAGCCACATCGCTGAGGTTGTGCCCTGCATCGGCCAGCAGCGCAAGCGAGTCCACACGCCAGCCATAGAAGGCTTCGATGATGACGAACAGCAGGTTCAGCCCAATGCCGATGGCAAAGGCGCGGTTGAACGACGCGGGCGCGTGGTGATGGTGGTGGTGAGCATGGCCATGGTGGCGGTCATGTGCGTGCTCATGCTCATGGGCGTGATCTTGGTGGTGCTGCATGCCTGACATTGCACCACAAGCCAGCTGGATCGGGGCGCTTCACAGAAGCTGCTCCAGCCCTGCCACGCCCACCGGTTGCTCCGGAAGCCAGGGCACGATGTGGCATCGTTCGCTCAGCCCTGCGCGAATGCGCGTCATCTGCGCTATTTCGCCCTGCAGGCGACTCTGCAACAGGGGATCTGTGGTGCCAGTGGCCGCGATCGATTTGTTGACGACCCAGGCATATGGCTGAATGCCTGCGCGCTGCAGGTCTTCCTGCAGCGCCTGGGCCTGCGAAACCGGCGTGATCTCGGGCAGGGTGACCAGAATGATGCGGGTGTAGTCCGGGTCTTGCAGTCGCATCAAGGGCGTGACCACATGCAGGGAGGGGCTGGCTTGCTCGAATTCACGGGTCATTTGGCGGTGGTAAGCCCCCGTGGCATCCATCAAAAGCAGGGAGTGGCCCGTGGGGGCGGTGTCCAGCACCACAAAGGCGCTGCGGGCTTGTGCCACCGTGCGCGAAAACGCGTGGAACACGGCCACCTCTTCGGTGCAGGGGGACTGCAGGTCTTCCAGCAGCAAGGCGCGCTCGTCGGCGTTCAGCTGGGCGCCCTTGGTGGACATCACCTTGTCGACGTAGCGGCGTGTTTCTGCCTTGGGATCGATGCGGCTGACTTCCAGGCCTGGCACTTCGGCTTGCAGGGTAGAGGCCAGGTGGGCCGCTGGATCGGTGGTGCTGAGGTGAACCGCATGGCCCTTCTTGACCAGAGCCAGCGCCAGCGCTGCGGCAATGGTGGTTTTGCCCACACCGCCTTTGCCCATGACCATGATCAGCCCCTTGCCTGAGGCGGCCAGCGAATCAGCCAGATCTTGTAGGGGGCCGGTGGGCAAGGCGGGCGCCGTCGATGGGGGGTTGGCGCCTTGAATTGGCGGGGTGTGATCGGACAGCAGGGCACGCAGGGCTGCCAGGCCCACGGTGTCAAAGGGGCGCAAGGGCACCTGTTGCACGGGCAACTGGTTCAGCGGGGGAGGCAGTTGCGCCAGCGCTGCCTGCCCGATGGCCTCCATGGCCAGCGCGGTGCGGTCTTCGCGGTGGTGTGCATGAAACACGGCGTTGATCACCAGTTGCTGGTGTGCCAAACCCATGGTCTGAAGTTCTTGTGCCGTATGGGCTGCTTCGTTCAAGGTGCTGGGGTCGGGGCGGGCCACCAGAACCACGGTGGTCAGTTGTGGATTCGCCAAAGCCTGCATGGCGGCATTGAAGCGGGCCTCTTGCATCTTCAGGCCTGAATGGGGACCCAGGCAGGAGGCGCCACGGTCATTGCCAGCCAGAAAGCCGCTCCAGGCCTTGGGCAGGCTCAGCAGGCGCAAGGTGTGGCCCGTGGGAGCCGTGTCGAAGATGATGTGGTCGTAGTCTGGGATGTTGTTCGCCAGCAGCGAAGAAAACTCGTCGAACGAGGCGATCTCGGTGGTGCAGGCGCCCGACAACTGCTCTTGCACCGTATGGCGCTCTTTGTCGCTGTTGTTGACCATTTGGGCCAGCACGCGCGCACGGTAGGCTTGCGCGGCCGCTTGCGGGTCGATGTTGAGTACCGCCAGTCCCGGGGCACCCTTTACTGGGGTGGGGTGGTTGAGCAGCGGCGTGCCGTCCAGCATTTCGTCCAAGTTCGAGGCTGCATCGGTGCTGACCAGCAGAACCCGTTTGCCAGAATCTGCCAAGGCCAGTGCTGTGGCGGTGGACAGAGAGGTCTTGCCCACCCCGCCTTTGCCGGTGAAGAAGACATAGCGCGTGGGGTGTGGCAATAGGTTCATGGTGCGTGCTTCGTTATTTCACACGACGCCCTTGGGCATCGACCACCACTTCGCCGTCTTCTTTGGTGAAGGGGCCTGTTTGTGCTTGCGTCAAGATGTCGAGCACCAATTCTGAGGGGCGACACAAACGGGTGCCCTTGGGGGTGATGACGATGGGGCGGTTGATCAAAATGGGGTGGGCGACCATGAAGTCGATCAGTTCATTGTCGGTCCACTTGGTGTCGTCCAGCTTCAGTTCGTCGTAGACCTCACCCTTGCTGCGCAGCACTTCACGCACGCTCAGGCCGCAGTCTTTGATCAGCTTGACCAGTTCATCGCGGGTGGGGGGCGTTTCCAGATATGCGATCACCCGGGGCTCGATGCCGGCATTGCGGATCAAAGCCAGGGTGTTGCGAGAGGTGCCGCACTTGGGGTTGTGGAAGATGGTGGTGTCGGTCATTTTGAAAAGGATGTAGACGAGGCGGGCGTCAAGGCGCGGGCCAGCAACCAGCCCAGCAGGGCGCCCAGCAATTGCGCGGCCATGAAGCCAGGCGCGCTGGATGGCGCAATGCCCGCAAACGTATCAGAAACCATGCGGCCTGCAACGGCGGCGGGATTGGCGAACGAGGTTGAGGCCGTAAACCAGTAGGCCGCGCCAATGTAGGCCGCGACCAGGGCGCTGGCCTTGCCGGCGGGGGCGCGCAAGATCACCAGCAGCAAGCCGGCAGTGGCCACCACTTCGGCCAGCCACTGTCCGGGGCCGCTTCTGATCTTGCTGGCCACTTGTTGAATGGGTAGGTCGAACATGGCGTGGGCTAAAGCCGCGCCCGCGATGGCGCCACCCAGTTGTGCCACAACGTAGGCCAATGCGCGGGGCGCAGGCAAATCGCCGC
The DNA here is from genome assembly GCA_964453105.1 of uncultured Aquabacterium sp. GTDB lineage: Bacteria > Pseudomonadota > Gammaproteobacteria > Burkholderiales > Burkholderiaceae_C > Aquabacterium. The sequence continues at coordinate 1,874 of CAYVOP010000101.1, read as the reverse complement.
GAAGTGCCATGACCATGCTGACCGCTGGGTTGAAGTGCGCGCCACTGATGGGGCCCAGCACCTCAATCAGCACATACAGGCCGCCCACCGTGGCGCCTGTGTTGGCGAGCAGGGCCACGGCGGTGTTGCCGCCCGATAGGCGCTCGGCCATGATGCCCGAGCCAATCACAATGGCCAGCAACAGCATGGTGCCCAAGGCCTCTGCGAGCAAGGCATGACGCCAGGGTGTTTCACGCACGGGCGATCTCCTCCAGGGCGGACTTCAGGTTGTCTGGGGTCATGGAAGCCAAGGGCAGCGCCAGCAACTGCAGCATCTTGTAGCCGATGGCCTGACGGGTCAGCTCGAATGCGCGGCGTTTGCCTTCGTCGCCACCTTCTGCATTCGATGGGTCTGGGTAGCCCCAGTGCACCTTGACAGGCTGTCCATTGCCGCCGAAAAAGACGGGACAGGCTTCAGCAGCCGCGCTGTCACACACGGTGATCACGATCGACAAGGGCGGCGCCTCGGGCGTGGTGAACTCGTCCCAGCTCTTGCTGCGATAGGCCGAGGTGTCGATGCCGGCTCGGTTCAAGGCCTCTAGCGCGAAGAGGTTGAGGCGCCCGCTGGGGGCGCTGCCCGCGCTGTGAGCCTTGACATCTTTGCCCAGCTTGGCGGCCAAGTGGTTCAGCATGCCTTCCGACAGCACACTGCGAGCCGAGTTGTGGGTGCAGAGAATGAGAACGTGTGTGGTCATGAGTTCAGCAGCAAGACGATTTGACAGGAATGCCCACCGGCTTGCCGGTGACTTTGGGTGTGCAGCACGCGCCCGCGTCAGGTTGTGCGGCCACCGGTTCGCTTTCGCGGAACACGGGAATGTTTCCCAAGGTTTGGAAGTGTTCCCATGGCAGGCCTTGCGGATCGACGATCCAGTGCTTGTCGCTCTTGGCGTAGCAGCAGGTGGTGGCGCCTTCGTCAATCAAAGACAGGTCAGCCGCTTGCGCCTGGGCCTTCATGGCTTGCAGGTCTTGGGCGTTGTCGACCTGAATGCCCAGGTGGTCGACCCCGGTGTGGCCATGTCCGCGTGTCGAAATCGCAAAGTTGACGGCGGGGTCTTCCAGCATCCACTTGGCGTAGTCGGTTTCCACCCGGGTGGGCTCGGTGCCGAACATTTTTGAATAGAAGGCGATGTTCTGGGCCAGATCGGTCACGTGAACGTGTACGTGGAATCGCTTCATGGTGGGCTCCTGGTGGGTTAGCAGCTAGAACAGCCCTGCTTGGCAGGGGTAGGGGCGCACGACTGCCCTTGGCAGCAGTGCTCGGTCAAATAGCTCAGCAGCGCGTTCATGTGGTCGTAGACCGCGCGGTAAATCAGGTTTCGGCCTTGGCGCTCCTGTGACACCAGATTGGCGTGCGCCAACTCTTTGAGGTGGAACGACAGGGCCGTGGCAGGCACATCCAGTGACTGCGCCAGAACGCCAGGCGTCAGCCCTTCTGGCCCGGCCACCACCAGGGCCCGGAAGATGCGCAGCCGCACGGGCTGCGCCAGGGCTGATAAAGAAGTGACGACGTCTTGCTCTTGCATGCTTCAATAATATTTGAATTATTGAATTCATGCAAGCGAGCCGACTCGGGCGAGTTGAGTTCCCCACTTTGTTGGCTGCCCCCCCAGACACGGGGGCAGCGGCGGCTATTGCATGCCGGGCGTGCAGTTGTCACGCGGGGTGATCCAAACGGATCACGTCTCGGGCCGCCATTCCAGGGGGGCAGCGTCACACCCCTTGGCTATCTTGAGCTACGTCAGATCGCGAATCGCAACGCATGTCCAAACGGCTCATGGCGCCCCAGGGTTAGCCCCCAACGCCTGTCACACGCCTTTTCGACACTGCGAGCACTT
>CAYVOP010000100.1:0-12488 GCA_964453105.1 uncultured Aquabacterium sp. | reverse complement strand
TCAGGGCGGCCATGGCCCACATCGCAGAAGGGGCAGCGGCGCGTGCACTTGTCACCCATGATCATGAATGTGGCCGTGCCATGGCCAAAGCACTCGCCAATGTTCGGGCACGACGCCTCTTCACACACCGTGTGCAGCTTGTGCTCGCGCAAGATGTTCTTGATTTCGTAGAAACGGGTGCTGGGCGAACCGGCCTTCACGCGAATCCACTCAGGCTTGCGCAACACCTCGTCGGCCGGCACGATTTTGATGGGAATGCGCGCGGTCTTGGCCTGGGCCTTTTGCTTGGCGGTGGGGTCGTAAGCCGCAGGGGCTGCCGGCTGGGTGGAAGAAGACTCGGGCGTGGTGGCGTCAGACATGGAAGAACCTCGGGCAGCCTCGAAACCGCCGCCCAAACCGCCACTTTAGACCATTCGGCTCAGCCCCACACCGGAAAGACGCGGCAAACCCTCACGGCGACAGGTAACTGTCGAGCCGGCGGGCCAGTTCGGCGGCCACGTCGTCCCACGCGACCTGCACCCCAACGGAGGCCAGATCAATGGTGCGCATGCCTGCATAACCACAGGGGTTGATGCGGTCGTAGGGCGACAAATCCATCGCCACATTCAGCGCCACACCGTGATAGGTGCAATGCCGGCTGACCTTGATGCCCAAGGCCGCGATCTTGCCCAACCCGCGAAACGGATCACGCGGGTCGCGCGGCTCGGTCAGGGCACTGTGGCCAAAGGGGTCGTCCAACTTCACATAAATGCCCGGCGCGCCACCCACGCGGTGACCCGTCACCCCAAAGGTTTCCAGGGCTTTGATGATGGCCTGCTCCAGGCGGAACACATACTCTTTGACGTAAATGCCCTGCCGGTGCAGATCGACCAGGGGGTAGGCCACCACCTGCCCGGGGCCGTGATAGGTTACCTGCCCGCCTCGGTTGGTTTGCACCACCGGGATGTGGTCCGGCCCCTCTGGGTTGAACAGCACATGGTCGGCCTTGCCAGCCAGGCCCTGGGTGAAGGTGGGTGGGTGTTCAACCACCCACAACTCATCTGGGGTGTCGGGCCCACGTGCCTCGGTGAAGGCAGCCATGGCCTGATAAGTCGGTTCGTAGGGCACGCCTCGGCCCAGGTTTTTAATCAACATCCTGCTTCTCACGCTGCAGCGGTACGCTGGAACAATTGTCCGGGCAAACGTGCCACCCGGCCCAGCAACTCCAACTCAAGCAACCTGGCACCCAATTCGGCGGGCCCCATGCCGGTGCGGGCCGACAAGGCTTCCTGGCTGACCGGGTCAAAACCCATGACCGACAGGATCGGGTCTGAATCGCCCCCCTCATCGGTCGCCAGGTTCTCAGAGGCAGGCGCGCCAAAAGGCGTCATCACAGTCGCGGCCTGTAGTTGCAACTCTTCCAGCACATCTTGCGCCGTTTCCACCAGCTTGGCGCCCTGCTTGATCAGGGCATGGCAGCCACGGGCCTGCGGCGAATGGATGGAGCCGGGAATGGCCATCACCTCGCGCCCCATTTCGCCTGCCAACCGCGCCGTGATCAAAGAGCCCGACTGCAGCGCCGCCTCCACCACCAGGGTGCCGCGCGACAAGCCAGCCACAATGCGGTTGCGCAACGGAAAATGCCCCGGGCGCGGCTTGGTGCCCAACAGAAATTCACTGAGCATCAACCCCTGGCGGGTGATGCGATGCGCCAACTCAAGGTGCTCACTGGGGTAGACACGATCCAGCCCTGTGCCCACAACCGCAATGGTGCTGCCCACCGCATCGGCATCTGGCGCATCAGCCAGCGAGGCCAAGGCCGACAAAGCCCCCTCGTGGGCGGCGCCATCCACCCCCAAGGCCAAGCCAGACACCACCGTCACGCCTGCCGCGCTGAGCGCCTGGGCAAACGCCTGGGCGTTGTCGCGCCCCTGCGCGGTCGGGCTGCGACTGCCCACCATCGCCACGCAAGGCCTTGACAACAAAGCCAGCCGGCCTTGCGCGAACAACAACATGGGCGGATCGGCCGTCTGCAACAACGCAGCGGGATAGCGGGCATCAGCCAGCGTCAGCAAAGCGCGCTCGGAGCCGGGCGCCAGATCAGGCGCATGCAACCACGCCCAGGTCTGCTCAACCTGATCCGACAAACTGTCTGGGGGGGTGGCCAGGGCCTGCGCATCCCGCGCAGACACCACGGCTTTCAAGGCTTCAGGCGAGGCCGCAAACACCGCTTGCGGCGAGCCCAAGGCCGCCAGCAAACGCCGAGCGGTGGCCCGGCCTACACCGGGCGTCAACGCCAGGCGCAGCCAGGCACTCAGTTCTTCTCGATCCATCGGGCGATAGCCTACACCCGATCACAACCTCAGGGCTGCGAGAACCGATCCCCCGCTTTGACGGGTTCCTGAACGGTCAAAATCAAGGCATACGACATGTGATCGAACACGCGGAAGACAAACAACAGGCCGTGACGTTCGTCAGGCAGCTTGATGAGCTGGCCCGAGGTCTGGTCCTTGGTCTTCACGCCATCACGCCACAGCGCCAGCACATGACCGCGTTCCAGCCCTTCGGCCGAGCCGCGGTTGAGGGTGACGATCTGGTTCTGGCCAGCCGACAAGGCTTCGCCGTAGATCGACACGATCTGGCCACCCAACTCTTGACGAGGGGCGTGCGGCACCAAGTTATCGAATTCACGTGGCGGCACCGGGGCCAAGCGGTCACCGGTGGTGGCCTCCTGGCGAATCGAGGTCACCATGAAGGTCGAGGGAATGACGACCGGCTGCCCATCGGCGCCCGTGCCTTCCAAGCCTTCGCGCTGCAACTCCAGGGTGCCCACATAGGCCGCTTCGTAGCCCAGCACCTCGTGGGTGGTCGGGTCACGCAGGGGCTTGGGCTCGCGGAACAGGCGCCAGTCGCGGCGGCCACCGATGTCGCCACGCACGTAAGCGGTTTCGCCACGCGACAGCATCACGCGGCCTTCCTGAGTGGCCACCACACGGGGCGCACGCAGCAGCTCTTCGCTGCTGTCGAAGATCACGGCTTCGTTGAAGAACGATTCCAGCAAGTGCACGGGCACAGTGGTGATGGCATCGTCCAGCGAGCCCTCACGCACACGTGGGGTCAGCTTGACGGTGCCATTGGGACCCACGGTGGTGCCCACTTGCTGAGCCACGCGCAAACGGGCCTTGCCGCCCGACTTGTCCAGATACAGGATCTGGCCTGGGAAGATCAGGTGCGGATTCTTGATCTGCTGGAGGTTCATGCCCCACAGCTCAGGCCAACGCCAAGGCGACTTCAGGAACAGCTTGGAGATGTCCCACAGCGTGTCGCGGCGTTTGACCGTGTACGAATCAGGCGCATTGGGCGCCAACTCGCTGATGGGCACGCCCGCTTCGGCCACCTGTTGTGCCGTCGCCTTTTGTTGCGCGGAAACGGGATAATTGGCCTGAGCGTGGCTCAGTTGCGTCACCGACAGCCCCCACACGGCCAAAGCCGAAGCCACCAGGCCCCGCATGATGGTTGTGCCTGGACGGACTTGACGACCATGTGTCTGCCCTTGGGACAGCAAGCGCTGAGTCATGAATACAGCCTCCGATTACCCGCCGAAAAGATTTCCCCTCACAGGGATTCCACAGTTTCGGCAAAATCTCTACATTGATCGTTTGATTCTGCCCGCAAACTCCAACCCGTCGCAATGAAAATTGCCCGGTGTTACGGGCCGATTCTTTTGTTTTAACGGCCCTCTCGTGGTGCCGTGTCCACAATTTCACGCTGAGTTTTATTCGACCATGGCCCTGCTGCCCATTCTTCAGTTTCCCGATCCGCGCCTGCATACGGTGGCCAAACCCGTCGACCAGGTGGACGACCGCATCAAGAAACTGGTCGACGACATGCTGGAGACCATGTACGACGCCAAGGGCGTGGGCCTGGCCGCCACCCAGATCGACGTGCATGAGCGCGTGGTCGTGATCGACACCAGCGAGGAACGCAACGAGCCCCTCGTGCTGATCAACCCCGAAATCACCTGGGTGAGCGACGAGATGATCGTGTGGGAAGAAGGCTGCCTGTCGGTGCCCACCATTTACGACAAGGTTCACCGCCACGCCCGCATCAAGGTGCGCGCCCTGAACCGCGACGGCCAAAGCTACGAATTCCCCGCCGACGACCTGCTGTCGGTGTGCGTGCAGCACGAACTCGATCACCTGCGCGGTAAGGTATTTGTGGAATACCTGTCGCCGCTCAAGCGCAACCGCATCAAGACCAAACTGGTCAAACGCGCCCGCGACGAGCAATAAACCCATGAGCGCGCCGCTGAAAGTTGCCTTTGCCGGCACCCCTGAATTTGCCCGCGAAGCGCTGCAAGCCATTTTGCAGGCCGGTTTTTCGGTGCCCTTGGTGCTGACCCAACCCGACCGCCCCGCCGGGCGCGGCATGAAACTGCAGGCCTCCCCGGTCAAGCAACTGGCGCAGGAGCACGACATTGCCGTGTCGCAACCCACCAGCCTGAAGCTGGACGGCAAGTACCCCGAGGAAGCCCGCGCCGCGCAAGCCGCCCTGCAGGCGGCCCAGCCCGACGTGATGGTGGTGGCCGCCTACGGACTGATCCTGCCTCAGTGGGTGCTCGACCTGCCACGCCTGGGCTGCCTCAACATTCACGGCTCGCTGCTGCCCCGCTGGCGTGGGGCGGCCCCCATTCACCGCGCCATTGAAGCGGGCGACGCCGACACCGGCATCACCATCATGCAAATGGACGCGGGGCTCGATACCGGCGACATGCTGCTGATTGAAAAAGACGCCATTCGCCCCGACGACACCACCGCCTTGCTGCACGACCGTCTGGCCAACCTGGGTGGGCGCATGATCGTGGAAGCCTTGGAACTGGCCGCCTGCGGTGGCTTGAGGGCCACGCCCCAGCCCGCCGAAGGCATCACCTACGCGCACAAGATCGACAAGGCCGAAGCCGCCATCGACTGGACGCAGCCTGCCGCCGCCCTCGCGCGCCGGGTCAGAGCGTTTGACCCTTTCCCCGGCTGCACCTTTGCACTGGGTGAGCACACCATCAAACTGTGGTCGGCCAGCGTGGTGCCTGGCTCCGGCACCCCCGGCGAAGTGCTGCACGCCCAAGGTGACACCTTGGTGGTGGCCTGCGGCGAACAGGCCCTGGCCCTACACACCTTGCAGCGCCCAGGTGGCAAGCGCATCCCCGCACGCGACTTCCTGCACGCCGCAGGCGAATTGCCGCGCAACTTGATCGCCGCTTGAACAGAGAGAAAGGGCCCGCCGCCTTGAACTTTCGGGGCCGAGCCCACATCTAAGGTTCAGGCCACCGAGCGTGGCCGGTTGTTTGGCGCACAGTCATTTTCGGGGTCAGGAGGCCCCCACCATGTTCAACATGTTGAAAACTGCCGTCCTGATGGCGGCCATCACCGCCCTGTTCATGGCCATTGGCGGCCTGATCGGGGGGCGCAGCGGCATGATGCTGGCCCTGGTCGTGGCCCTGGGCATGAACTTCTTCAGCTACTGGTTTTCGGACCAGATGGTGCTCAAGATGTACAACGCGCGCGAGGTCGATGCCCAGACTGCGCCGCGCTTTTACGCCATGGTGCAAGAGCTGGCCCAACGCGCCAACCTGCCCATGCCACGCGTGTACCTGATCGACGAAGCGGCCCCCAACGCCTTTGCCACCGGCCGCAACCCCGAGCACGCCGCCGTCGCCGCCACCACGGGCATCATCGACGTGCTGAGTGAGCGCGAACTGCGCGGCGTGATGGCGCACGAATTGGCCCACGTGAAGCACCGCGACATTCTGATCAGCACCATCAGCGCCACCATGGCCGGCGCCATCTCCATGCTGGCCAACTTCGCCATGTTTTTCGGCGGCCGCGACCAGGAAGGCCGCCCAGCCAACCCCTTGGCCGGCATTGCCGTGGCCATTCTGGCCCCCCTGGCAGCCAGCCTGATTCAAATGGCCATCAGCCGGGCCCGCGAATTCGAAGCCGACCGCGGCGGCGCCGAAATCAGCGGGGACCCACGCGCCCTGGCCAGCGCCCTCGACAAGATCCACCGCTACGCCCGCGGCATTCCGCTGGAAGCAGCCGAAGCCCACCCTGAAACAGCGCAAATGATGATCATGAACCCCCTGTCCGCAGAGGGCATCAAAGGTCTGTTTGCCACACACCCTGCCACCGAAGAACGCATTGCCCGACTGATGGCCATGGCCCGCAACACCTGATTTGCTCACAGTCGCGCATTAATACCCGCAAGGCTCGCAAGCCTTTAGTCAAGGAAGGACAGCCGACAGCCGATACAGCGGAACACCCCGGAAAGCTCGGGGTGGTTTTGTCTGTATCGGTTTCGTTTTCATGCTGTCTGACATCCATCAAGCCCGAAAAGATTCCCGCTGGTTGCAGGCCGGTGCCTGGCTCGCCCTCGGTGGCGGGCTTCTGACCAGCACCTGGGCTGGCTGGCAGGCCGCGAGCACCATCCCTGAACAAACCTGGCTGCACCCCTTCCCGCTGACCCTGCTGCTGGGCGGCATCAGCGCCTCCCTGGCTTTGGGTCTGCTGTTGCGCCACGCGGCCAACAAACACCATCGCGCCACCCGCATGGCGCTGGACCTGAGCCAAAAGGCCCGCCAAAGCGAAGCCCACCTGCGCTCGGTGCTCGACCACACCATTGACGGCATCATGACGGTGTCCACCACCGGCCACCTGCTGAGCGTGAACAAGGCGATGTGCCACATTTTCGGCTACGCCCGCTCTGACATGGTGGGCAGACACCTGGGGCAACTGATTCCCGCCGCCGGGCGCTACGAAAACATTGGCGACTTCCTGTCCACCCAATGCGTGGGGTTGGACGGCGTGGGCCACCGCACCGAAGGGGTCCGCGTCAACGGTCACAGCTTCCCCTTGGACCTGTCCGTCAACAGCATGGAAACCGATGGACAGAAGGTCTACATCGCCGTGCTGCGCGACCTGAGCGCCCAGCAAACCGCCGAACGCGCCGTGCTGGAAGCCCAGCGGCAGCTCATTGAGGTGGACGAAATGCGCCGCGTCATCGTGCACAACGCGCCCTACGCCATCGTCATGCTCAGCCCCCACGGGGTCATTCAGGCCATCAACCCGGCGGGTGAAGCGCTGCTGGGCTACTCCTCAGCCGAACTGATCGGGCGCAGTACCACCCAACGCTTCTTCGACCCCGAGCAAGTGGCCACCCGTGCGCAGATGCTGTCCATCCGACTCAATCAGCCGGTCGACAAGCTGCAGGTGCTGCCCTATTTGGCCGAACAGTCACCCGGCACCGCCACCGAATGGACCCTGGTGCGGGCCGATGGCGAAACCCTCGTGGCCGAGATTCTGGTCAATGTTCTGACCGACGAAGCCGGGCGCCTGACGGGCTACCTCGCCATGGCCCACGACGTGACCCAACGCCGTCATGCCGAAGACCAGTTGCAACACGTGGCCATGCACGACGCGCTGACCACGCTACCCAATCGCAACATGCTGCAGGACTTGCTCAAAGCCAGCTTGCAACAGGCCGAGCGCGAAAGCCTGCACATGGCGATGATGTTCCTCGACCTGGATCGCTTCAAGAAATTCAACGACACGCTGGGCCACCACATTGGCGACAGCATCCTGAGCGAAGTGGCCCGCCGCCTGCGCAGCGCCATGCGCACCTCCGACATCGTGGCCCGCCTGGGCGGCGACGAGTTCGTGGTGCTGCTGCCCCGCATTTCGGAAATCGCCGACGGCGAACGTGTGGCCCAAAAGGTGCTGGACCTGTTTGCCGAGCCCCTGCGCGTGGGCCCCCACGAGCTTCGCGTCACCCCCAGCATTGGCCTGGCGCTCTACCCTGAGCACGGACACGATGCCATCACCCTCATGCGCCACGCCGACCTGGCCATGTACCAGGCCAAGAACGCAGGCCGCAACCGAGTGGCCATCTACAGCCAGCAAACCCAAAGCCTCTCGCCCGAACTGTTAGAGCTCGAAAACGACCTCTATAAGGCCTTGGAGCGCGATGAACTGCGCCTGCACTTCCAGCCTCAGTTCGACTGCCACCACGGCGGCATCACCGGTGTGGAAGCGCTGCTGCGCTGGGAGCATCGCGGCAAACTGATCCCACCGGCCGACTTCATCCCTCTGGCGGAGGAATCTGGCCTGATCGTGAGCATGGGCGAATGGGTGCTGCGCCGCGCCTGCCAGAAAGCCCAGGAATGGCGCCAACAGACCGGCTGGCCCCTGCGCGTTGCCGTAAACCTCTCGGCCGTTCAGTTGGAACACCCTGATCTGATGGACGTGGTTGCAGCCGCCCTGCGCGACACCGGCCTGCCCCCCGCGGCATTGGAGCTCGAAATCACCGAAAGCGTGGTCGTTCGCGAATCGCTGCGGGCCGCCGACCTGCTCAACCAGTTGCGCCAGCTCGGCATCAGCATTGCGATTGACGACTTCGGCGTGGGCTACTCCAGCTTTGCCTACCTGCGCGAACTGCCGGTAGACCGCTTCAAGCTGGACCGCAGCTTCCTGTGCTCGGTGCCTCAATCCGATGCCGACAGCCGCGTGGTGAGCGCCCTGATCGCCATGGGACATCGATTGGAAGTGGGCATTGTGGCCGAAGGCGTGGAAACCGCCGAACAGGCCACGTTCCTGAAAGACCATGGTTGCGACGAGGCCCAAGGCTACTACCTGGGCCGCCCCATGCCCGAAGACCGATTTGCCGCGCTACTGGAAGAGCACTGCCGAAGCCATCAATCCATTCGAGACGAACTGGTCCGCCGCGCACAAGCTCATGAAACGGAGCGCCGGCGCCAGGGCCAGACTTCGTCCACGTCCTCGCAAACCGAATCCGCCTGAGTTCACATCAAACGGACGGCGGGCTCAAGGACTCAACGGCTCAGCTCAACAGCCGTTCGGGATCGGCATCCAGCTTGGCCAAGGCGTCGCGCGTGGCTCGGGTGGTGAGCGTTTCTTCCTCCACCGGCACCAGCAAGCCGGCCTGAAGGAACGACGCCAGCCGATGCAACTGGAACAACACACCACGCCCGCCAGGCGTCACGAACAAAGCCAGTTGCTTTTGCAGCCCGTGCCAAACCAATTGAACCGGCTCTTGCTTGCCCCGGTAGTCCAACTGGAACCAGGCCCCGATGTGCAACTCACGCGCCCAACCCAACATGGCTGGGGTGGGCATGGTGCCACCTTCCGCCACGATTTCCAGGTCATCGCTTTCGTGTCCTGACAGGTCGCGCAGCGTTTGCTCGTCCAGCTCGATGTCGGCAATGTTGGGCAGAATTTCATCGAGCGCATCCAGGCGCTCCGTGACAGCTTGCAAGTGCGCCGAGGAAATCGCGGCCGACCTCGCCGAGAACGCAGCCGCCAAAGCCGAATTCAAGGAATGAATGTGCTCGTCTTGCTTCTCTTGCGACAAGCCCGCGCGGGCCATGCCCTCACGCACCGTCTTGAGCAAAGGTGGCAAGCGGCGCAGCACATCGGCTCGCTCCTCACGCGAGGTCTTGGCGCTGGCTGACCAGATCAGATCGGCCGCAGCCCGTTTGAGCGCACGTGTTTCCGTGCTGGACGGGCTGGTCTGCACCGCACTGTGCGCCAGCACATCGGCCCAGACCCGGAACAGGAATTCGCGTACGCCTTCATGCACGGGAACCGTTTCCAGCATCTTGCGCAGCTCAATCGTGTACTGAATGGCCCAGGTTTCGCGCTGCTCGACTTGCTGCGCCAGAGACACACCCTTACGGCTGGCCTCGTTTTCATCGCGGAAATAGCGTTCGAGGAACTTCTCGAACTCGGTCAGCACCGTCTGGAAGACGCGCCGGCCGGTGTCGGGATACGCCTCAACGACCTGCACAATGCGGCGAATTTCCTGGTGCAAGGCCCCCTCGTTGCCTTGTTCGCCCGAAGCAAAGCCCATGACGCACGAGCCCATGCGGTCAATCAGTGCCCGCGCAGGGTGATTCAGGGTGGCGAAGAAATCTGGCTCGCTCACCGCCACACGCAAAACCGGCATCTGCAGGCGAGCGAACCACACACGGATGGCCGCGGGCAAACGCTCTTCAGTCAAGATGTGCTGGAACAGCAAGGCCACCACCTCAATGGTGGCGCGCTCCACCGGGGTCGCGGCAGCCTTCTTCAGCAACTGCCGGCTTTGCTGCAGATCTTGCACCAAGGCCGCAGGCGAACTGGCCACGCCCACCGCATCGGAACGGGTGTGGCGCTGCAGCACCTGCTGCGCAGCCGAAATGGCCTGCCCCAGTCCAGGGCTGACGATCATGGCCGCCGCCCCTGGCGAAACCGCCAAGGTCGGATCAAAGTCAGGCACCTGTCGGGCCACGACCTGATTGAGTTTGCCCAGCGTCATCTGCGCCTGGGCCACCGCGCGCGGAGAAAACCCCTGCGCCTGGGTCATCAGCCGCGTTTCGTCATAGGGCTGGCCCAAGGGCTGCAGCCCACTGTTACCCGACGGGCGGGTCACCACACCGGCGCCCGCGGCCATGACGCCAGCCTGGTCTGCGCCCCCGGCGGCGCCTGCAGCCAAGGCCCCCGAAGGCCGCGCGGCCTGCATGATCGCCCCAGGCGCACTGCGCGCCCGGCGAATGAACGGCCGCAAATCGACCTCGGGGCAGACCCCGTTGTCGAGCAACAAGCGATTGGCCTCGTGATACGCCTCTTGCGCCCACTGCGAAGCCTCGGTGTGCAACACGTTTTGCAAGGTGGACCAATGCGATGCGGTCAGGCCTGCTGCCACCCAGCTGTCCATGGCCCAACGCGAAACGGTTTGAGGGCGAAGCACATCGCCCGCCGCCTCCGTCGTCGACTCGCCCAGGGCCGCTGCCCCGCTGACGGATTGCAGGCGCGAACTCAGGTCGGTGTATTCGGTTCCTGCGAGGTCGGAAATGGCCTGCGCCAGATTCGAGACCATCAAGCCTCGTTCAATGGCACTGTCGTCAACCAGCGACAACTGCCCCACTGGGCCCCAAGTGGATGACCCTTCGATGCGGGAATCCAGTGGACGGCCGGAGCGCAAGATCTGCAGCGCGTCGTTGATGCGCTGCTCCAAACCCAACTGCCAGGCGGACAAGGCGGGCGCGAGATCCAACACCAGATCGCGCCGGCGGGCATTGAGCGCCGGCTCACCCGCTTGCGACGCCAGACGGCGCGCGCCTTCTGCACAGGCATGAACGAAGCCGGCCGCCCCTCGCATCAGGGCATCCAGATAACAGGAGCGGGCCAAAGAGGCCAGCGCGCGGTTCGGACCAGGCGTCATGAAAGTGGCAGCAAAGGTGCGCCTGCAAAGCAGACGCCACCCAGGGTTGTAATCAACTCGTCACACCACTCTACACCACGGCGCCAGCGTGGGGATCGTTGGGGTCGACGTCTTTTTTGGCGCTTTTCGCCAAGTCTTCTCGGGTCACCCCCAACCACATCGCAATCGCGGCGGCCACAAAGACGGACGAATAAATGCCAAACAGAATGCCGATGGTCAGCGCCAGCGCGAAGTAATGCAGCGTCGGGCCACCAAACACCAGCATGGCCAGCACCATCATTTCGGTACAGCCGTGGGTGATCATGGTGCGACTCATGGTGCTGGTGATCGCATGGTCGATCACTTCACTGGTGCTGAGCTTGCGGTACTTGCGGAACGCTTCGCGGATCCGGTCAAAGATCACCACCGATTCGTTGACCGAATAACCCAGCACAGCCAACACCGCCGCCAACACGGACAGCGAGAACTCCCACTGGAAGTAGGCAAAGAAGCCCAAGATGATGATGACATCGTGCAGGTTGGCGATGATGCCCGCCACCGCAAACTTCCACTCAAAGCGGAAGGCCAGGTAGATCATGATGCCGATCACGGTCACCACCAGCGCCAGTGCGCCATCGCGAGCCAACTCATCACCCACTTGAGGACCGACGAATTCACTGCGTTGCAGGGTCACGGGCTCAGTTGTGCCCGCCTGACAGGCCTGGACCACGCCTTTGTCGGTTTCCTTGGCCACGACTTGGCCCTTCTCGGCTTGACACAAGGCGCTGAAGACCTTGGCCACCACCTCGGTTTGCTTCATTTCGCCGCGCAGAGGCAAACGAATCAGCACGTCTTGCGAGGTCCCGAAGTTCTGCACCTGTACTTCGCCATAGCCCAAGGACTCGACTGCATGTCGCGCGCGACTGAGGTCCGCGCTTTGCGCATACTTGACCTCAATCAGGGACCCGCCCGTAAACTCGATGGACAGGTGCAGTCCCCGGGTCACCAGGAAAAACACCGCAGCAGCGAAGGTGAGGAAAGAAATCGCGTTGAAGACCAACGCATGACGCATGAACGGGATGTCACGCTTGATGCGGAAAAACTCCATGTCTTACTCCTGGGGTTTCCAGACCTGCCCAATGGACACGGACTTCAGTTTCTTGTGACGGCCATACCAGAGGTTGACCAAACCGCGTGAGAAGAACACGGCGGAGAACATCGAGGTCAAGATACCGAGGCAATGCACCACGGCAAAACCG
>CAYVOP010000099.1:0-12602 GCA_964453105.1 uncultured Aquabacterium sp. | reverse complement strand
GTGCATTCTTCGATGATGATGGTGCGCACGCGGCGGTAGTCGAGCACGTGCAGCAACTCGTCATCACAGGGCAGCAAGGGCTGGCTGCCCATATTGAGTTCGGCATCGACCATGATGGGCTGGGGCGCCACTTTTTCGTGGTCCAGCACACCGAGGTTGGCGTCAAAGCGCAGGCCGGTCAGGTTCAGGGTTTGGTTGCCTTTGGTCAAGCTCATGTTTCTACGCCCTTCATCCTGAATACTTCTACGCCAACGCCAGCACAGTCAGGGTACACGTCTGGCTTATTGGTTGACAATTTGACTGCGCGTACTTGAGGGTGGGCCATCAAAATCCCAACGACGTCGTCGCACAAGGTTTCTTGCAGTTCTATATGCCCTTGCTGAACTCGCTGAGCAATCACATGCCTCACAAAATCATAGTCAACCACATCCCCCAGTCGATCCTGGTCTGATGTGGATGCCTCATAGGGCACGAAAAGTTCGACATTGAAAATCACGCGCTGGGTAGTTTCCTTCTCAAAGTCGTGAGCGCCAATGTGCACCTGGACTTCGTGATCCCGAATGAAAAGCCGCCGACACGTCAACAAAAGATGCCCAGTCAAATCAGCCTGCATGCTGACCTCCCAACAGGTCTTGAACCACAAACATCACATCCCTGTCTAAAGGCACAAGGTGCTGGCCGTTGTCCACGCACACGGTCGTTCCGGTGATGGCCGTGCTATTGGCCAGAAAGAGGCAAGTCTCAGCCACTTGCGCGGGATCGGTGGCACGCCTCAACAGGTTGACCTTGCCGGCGCGATCAAAGTTTTCTTGCGTTTGCGGCCCACTCAGGAACATCAGGCCAGGGGCGATGCCGCACACCCGAATGGCGGGGGCCAGCGCCTGTGCCTGCAGAGCCACGGCACGCTCCAACGCCAGCTTGCTGACGGTGTACGAGAAATAGTCCGGGTTCAGGTTGTAGACCTTCTGATCCAGGATGTGAATGATGCTGCGCCTCCCCGCCAAGCCATCGTTCAGCCCAGCCAGGCTGCGAGCCATGTGCGCAGACAGACTCAGCGGCGCCAACAAATTCACTTCCAACTGGCTGCGCGCCCCCTCGATGTCGAGGTTCGCACCGGTATCGGGTTCGAAACTGGACGCATTGTTGACCAGCGCATCCAAGGGGCCTGCGCGTTCGCTGATGCCTGAGATCAACTTCTCGCGCTGAGCTTCATCGTGCAAATCGGCTGCCACGGCATGAATCGCACCACCCTTTGCGCGCCAATGCGCACACAAGCGCTCAGCGGCATCAGAAGAGCGATGGTAATGACACCAAACCTCCCACCCTGCCTGCGCAAATTGCCCGCAGATCAACGCGCCCAACCGAGTGGCTCCGCCTGTTACCAGCACACGCCTAGTCATGTTGCAACTCGACACTCAAGACACCCCGAATAAAGAAGGCCAGATCTTGAGCGAAATACAAGCGCTGCGCCGGATTCAACAGAAAATCTTCGCTGAGTTGCTTGATGAATACCGCCCCCAGGTACCCCTCTCGACTACAGGAGATGGGCATTGAATTAGGCACATAGCCCTCTCGTTCAGCTCCAAAAAAGCAGGAAGCATACGGATTGGCTTCGCCCTTAGCAGGCTGAACAAACTTTTCTGGCAACCACAAAACCAGATTTGCCTTTCGAACATTGAGTTCCAGTTTGAACGCAAAGTGCTTGGGTTCGACACGAGCTGCTTGCCCCAGCCGATCAATGGCATCGACCGACAAGACATAGTCGGCAATACAGCCATGCGTATCGAAGCTGATGTGGCAACGTTCAAAGGCCTGGTAGCCAGATCGGACATTCAAATTGGCCACCAAGGCATCGGGAATTTCGCTGCGCAAAACCAGTTGTGTCAGCGTTTTCAATTTGGCTGCGCCACCATCGCCAAACACCATGGCCACCACGATCAAGCCCACAGGCAGCCCGACAGTCAGGATCGTCACTGCGGCGGTGACCACCTCAATGTGCATGGCCAGAACACCCCAAGTCGCCAGAGCCAAAGCCCCACCCAGCGTGACCACCATCACCACAGCCAACAACCACTTGGCCCAAGTCGGAAGGGCCAACATCTTCAACCATCGAATCAAATCGGCTGAGTTGTTGAGTGATTCATCGGCCATGAACAAAATCTCGATAAATGAAGGGAATGGAGCCGGGCGCCTTCATAAAATCGGGGCATGAACGCCCCCCGTACGCCTGATCACACGGACCACAGTGTAGTGGCCGCCCCGCTGCCCGGCCATCCGTTGGCCCGCATGATTGCCGATGAAATTCGGCACCACGAAGGCTGGATTCCGTTTGATCGCTATATGGAGCTGGCCTTGTACAGCCCGGGACTGGGCTACTACAGCGGTGGCAAGCGCGTGCTGGGCCAGGTGCCGCAAGACGGCAGCGACTTCGTGACTGCCCCTGAGTTGACGCCGCTGTTTGGCGAGACCTTGGCTAAGCAGGTGGCCCAGGCCCTGGATGCCACCGGCACCGACGAAATCTGGGAGTTTGGTGCGGGCACGGGCGCTCTGGCCGAACAGCTGATGCGTGCGCTGGGCGATCGCATCAAGCGCTACACCATCGTCGATTTGTCGGGCAGCCTGCGCGACCGACAGCATCAACGCATGATCAAAAACTTGCCCGAACTGGCTCACAAGGTGGTGTGGGCCGACAGCCTGCCCGAGCAATTCGATGGGGTGGTGGTGGGCAACGAGGTGCTGGACGCCATGCCCGTCAAGCTGCTGTTCTGGACTGGACAGGAATGGCTGGAACGTGGCGTGGGAGTGAATCCGGCCAGCACCGCCGAAGCGCCCGACTTCATCTGGCTGGACAAGCCCGCCGCACCAGGCAGCCGCCCACCCAGCGAATACACCGACAGCGACTTCGCGCCCGACACCGTGGTTGAAACCCATGCCCCGGCAGAAGCCTTCGTGGCCACACTGGCCCAGCGCATGGGCACGGGGGCCGCGTTTTTCCTGGACTATGGCTTCCCCGAGGGCGAGTTTTACCTGCCACAGCGCCGTGGCGGCACCCTGATGTGCCACCAGGGCCACCAAAGCGACCCCGACCCGCTGAGCGCCGTGGGCGAAAAAGACATCACCGCGCACGTGAACTTCACCGGCATTGCTTTGGCCGGGCAGGAAGCCGGTTGGCAGGTGTTGGGCTACACCAGCCAGGGCCGATTCCTGAGCAACTGCGGCTTGCTGGATTCACTGGCGCACAGCCCGGACCGCCTGGACTCACCCCAAGCCACCGACTTCAAAACCCGCGCCGCCGTGCAAATGCTCATCACCGAGCACGAAATGGGCGAGTTGTTCAAAGTCATTGGCTTTGTAAAAGGCCCTTGGTTCGACGCGATGGGTTTTGCCCAAGGAGATCGCACCCACATGCTGTAAGGCCCGCGCGGGAGTGCATGCCTCACACACCTTGCATTAGACGGGGGCAATCAAGGTCATTGCCAGATCCAACAGCGGTTTTGCTGCACTGCCGCGATAATGGCGGCCATGCTGCAACAACGCACCCTCAAATCCCTGACCCGCGCCGTGGGCGTGGGCCTGCACAGCGGCCAGCGCGTGGAGCTGACGCTGCGCCCTGCGCCAGCCAACACAGGCATCGTGTTTCGCCGGGTGGACTTGGCTGAGCCCGTTGACATCCCCGTTAACCCACAAGCCGTGTGCGATTGCCGCATGGCCACCACCATTTCGCCTGCGGGCGACCCCGGTGCGCCCAAAGTCAACACCATTGAGCACTTGATGTCGGCTTGCGCTGGGCTGGGCCTGGACAACCTCTACATCGACATCACAGCCGAAGAAGTCCCCATTCTGGACGGCTCATCGGCCGCGTTCGTGTACCTGCTGCAAAGCGCGGGCATTGAGTTGCAAAAGGCCCCCAAGCGCTTCATTCGCGTCATCAAGCCCGTGGAAATTCGCGAAGGCGAAGGCCGCGCGCTGAAGTGGGCCCGACTGGACCCGTATCACGGCTACAAACTGGCGTTCGAAATCGACTTCGACCACCCCGCTGTAGATCAGACTGGCCAGCGAGTGGAGTTCGACTTCAGCAGCGGCCAATACAAGCGCGACATTGCCCGCGCCCGCACCTTCGGTTTCACCAAAGACGTGGAAATGATGCGTTCGCGTGGCCTGGGCCTGGGCGCCAGCATGGAAAACGCCATCGTGGTTGACGACTACCGCGTGCTCAACAGCGATGGCCTGCGCTACGACGACGAGTTCGTGAAGCACAAAATCTTGGACGCCATTGGTGACTTGTACGTGGCGGGCTACCCGCTGCTGGCCGCCTACAGCGCCTACAAGTCGGGCCACGCCCTGAATAACAAGTTGCTGCGCGTGTTGATGGAACAGCCCGATGCCTACGAAATCGTGAGCTTCGCAGACGAATCCAAAGCACCCAAGGGCCTGAGCGAACTGGCTCCCGCCTGGTAAGGACTTCCCGCATGGCCTTGTTTCGCCTCGCTTTTCTGATTCTGGCCCTGGGCTTTGGCCTCAGCATGGGCCTGCATGTGCTGACCGGGCAAGCCATCTGGCGCCAACGCGCCATGCAAATTCTGAAATGGGGCGTGGTGGCCGGCCTGTGCTTCTTTGGCTTGATCATCCTGCGGCGAGCCGCAGTTTTCATTTAGATCAAGAAAGCAAACCAGTCAGGTAACACTGACGCTCAAACATGGGGTTACCCCCCTGTATGCGGGGTGTTTGACGTGCCTACGATGGCACCTCATAACACGCATCTGACGCCGGGCAAAAGACTTGGCGCAAGAGGAGACCCGCATGGACTACGCCGCGATGTATCGGCGCTCTATCGCTGACCGTGATGCTTTCTGGCAAGAGCAAGCCAGCCGCATTGAGTGGCATCGTCCTTTCAAGCAAGTGTGCGATTTCAGCCACCCGCCCATGGCGCGCTGGTATGAGGGCGGGCAAACCAACCTGTGCCACAACGCCGTAGACCGCCACGTTGCCGTGCGCCCTGATCAGCCCGCGCTGATCCACGTGTCCACGGAAACGGGTGAAGAACGGGTCTTGAGCTATGGCCAGTTGCACGTCGAGGTGCAACGCATGGCCGCCGTGTTGCAATCGTTGGGCGTCAACAAGGGCGACCGTGTCCTGATCTACATGCCCATGATCCCCGAGGCCGTGATCGCCATGTTGGCCACGGTACGCATCGGGGCCATTCACTGCGTGGTGTTCGGCGGCTTCGCCAGCCACGCCCTGGCCAGCCGCATTGACGACGCTGCCCCCACCGTGATCGTGACCGCCGATGCCGGCTCACGCGGGGGCAAGGTCATTCCCTACAAGCCTTTGCTGGACGAAGCCCTGCGGCTGTCCGAGCACAAGGTCGCGCATGTGGTGCTGGTCAACCGCGGACTCGCGTCTGCCGACATGATCACCCCCCGAGATGTGGACTACGCCCTGGCCCGCAAGCTACATATGGACGCCATGGTGCCTTGCGAATGGGTGGAGTCCACGCACCCTAGCTACATCCTCTACACCAGCGGCACAACCGGTAAGCCCAAGGGGGTGCAGCGGGACTCGGGGGGGTATGCCGTGGCGCTGGCCGCGTCGATGGAACACATCTACCAGGGCCGCCCCGGCGAAACGTTCTTCTGCGCCAGCGACATTGGCTGGGTGGTGGGGCACAGCTACATCGTCTACGGCCCGCTGCTGATGGGCATGAGCACCATCGTGTACGAAGGCCTGCCTGTTCGCCCTGATGCCGCCATCTGGTGGTCGCTGGTCGAAAAGTACAAGGTCAGCGTGATGTTCTCGGCCCCCACGGCCATTCGGGTGCTGAAAAAGCAAGACCCCGATTGCCTCAAACGCCACGACCTCTCCAGCCTGCGCCACCTGTTCCTGGCGGGCGAACCGCTGGACGAACCGACCGCCAAATGGATTGGCGACGCCATTGGCAAACCCATCGTCGATAACTATTGGCAAACCGAAACCGGTTGGCCCATTCTCAGCCTGGCACGCGGCATTCAGGCCCAGCAAGCCACCAAGCTGGGTTCGCCCGGCATTCCCATGCTGGGCTACAACGTGAAATTGCTGAGTGACCAGACCGGCGAAGAATTGACCGCGCCGAACCAGAAAGGCGTGCTGACCATCGAAGGCCCCCTGCCCCCGGGATGCATGCAAACCGTGTGGGGCGATGACCAGCGCTTCGTCAACACCTACTGGAAGAGTTTTGGCAACCGACTGGTCTACAACACCTTCGATTGGGCCATCCGCGATGAAGACGGCTATTACTTCATCCTGGGCCGCACCGACGACGTGATCAATGTGGCCGGACACCGGCTGGGCACCCGCGAAATTGAGGAAGCCATCAGCCGCCACGCGGCCGTCACCGAAGTGGCGGTGGTGGGCGTGGCCGATGCACTCAAAGGTCAGGTTGCCCGCGCCTTTGTCGTGTCCAACCACCCTGCCGTGTTGCAGGACGAAACCTTGCGCCAACGTCTCGAAGCCGAGATCATGCAAACCGTCGATCAGCAACTGGGCGCTGTGGCTCGCCCAGCCCGGGTGCTGTTCGTCGGGGCCCTGCCCAAAACCCGATCGGGCAAGCTCTTGAGACGCGTGGTGCAAGCCATTTGTGAAGGCCGAGAACCGGGTGACCTCAGCACCCTGGAAGACGCCCAGACCATTCAGCAATTGAAAGACGCGGTCAGCGCCATTCCTTGTGGTTGACGCTCAACGGGACTCCGGCACAATGGGGTCTTTGATCGAAACCCATTCCAATAATGAAGACCCCTGCTCCGCTTTCCGACGCCGATATCAACGACATCGACATGCTGCTGGGCGCCGTGCCCGAGCCCTTTGAGACCGTTGATGCCGTGATCCTGGACGGCTACCTGGCCGGGGTGCTGGTGCAGCCCGTCATGCTCACACCCGAGCAATACCTGCCCCCCATCTTTGGCACCGAGGGCATGCCCGAGCCCGGCATTCCAGGCTGGACCGACGAGCAACACGACAAGCTGATCGGCCTGATCGAACGCCGCAAGGACGAAATCTTGCGCGGCATTCTGGAACAAGGCTGGTTCGACCCGATCATTCCCATGATCGAAGAAGACGACGGCAAGCCGGCCGAAGGCAAGGCCGCCATGGAAGGCCTGGGCTACTGGGCTGCCGGGTTCGAGTGGGCCCTGGCTAACTTCCCCCAACTGGAAGAAGCTGGCTTGGCAGGCGTGCCCGACCTGCTCGACTCTATCTGGCGCCACCTGCCCGAGCAAGACGAAACCCAGCGCGAAATGACCAAGGCGCTGGACCAGGAACACCCCCTGCGCAACCTCGACGAAGGCATTGAGCAGTTGGTGTTTGACGTGGTGGA
The DNA here is from genome assembly GCA_964453105.1 of uncultured Aquabacterium sp. Taxonomy (GTDB): domain Bacteria; phylum Pseudomonadota; class Gammaproteobacteria; order Burkholderiales; family Burkholderiaceae_C; genus Aquabacterium. The sequence continues at coordinate 5,254 of CAYVOP010000099.1, read as the reverse complement.
CCTGGCCGAAATCGGCATTGCCGAGCGCCACAAAGTGGAAACCGTGGTGCGCGACCAGCCCAAGGTGGGCCGCAACGACCCCTGCCCCTGTGGCAGCGGCCGCAAGTACAAGCAGTGCCACGGCGCGAACTGAATCTGGTTTGAAGCTTCAGATCCTGTCTGACCTGCACCTCGAAACCGAGGACTTTTCGCCCCAGCCAGCCCCTGGGGCGAATTTATTGGTGCTGGCCGGTGACATCGACACCACCTGGGCCAGCCTGAGCCACTTTGCCAACTGGCCCGCGCCGGTGGTGTTCGTGCCCGGCAACCACGAATTCGATGGCCGCGATCTGGACGACGCCCTGGCTGGCATGCGTGACCAGTGTCGCCACCTGGGCATCCGGCTGCTGGAAAAGGAAACCTGGATCACCCAGGCCCCTGACGGCCGCCGCATTCGGTTCGTGGGCACCACACGCTGGTCTGACTTTGATCTGTTCGGCGAGTCACAGCGCGCGAAGTCCATGCGTGCGGCCAGCTATTACGTGAAGGTGATGCGCGCCACCCGCCGGGGCCAACTCTTTGACCCAGAGGCGGTACGACAGGAAGCCTTGCTGTGCCGCGACTGGCTGGCCGACACCTTGCAACAGCAGCCCGACGAACAAGCCGATGCGGAACAGCGCTGGGACACCACCGTGGTCATCACCCACTACGGCCCCAGCATGCGCAGCGCCGACCCCCGCTATGGCAAGCAGCCCGGTACCGCCAGCTTCTGCAATGCCGATGACGACCTCATGCCTGGCGTGGCCTTGTGGATTCACGGCCACCTGCATTGCCGCCATGACTACGTGGTGCAACATGCTTCAGGGCAGACCCATGTGGTGAGCAACGCACGCGGGCATGGCTACAAACGCGAAGCAGAGCACTATGATGGGCTGAGATGCATCTCAGTCTGACCTCTTCTGGAAGGAGACCCCATGAAAATTTTGTTGGCCGTTGACGGCAGTTCCTACACCAAGCGCATGCTGGCCTGGCTGACCACCCATGAAGAATGGTTGACTGCCCCCCACGAGTTCACCGTGCTGACCGTGGTGCCGGCCATTCCGCCCCATGCCGCCTCGATGTTCACAGCCGAACAACTCAAGTCTTACTACGAAGATACCGCCGATGGCATCTTCAAGCCCATTCGCAAATTCACCGCCAAGCACGACCTGGCCACGAACTTTGTCAGCAAGGTGGGGCATGCACCCGAGGTGATCGCCAAAATCGCCGACAAGGGCAAGCACGACATGATCATGATGGGCTCGCACGGTCATGGCAACCTGCTGAATCTGATCACCGGCTCGGTGGCCACACAGGTGTTGGCACGCAGCAAGCTGCCTGTGCTGCTGGTGCGCTGAGCACGCCGCCCCGTCAGGTCCGCAAAAGCTGCCGAGCCTGATCGGGCTCCAATGGTTTGGTGAGAAAGCCCGCCACACCAGGGGTGGAAGCCGCACGGGTCTTGTCCTCAGGGCTGGCGGACGAACTCAGCATGTAAATGCGCAGAGCCGGCCATTGCCCCAAACGCCCCTCCAGTGCCTGTAGGACGCCCCAGCCATCGATGGCCGGCATATTGATGTCGAGCAGCACCAGATCAACCGGGCCATCCGGTTGATTCAACAGGTAGTCGATGCCCGCTCGCGGTGAGTCAAACGCCAGGACATCGCCCTCGAAATCGGCTGCAGCCAGCACCATTTCATGAAACACGTTATCCGGCTCACTGTCGTCAATCAACACGATGCGTTGAACCTTGATCACGAAGCCTCCTTGCTTTCCGGCAGCTCAAACCAGAAACAACTGCCGTGACCCGGCTGTGACTCCACGCCGATTCGACCGCCATGCATCTCGACGATGCGCCGGCATGTGGCCAAGCCCATGCCTACCTCATCGTAATCTTTGCGATTATTCAAGCGACGAAACAGCTGAAAGAGTTGCCCCTGGTGCTCGGGGGCAATGCCAATACCGTTGTCTTGCACAGACAAGCGCACCCGCCCATCCAGCACATCGGTCTTGACCCGAATCTGGGGCGCAACCCCTGGAGCCACAAACTTGATGCCATTGGCAACGAAGTTCTGTATGACCACCCGCAACAGGTGCGGGTCACCCTGGATGTGCGCAGCTACTTCGCTCGTGATGACAGCGCCACTGCGTTGAACGGCATCGGCCAAATCCGCCACCACCCCAGCTGTCAGATGGCTCAGGCTCACGGGCTCCAGGCGAACGGTTTGCTGCTCCAGTCTCACGTAATCAAGCAGATCGTCCAAAAGGGCTTTCAAGCGTGTGCCTCCACCATGCACAAACTCGGCAAAACGGCGTACGTCAGCGTCCCCCGTTTGGTTCAGTCGGCTTTTCAACACCCCTGAGAAATTGATGATCGTGTTAACTGGCTCACGCAAGTCGTGCGAAAGCATGTAAATGAACTTTTGCTGGGCGAGGGTTTTTTTCTCAAGCGCGGCGATGGAATCACGCAAGCGCTGCGCGGCTTCGGCCAGGTCCTGAATGTCGTGTTCATCGATGACCACGCCCACGATGTCTCCCGACACGGACCGTGCGGGCACAAAGGTCACCTGCATGCGCCTCAAGCCTTTGGCTGGGTAAAGCACGCTGGATTCAAACGAACTGGTTTGACCAGCCAGGGCCTGATCAATATGCAACTTGAGTTGCCCATCGAATACGCCCTGCCCGCGCACTTCGGCCACAGTCTTGTCCTGCACATCATGCTGGTCGCGCTGCCAGTAACGCAAATAGGCGCCATTGACCGCGCGATAGCGGTAGTGGCGGTCCACAAACGCTTTCAGATCCAGATCGAGTACGGCAAACGACATCAGGCGCAGCGCTTCTTCTTCCTGAACCTGCAACTGCTGCTCAACGGTTCTGACGCGCTCCAGCGAGGCTCGACGAAAACCCAGCATGCGGGCCACCTGACGCGACAGCGCCTGCAGACTGCTTAACTGTTCAGCGGTGAGCTGCCGAGGTTCGCGGTCAATCGCACACACGGTGCCCAGGGGATAGCCGTCCGCGCTGACGATGGCCGCGCCCGCGTAGAACCGGATGTGAGGGTCGTCAGTCACCAGCGGATTGGTCGCAAAACGCTGGTCGGCCAAGGCATTGCCCACCACCAGCACCTCTTCGGGCTGCAAGATGGCATGGGCGCAAAACGCCAGCTCGCGAGGCGTTTCCGGGGCGTCCAGCCCCACCTTGGCCTTGAACCACTGACGACCTTCGTCAACCAAAGAGATCAAGGCAATCGGAGTGCCGCAGATTTGAGCCGCCAACTGCGCGATGTCGTCAAACATCGGCTCGGCCAATGTGTCGAGCACCTCCAACTCACGCAAAGCCTTGATACGCAAGGACTCCTGGGGGTGAAGATCGGCAGGGCAGGCCCCGTTGGGAAGCGGATGACTCACAGGCAAACCTCACACATCACAAATGGAAGTCGCAAAGGGAACTGCAAAATCAGGGCACCGATGCGGCGCTTTCGGGTGCCGATGCAGGTTCCGTGTGAATGACAACACCCGGGGTCAGCGTGATGTCGTCTACCGCCACCACCTTGGTCACGAAATAACGGGTGTCACCAAAGCAACTGGTAGGCAGGCCCACCTTTTCTTCGTAGTGCAGCGCCACACGCTTGCCCATTAAGCGATTGACCTCGTCGGCCACGGCCTCGTCATGAATGGTGAACAGGAATTTCTCAGCGACCGCCCCAGGTTGCGACACCAGGGCCTGCTCGCCTTCCCAAGTCTTGCAGACCCATCCCTTCTTGGATAGCTTTTGCACCCAGCCAGCACGCTCCCCCATGGAGTAGCTCCAGTTCAGGACCACGGCGAAATAGGCCATCACGAGGCCCACGATGATCACAACTGGCAGGACGAAACGCTTGAAAGACATGGCAATCGGTACGTGAAGCTGGGATGGCTCTCATGTTGACACGTTTTCGGCTCGAACCACATCGCGGCCACGCCCGGCCGCCTTGGCTTCGTACAAGGCGAGGTCCGCCCGGTGCACTGCTTGCAAGGCCGCTTCGCCAGAGCGCAGCAAAGTGACCCCTGCAGAGAAGGCGATGCGAAGGTCGGCGCCCGCCCCCGGCACCTGCGCCCGCGCGAGCCCCGCTCTCAAACGCTCCAATGCCACCAAGGCGCCTTGGGTCGAGGTCTCTGGCAAAACCAGCAGGAACTCTTCCCCGCCCCAGCGAGCAATCAGCTCTGAGCCCCGTAGCACCTCTTGCGCCTGGCGGGCAAAGCATTTCAGCACCTCGTCGCCCACGGCGTGCCCATGTCGGTCATTGACTTGCTTGAAATGATCCAGATCGATCAGCACCAGGGCGCAGGGCGTGGCGGCACGCGCCTGGCGTTTGACCAGATGGTCGAGCATGTCCAGGGCATGGCGACGGTTGTACAAACCGGTCAAGACGTCACGGCTGGCCAACTCCTGAATTCGTTCAACGGCCACCTCCAGTTCATGGCGTTGTTTCATAAGCTGGTGACGCAAGGCACTGAACTGGCTGCCCAGCAACACGACGCTGGGTTGCAGCATGAGCAGCACCATGAAATGCACCCATTCCGACGCCACCGGGAAGCGCTGGGCGTCATGGTGACTCATGTAGAACATGGCGCCCCCCATCGACGCCATGGCATAGGCCGCAAAGCCCCACAGGGCCCGCTGCCTCAAATTGAAGGTGCCAAACACCACCACGGCCAACTGAATCGACATCAGCGACCCACGCATTTCGTCAAACAGGGTGTAAGCCAGTGTGGCGAAACTGGATGCAAAAACCATTTGCCACACGGTCAAGGCGGGGTCTTCGGCCTCGCGGGCAAGCCCGAAGCGCACGACGGCATACCACCCGACACTGCCCAACAAGGCGATCAGTTCGTACAAGCGCACCTTGCCCAACTCCGCCAAGCCATTGGCGTGCCCTACTTCCACGATCAGGCAGCCCACCACGTAGCCAAATATGGCCAGCAGGGTGCGAAGGACGTAACGACGCTGCTTGGGATCAGTACCCAGCAACAGGTCCCTCAAATGAAACATCAGCGTAGTCAAGTCGAAACAGCAAAGTCGGGTGCCCGAACGGATCATTCTGCGCCGCAATTGCTGCCCGCGGGGTAGGAATTTTCCACGACATTTGTCAGTCTGCACGCAAGACCACACCCGCCCCGGCCCCGGCTTTCCCACCCTAGAATGTTTGCGCCCCGCAATTTGGCATCCTCCTGGAGCGGGCGCTAGCTTCAAGGTGTCT
>CAYVOP010000098.1:0-12645 GCA_964453105.1 uncultured Aquabacterium sp. | reverse complement strand
CCGTCTACCAGATCAGCCGCAAAGGCGGCCGCGAGAAAAACGAAGACCGCATGGGCTATTGCTACACGCGAGATTCAGGCCTGTTTGCGCTGGCCGACGGCATGGGGGGCCACCCGGAAGGCGAGATGGCTTCGCAACTCGCACTGCAAACCATGGCCGCGCTGTACCAGCGTGACGCCCGCCCTTCACTGGAAGACCCCATTCGCTTTCTGCAAGACGCCGTGATGGCGGGCCACCACCAGCTGCTGCGCTACGCCAGCGAAAAAGGGCTGATGGACACCCCCCGCACCACCATCGTCGCCTGCATCATGCAAGGCAACTCGGCCTACTGGGCTCACTGTGGTGACTCGCGCCTGTACCTGGTGCGTGGCGACAAACTGCTGGTTCGCACCCGTGACCACTCCTATGCCGAGTTGCAGCAATCCTTGTCCAGCGTGGTGCCCCTGAACGAGCGCTACAACCGCAACGTGCTATTCACTTGCCTGGGTAGCCCAGGCAAGCCGGTGGTCGACACCGCTGGCCCGATCCTGATGCAGGAAGGCGACCGGGTCATGCTGTGCTCCGACGGCCTGTGGGGCACAGTGGAAGACGACGAGATCACCCGCCACTTGTCCACCCGCACCATTTCCGATGCCGTTCCCGAGCTGGTCGAAGTGGCCCTACGCAACGGTGGTGTCAAGTGCGACAACGTGACGGTGCTGGCCGTGGAATGGGAATCTGCCGAAAACGACGACATTCCCAACGTGGAAACCGACACCCTGGGTGAAGAGGTCTTTGCCTCGACCATCCAGGCCAGCGTTGGCGGCTCGGGTGAGCACACCGACATGGGTGACCTCGACGAACTCGACGAAGCCGAAATCGAACGCTCCATTCGCGAAATCAACGAAGCCATTCGCCGCTCGGCCAATGCTGCCAACACCGGCAAGAAAAACTGACTGACTTCCAGGAGCCACCATGGCTTACCAACGCGCGCACGGCCGTGCGCATGATGCACTGCGCCCGCTCACCATTGCCCGCGGCTACACCAAGCACGCCGAAGGCTCGGTCCTGATCTGTTTTGGTGACACCAAGGTGCTGTGCACGGCCACGGTAGAAGAGCGTGTGCCCCCTCACAAGCGAGGCAGCGGCGAAGGCTGGGTCACCGCCGAGTACGGCATGCTGCCCCGAGCCACCCATTCCCGCTCTGACCGAGAAGCCGCACGAGGCAAGCAGTCGGGCCGCACCCAGGAAATTCAGCGCCTCATTGGCCGCAGCCTGCGCGCAGTTTTCGATCTTGCTGCCCTCGGCGAACGCGCCATCGTGATCGACTGCGACGTGATTCAGGCCGACGGAGGCACCCGCACCGCCGCCATCACTGGCGCCTACGTGGCTGCAGTGGATGCAGTTCACGGCCTGATCGCGCAAGGCAAGATCACAGCCAGCCCCATCCTTCACCCTGTGGCCGCCATCAGCGTGGGGATTGTGGAAGGCACCCCTCTGCTGGATCTGGAATACACCGAAGACTCCGCCTGCGACACCGACATGAATGTGGTCATGACCGGCGCGGGGCATTTTGTTGAAGTGCAAGGCACAGCCGAAGGCGTGGCCTTCACGCGCAGCGAGATGGACCAGCTGTTGAACCTGGCCGAAAAAGGCATTCGCCAGTTGCTGGAAGCGCAAACCGCTGCGCTGGCACAGCCTTTGAGCAAGGCATGAGCAAGATACTGATCCTGGCGTCCAACAACGCCAAAAAGCTCAAGGAACTGCAGGCCCTGATGGCCCCCCTGAACGTGACCCTGGTGACCCAGGGATCACTGGGCATTTCGGAAGCCGAAGAGCCGCACATCACCTTCGTTGAAAACGCGCTGGCCAAAGCACGCCACGCGGCTCGCGAAGGGCAAAGCCCGGCCATTGCCGACGACTCCGGCTTGTGTGTTCGCGCCTTGGGTGGCGCGCCCGGGGTGCGCTCTGCGCGCTACGCCGTCGATGCGGGGCGCATTGCCGATGGATTGGACCGCGAACACATTGACGCCGCCAACAATGCCTGGCTGCTGGACCAGATGCAGGCACAAACAGACCGACACGCCCACTTCATTTGCGTGCTGGTGGCGGTGCGCCATGCCGACGACCCCGAACCCCTCATTGCACAGGGCACCTGGGCCGGCGAATTGCTGAACCAGCAGCAAGGCGAACATGGCTTTGGCTACGACCCTCTGTTGTGGCTACCCGCCTATTCGCAAAGCGCTGCGCAATTGGCACCCGAAGTAAAAAACGGTATCAGCCACCGGGCCCAAGCCTGTGAAAGCATGCTGACCCTGATGCGTGAACAATGGGCCCCAGGGGCTGGCAGTCTCTGGCCCTGGCAGCGCACATGATCACCTTGCACCGCCCGGGGGCGCTGCAGGCATTGCCTCCCCTGTCGCTTTACATTCACCTGCCCTGGTGTTTGCGCAAATGCCCGTATTGCGATTTCAATTCGCACGCCTCGCCAGCGTCCGCCAACGTGCCCACGCAAGGTATGCTGGACGCCGACACCGAAACGCGCTACCTGAATGCCCTGTGCGCCGACCTAGAGTCAGCGCTGCCACAAATCTGGGGGCGGCGCGTGCACAGTGTGTTCATTGGCGGCGGCACCCCAAGCCTGTTCTCGCCACAAGGCATTGATCGACTACTGGCCGATGTGCGGGCCCGCCTGCCGCTCGACCCTGACAGCGAAGTCACACTGGAAGCCAACCCCGGCACATTCGAGAAGGATCGCTTCAAGGCATTCAGGCAAGCAGGCGTCAACCGCCTGTCGATTGGCGTACAGAGCTTTGATGACCACAAACTCAAGGCGCTGGGGCGCGTGCACAGTGGCGATCAAGCTCGTGCGGCTGTGGCAGAAGCCGCAGCGTGCTTCGACACCTTCAACCTGGACCTGATGTACGCCCTGCCCGGCCAGAGCCTGGCTGACCTGCAAAGCGACATCCAGACCGCCCTGTCTTTCAACCCACCCCACCTGTCTCTGTATCACCTCACGCTTGAGCCCAATACGGTGTTCGCGACGCGCCCGCCGCAGGATCTGCCAGACGACGACACCGCATTCGACATGCTCGACTACCTGACCGAGCAAACCACCCAGGCAGGACTACAACGCTACGAAGTGTCGGCCTATGCCCGGCCAGGGCACCAGTGCCTGCACAACCTGAACTATTGGCAATTTGGCGACTATCTTGGCATTGGTGCCGGCGCGCACAGCAAGATCAGTTTCCCCGACCGCATTGTTCGGCAAGTGCGCTGGCGCGAACCCGCAGCCTACATGGACAAAGCCATGCAAGGTGCGGCCTGCTCCAACGAACAGGAAGTGAGCCTGAGCGCCCGCCCCTTCGAGTTCATGATGAACGCCCTGCGCCTGAAGGACGGCTTCGAGCTGATGCGCTTTCAGGAACGCACCGGCTTGACCCTGGCCAGCATCCAGCAGGCCATGGCCCAGGCGGAAGCCCAAGGCTTGTTGGCGCGGGATTTGGCCCGGGCATGGCCCACCGAAAAGGGTTTTGACTTCCTCAGCGACCTGCAGGCGCTCTTTCTGCAAGACTGAGGCCGCCCTACAATTCGGCCCATGCCAGCCGACCTGCTCAGTGACAGCACGGTAGCCTTCATCGAACGCGAAGTCGCGATTGATCTTGCCTCGTGCTCTGCCACTCTTCGCCCCAGTTCATGCCGTGGTTTTGCCTGCCGTGTGTCGCCAGACCGTCGCCGCATCACTGTGTTCGTGCGACGAATCGAAGCGGCCCAGTTGTTGCAAGATGTCCTGAGCCAAGACACCCTGGCTGCTGTTTACTGCTTGCCTGAAACCGAAGCGGCCATTCAGATCAAAGGCAACCAGATCAGCCTGCAGGCTGCGTCAACCGAAGACCAGGCTGCCGTCGAACACTACTGCCAGCGTTTTCTGGATGGCATTGTTCAAATCGGATTCGACCGCGATTTCGGCCAAACCCACATGTCGGTCGAGCCAGGGCAGATGGTGGCCTTGAGCTTCAGCCCCCAAGTGGTGTTCGAACAAACGCCCGGCCCTCGAGCAGGCCAACCCATTCCAGGGGCACCCACATGAGTGTCTGCATTGCCGGGTTGCGTAACTGCTTTGAGGGCGCTGTGCCCAGCGCCCTCGCCACCTGCGCCACAGATGGCACCCCCAACATCGCCTATCTGTCTCAGGTCCAGTATGTAGACCATCGGCATGTAGCCCTGACCTTCCAGTTCTTCAACAAGACTCGGCAGAACATTCTGAGCAACCCCTACGCCTTGCTCAAAGTCGTCGATCCGATCACTGGCAGCGGATACCGGCTGCACGTGCGCTACCTTCGCACCGAGACCCACGGCCCCTTGTTTGAAAGCATGAAGGCCAAGCTGGCCGGCATCGCCTCGCACACCGGCATGACCGACGTTTTCAAACTGCTGGGCGCCGACATCTATGAAGTGCAGCAAGTCGACACCGCTGTGGTGACCAAGCAAGTTCCTGCCTTAGCCGCTGGCGATCAGTTGCCCAAGCTGCGTTTGATGAGCAACATGCTCAATGCCAGCAAAGACCTCAACGAACTGCTCGACAACACCCTGACAGCACTGCAAGTGGCGTGCGCGATTGAGCACGTCATGATCCTCAAGCTGGATGAGTGTGGAGAAAAGCTCTTCACCGTTGCCAGCCGAGGCTATGACACCCCCGGCGTGGGCTCCGAAATTCCCATGGGGCACGGGGTCATTGGCGTGGCCGCTCGGGAGCAAACGCCCATCCGCATCTCGCACATGACCAGCGAGTACATCTATGGCAAGGCAGTCAGAGCCAGTGCCGAAGCCTCCGGCCTGCACCATCAGCTGGAAACCGCGATCCCTATGCCTGGCCTACCAGAAAGCCGCAGCCAGTTGGCCGTGCCCATTGTGGCGGGCACACAGCTCTACGGCGTCCTTTACGTAGAAAGCCCAGAAGATCTGCGCTTCACCTATGACGATGAAGACATGCTGTCCACGCTGGCTCAACAGTTCGGCTGGATCGCCAAGTCACTGACCTGCATTGACCCCGGAGACACCCCCGATGCCGAATCGCCGTCGCAGCCCCAAGCCCTGCAAGCCGCAGGCAAGCCCGTTCTGGTTCGCTATTTCCCGGCCGATCACAGCATCTTCCTGGATGAAGACTATTTGATCAAAGGCGTGGCAGGTGCCATCTTCTGGAAACTGACTCAGGTGGCCGAAGAGGAAGGCCGCCTGCACTTCACCAACCGCGAACTGCGGCTGTCCACCGAATTGGGCTTGCCTGACATCAGTGACAATCTGGAAGCCCGGCTGGTTCTGCTGCAACGTCGCCTGATTGAACGGGGAGCCTGCGTGCAGATGACCAAGACCGGGCGAGGACGCTTCTCAATCTCGGTCAGCCGCCCCTTGAAGCTGATTCAGGTTGAGTAAACCGTTAGGCCCGCACACCACCTGAACATCAACCGTGCGTACCCGGCTGGTAGCGCAACGCGCCGGCCAGCTTTTGCCAGGCTCTGGGTGCGAGCAAGGTCTGAGCCACCGCCATCTGCGAATGGAACACGGGCTCAGGCATGCCTTGCTGCATGCCCGCGAGCATGTCCACACGCTCCGGATGAGACAAGCTCGGCAGCATCCAACGGAAGTGAACCGCCATTTCCTCTGGCGGAATGCTGGAGACCAGCGCAACGTGAATGCCGCCCAACTCTTCGTCTGAATAGTGTGCCCACAGCACCCGGTTGTTGTGGCTTTCCTCCAGCATCATGTGCTCCAGGTTGTCAGCCACAAACAAGCTCAGCTCGTGATAAAGCGCGAGCCATGCTGCGCCCCCTTTCGCCGCGCTGGCGGCATCCTCGCGCATGCCGGCGGCCTCCGCCAATCGCCCGAGCTGGTCGATGTGCGCCAAGTGTTCCACATGGTCACCCTGACACTGGCGGGCGCTTCCGGGGCTACGCCGCTCCATGGCGACATGGATGAAATTGTTCTCGTGGCTCAAGTGCTTCTCGCAAATCGACAGCAGCAAGCGCACCTGCTCCAACGCTTTGTCTCGCTCGCTGGCGTCCATCGGATCGGTTGCGCCAACCAGCTGAACGGTGTCGGCCATGAAGGCGCGCAACCCTTTGTGGACCGATTGGTAAAGGTTCAGGCGCTCGGCTGGATGTGTTTGTGTGCTCATGATGAATTCCCTTGCAGTCCCTCGTGAATGGATGCTGGAAACTGTATCGATGGCACTCAAAGTCGTTTCGTAAATGCTTGCTCAGAGAAACTTAAAAATCTCTTAACCAGCCCCAGAAACAAAAAAAGCCACCAGCTTCACACTGGCGGCTTTTTTCTAGGGCGCCCCACCTGCTGCAGGGGGGCACACGCGACTGGCTTATCAGGCAGCCTTCTTTTCGTCACGCAGCTCGCGGCGCAGAATCTTGCCCACATTGGTCTTGGGCAGGTCGGCGCGGAACTCGATGAACTTCGGACACTTGTAGCCGGTCAGCTGCTCGTGGCAGAAGGCCTTCAGGGCTGCTTCGGTCAGCGACTCGTCCTTGCGCACCACATAGATCTTCACGGCCTCGCCTGACTTCTCGTCAGGCACGCCCACAGCAGCACATTCCATGACACCAGGGTGCATGTTGACCACTTGTTCAACTTCATTGGGATACACATTGAAGCCCGACACCAGAATCATGTCCTTCTTGCGGTCCACGATCTTGACCTGGCCCTTGGTATCCATCACGCCCACGTCGCCGGTGCGGAAGAAGCCATCAGGCGTCATGACATTGGCCGTTTCATCGGCACGGTTCCAGTAGCCAGCCATCACCTGAGGACCACGGATGGCGATTTCACCCACACCGCCGATGTCGAGGTGGTTGCCGTCGTCGTCCATGATGGCGATTTCGGTCGATGGCAGCGGCAAGCCAATGGTGCCGGTGAAGTTGCGGTTATCCAGGCGGTTGGCCGTGGCCACCGGCGAGGTTTCCGACAAGCCATAACCTTCCACAATGGGGCAACCCGTAACCTTCAGCCACTTCTCAGCCGTGGCTTGTTGCACGGCCATACCGCCGCCCATCGACACCTTCAGGCCAGAGAAATCGACCGAAGCAAACTCGGGCACGTTGGCCAGCGCATTGAACAGGGTGTTCACTGCAGGGAACAGATTGACCTTGAACTTCTTCAAGGTGGTGATCACGGCAGGCAAATCACGTGGATTCGGAATCAGGATGTTCATGCCACCCAGACGCGCGCCCATGAAGTAGCACACCGTCAGCGAGAAGATGTGATACAGCGGCAGTGCGCACACGATAGACACACCACCAGTACCCAGCTTGGACAGCTCAGGCTTGAACCAGGCTTCGCACTGCAGAATGTTGGAAGCCACATTGCGATGCAACAGCGTGGCACCCTTGGACACGCCGGTGGTACCACCGGTGTACTGCAGGAAGGCCACATCAGTGGCCACCATCTTCGGACGGGTGTACTTAGCCGAACGACCTTGAGCAATGGCGTCGTTGAAAGACGTAACCTGGCGACCACCCGAGGTAGGGATCTTGTAGGCTGGCACCATCTTCTTGACCTTGCGGACCACGAAGTTAACGATCGTGCCTTTCAACCAAGGCAGCATGTCGCCCATCGAAGCCATCACCACGTGCTTAACCGCTGTGCGCTCGATCACTTCTTGCAGCGTCACGGCAAAGTTTTCCAGGATCACGATGGCGTCTGCGCCCGCGTCCTTCAACTGATGCTCCAATTCGCGTGGGGTGTAAAGCGGGTTCACGTTGACCACCACAAAACCAGCGCGCAGCACAGCAGCAATGGCCACCACGTACTGAGGCGTGTTGGGCATCATCAAAGCAATGCGAGACCCCTTGGCCAGGCCCTTGGACTGGAACCACGCTGCCAAGGCGCGAGACATCTCGTCCACTTGGGCGAACGTCCAGCGCACGTCCATGAACGCAGCCATATCGCGAGTGGCGTACTGCTTGAAGGATTGGTCCAACAGGTCAACCAGCGAGGCGTATTCGTTGGGGTTGATCTCTGCGGGGACACCGGGCTCATACTGAGCCAGCCAAGGTTTTGCTGCGGTCATCGCCATCCTCTTCTATGTATGGACTCAAAGGGTTCAAATCGCTCGCTCCCAGACGAGCAGATCAGTAAGCGGCCTCGGGATTCTGCAACAACACGTGACAGGGGTATTCCCGGCATTTACCCGCCCCTCATGTGGGTGCGAAGGCACGACAATTTCACAATTCGGGATGATTAGGGCGAATCCCCAACCAAACGGCGCGCATTCAGGTGCACAATGCACGCAAATGTGACATCACATGTTTCCTGTTTGTGCTTTTTGCACACGAGGTTTATTCATGACTGATCAGGCTCGATCCCTGCCGCCCTCTCCCAGGCGGCGCTGGCTGCTGAAGACAGCCGTGGTTCTTGGCGCAGCCGGCGCCGCATTGGGCGGTTCCGTATTCTGGCATCGCGGGATGTCGGATGGCCGCATGACCGAACATGGTCTGGACGTCCTCAAGGGACTGGCTCGAGGCATTGTTCCCAGCTATCTGCCCAGCGTGGGCGCGGCCCGCCAGGCCGCCCTGGATGACCATGCTCAGCGCATGGGGCAATACCTGACCAACCTGCCGGAGGCATTGCGCCTGGAAATCAACGCCTTGCTGGGCTTGTTGGCCAACCCGGCCACGCGCTACCTGGTCACCGGCTTGAGCCAACCCTGGTCCCAGGCTTCCGATGAAGCCATCACCCAGGCACTGGAACGCATGCGCCTGCACGCCCTGCCCACCACCCAAATGGCCTATCACGCTGTGCGCGACATCACCTGCGTGATCTTCTGCACCAACCCCAACAACTGGAAGCTGCTGGGCTACCCCGGCCCGATGGAACTATGAGCAAACTGCCTGACCTTTTCCGTGAAGGCCTGCAAAGCGGCTGGAAAACCTTCTCTGGTGAACAGAGCCTGCCCGAACGCATCACTTGCGACGTCGTCATCGTGGGCACGGGTGCGGGTGCGGGCATCACCGCCGAAGTCCTGACCAAAGCCGGACTGGATGTTGTCCTGATTGAAGAAGGCCCGCTGCGCACCAGCAGCGACTTCAACCAGCGCGAGTCAGAAGCCTACAGCACGCTGTACCAGGAAAGTGGCGCGCGCCGCAGCACCGACAAAAGCATTTCCATTCTGCAGGGCCGCTGCGTGGGCGGCACCACCGTCATCAACTGGACCAGCTCCTTCCGCACCCCGGTTGATACGCTGAACCATTGGCAAAAAGAATTTGAACTGGCCGACTTCTCCGAGGAAGGCATGGCCCCGTGGTTTGCCCAAGCCGAACAGCGCCTCAACGTTCACCCCTGGGAAGGACAACCCAACGCCAACAACGAACTGCTGCGCACGGGTTCAGAAAAGCTGGGCATCAAGGCCAAGGTCATTCCCCGCAACATCAAGGGGTGCTGGAACCTGGGCTCGTGTGGCATGGGCTGCCCGACCAATGCCAAGCAATCCATGCTGATCACCACCATCCCTGCCGCTTTGCAGGCAGGCGCCAGGTTGTTTTATCAAACCCGCGCAGAGAAACTTGAAATTGCCGACAAGCAAGTGCAAGCCCTGGTTTGCAGCGGCATCCACGTCAATGGCGACAAGGTGTCAGACAAGACCATGCGCGTGGTGGCGAAACACTATGTGATTTCTGGCGGCGCCATCAACTCGCCCGCCTTGCTGCTGCGCTCCAAGGCCCCGGATCCCTACAAGCTCTTGGGCAAACGCACCTTCCTGCACCCCGTGGCTTTCTCGTCTGCGGTATATGAGCAGCGCATCGAAGGCTGGAGTGGCGCACCACAGTCCATCTATTCAGACCACTTCCTGCATACCCAACCGATCGACGGCGACATTGGCTACAAGCTGGAAGCCACCCCCATGCATCCAGGCCTGAGCGGCATTTTGCTGGGTGGAGTGGGCGCCACGCTGGCAGAACGATTCCGCCACTACCCCCACACGCAGTTGATGCTGGCCTTGCTTCGCGATGGTTTTCATCCGCAAGCTGCTGGCGGTGAGGTCAAACTGAACCTGGATGGCTCACCTGCTTTGGACTATGTGCTCACGCCCTACATCCTCAACGGATACCGCCGAGCTCTGCTCAGCATGGCCGAGATTCAGTTTGCGGCAGGCGCACAGATGGTGCTGCCAGCCCACGAACAAGGCCAGTATTACCGCTCGTGGGACGAAGCCCGCAAAGCGATTGCCGCCTTCGACATGAAACCCTACCTGACCGGCGCCGGCAGCGCCCATGTCATGGGCGGGTGTCGGATGGGGGGCGAAGAGAAGAAGGGCGTCATCCGCCCCGATGGCCAACATTGGCAACTGGCCAACGTGTCAGTGCATGACGGCTCGATCTTCCCCACCAGCATTGGCGCCAACCCGCAACTGTCGATCTACGGCTTCAGCAACCGGCTGGCCACCCAATTGGCCAAACGACTGACCGGCAAAGACGTGCGCCTGGCCTGATCAGGCCGCCAACTCAGACACCGAATCGTCTGGCAAAGCGCTGGGGCCCGAGCGGCTCCGGCTGCGCCGTCTGGGCGTCCGAACAGGCTCGGCGCGAACGCTGACCGCCCCCAGTCGATACGCAACCCAGCCACAGCATGCCGCCAAAGCCAGATGCCGCACAGCATGGCCACTGATGAGTTGATGGGTAGCCTCAAACACCCAGCGGTCCCCCCAATCCACCGCCTGCGCCACCACAAAACTGACCTGCGACCGCAACCAGTCTTGTCGGCTCAACAAGTGCCCATTGAGCGTCCAGGCCCCTGCTGCCACCAGCAGCACAGGCAACATTTCCAGCCACATGAGCGGCCGCAGATCTCCGACCTGATCACTTTCTGAAGTAAAGATCCACCAGACCCCACCCAGCAAAGACGCCAGCAGCCCCACAGCCACCGCACTGGAATGCCCCATGCGGCGGTCCACCCGTTCGGCCAGAAAGGCAAACGCAAACAAAGTAGAGGCCGCCGACTTCGGCACCTGATCCCACATGAATGACGCATCAGCCGGCACCCAGTGGTACGCCATGCCTCCCACAGTGGCCAGCAACTGGCAAATGAAAAACCAGAACCAGATCCACCGCAAGGGCTCGTCAGCCGGCAAACGAGACACCCGCCAGAGCCCCCACAACCCGACCGGCACCAAGGGCAGGTGCGACAGCACATTGAGCGCATGAGGCATGCCGCCCCAACTTCGTTGGTCGGCAAATTGATGCATGTGCGACACCAACACCACCGGCCCCCAAGCCAGTAGCCCAACAAGCCCAGCCAGGGCCATCGCCACCATCAGAGTCAAAGTGGCCCGCCGGGTCAGTTGCGACGACATCCCCGACGGCACCGATCGGACGAAATCCTGATCCATGCACGCCCCACAAGTGAAAACGTCAATGGCGCGCAGTGTGACCGCTTTCACGATCAACTTCAACCCAAAAAAGAAAACCCCGCCGAAGCGGGGTTTGCGGTTCAGATCGAGAAGATCTTACTTATTGCGGGTGCCAACCACTTCGATTTCAACGCGACGGTTCTTGGCACGACCGGCATCGGTCTTGTTGTCAGCGACGGGCTGAGCAGCGCCCTTGCCTTCGGTGTACACGCGAGCACCGTCAATGCCCTTGGAAGTCAGGTACGACTTCACGGCATCGGCGCGCTTGACCGACAGCTTTTGGTTCAGGTCAGACGAACCGCGCGAGTCAGTGTGACCCACAGCCACGATGACTTCCAGGTTCACGCTCTTGACCTTCTCGGACAGCTCGTCGAGCTTGGACTTGCCTTCGGACTTCAGATCAGCCTTGCCGGTGTCAAAGAATGCATCGGCAGCGAAGCTGACCTTTTCAGTTTGAGGCGCAGCAGGCACAGCAGCAGGAGCTGGGGTGGGAGCCGGAGCAGGCACCACCACAGGGGCAGGAGCCGGTGCGGGCGCAGGAGCTGGGGCCGGAGCAGGTGCTGGGGCGGGAGCCGGGGCAGGAACGCCATCGCAACCCTGAACGCCCGTTTGAGGCGTCCAGAAATTGTCACGCCAGCACAGTTCGTTGGTGCCGTTCTTCCAGACGGTGCCATCGGTGGCACGCCAGTTGTCGATGGCTTGAGCCTGAGCGGCGCCAGCGGCAGCAATGATTGCGAACAAAGCAGCGACTTTATTGAGATTGTTCATGTGGGGTCCTCACGAATTAGGTGCAGCGGATACTGCGATGCCACAAGGGTTAGCCCTTGCAACAAAGGCCTTAACGATTGTGCCATAGGCCTTTTTTTCTACCCAGCCCTGTCGCGTACGGCCCTCCCCTAGCTCATCGGACAATTGTTGCGATCGCGAGACAGATTCAGCCAATTACAATGGCTCCTTTGCCATCGCACAGGCAGCTTTGCGGCTGCCCGCGCCAAAAAAGACTCCAGCTCGCATGACGCAATTCGCCAAGGAAACCCTGCCCATCAGCCTCGAAGAGGAGATGCGCCGTTCTTACCTCGATTACGCGATGAGCGTGATCGTCGGTCGTGCCCTGCCCGATGCCCGTGACGGCCTCAAGCCCGTTCACCGGCGCGTGCTGTTCGCGATGCACGAGCTCAACAACGACTGGAACCGCGCTTACAAGAAGTCGGCCCGTATCGTGGGCGACGTGATCGGTAAGTACCACCCGCACG
>CAYVOP010000097.1:0-12662 GCA_964453105.1 uncultured Aquabacterium sp. | reverse complement strand
GCGCTGCTGGTGGGGGCCGCCATCAAGTTGAAGCTGATGGGAGGCGTGCAATGACTGCCAAGCCGAAGATCTGCCTGCTAGACGACTGGCGGCGCGTGTTGCGACGTGCCTGGAGCATCCGCTTCTCGCTGCTGGCCGCTGCCTTCACGGCGGCGGAAGTGGTGGTGCCGCTGTTCGGGGACGTGCTGCCTCGCGGCGCCTTCGTGCTGCTGGCCTTTGCCGCCAGCATCGGCGCGACCGTTGCGCGCATCGTGGCGCAGCCGGAGATGCACCAATGATCCGGCCACCGCAACGAAAAACTGTGGCTGCGTTGACCTTGTCCGCCGCCGCTCTGGTCGGCATCGTGCTGCACGAGGGCTACACCGACCGCGCAGTGATTCCGGTCAAGGGGGATGTGCCGACCATCGGGTTCGGCACCACCACCGGGGTGAAGATCGGCGACACCACCACGCCGCCTAAGGCGCTGGCTCGGGCGCTCACCGATGTGCAGCAGTTTGAGGGTGCGCTCAAACAATGCGTAACCGTGCCGCTGGCCCAGCACGAGTACGACGCGCTGGTGAGCTTCTCCTACAACGTCGGCAGCCGCGCATTCTGCCAGTCCACGCTGGTCAGGAAACTCAACTCCGAGGACTACGCGGGAGCCTGTGCTGAGCTGCTGCGCTGGCGCTTCTTCCAAGGCAAGGACTGTGCGCAGCCTACCAACGCGCGGCTGTGCGGCGGGCTGGCTACTCGGCGAGAAGCCGAATACCGGCAGTGCATCGGGGAGGCGTCGTGAGCGTGATTCCGTGGCCGTACCGGCTGCTGGCCCTCGCGGCGCTCAGCGTCGCCCTGGTCGGCTTCGGCTGGATCGAGGGTGCGAGCCACGTTCAAGCGCAATGGGATGCCGCCATCCAGCAACAAACCCTGCAAGCCGCCGCCGTCCGCGAGCGGCAGGCGCAAGCCACCGTCAAGGTCGTTACGCAGTACGTCGATCGCGTCCGCATCGTCCGCGAGAAGGGCGACACCATCATCAAGGAGGTTCCCGTCTATGTGCCCGTTCAAGCCGATGCTGCTTGCACTATCAACCGTGGCTTTGTGCGCCTGCACGACGCTGCCGCCGCCGGTGAACTGCCCGAGCCCGCCCGAGATGCTGATGCGGCCGCCGCAGGCATTGCGCTCTCTGCCGTCGCCGGAACCGTTGCCGCCAACTACCAGACCTGCCACGAGAACGCCGAGCAGCTAAGGGCGTTGCAAACGTGGGTCAGGGAGATGAAGGTTGCCAGCGAGCAGTAGGGTTCAGCACCGCATCATGGATTGTTCCAGCATCCAGGGCTTCGCGAATCGAAGAACATCACTTTTGTGTCAGGCAAGGACCGGCCAGCAGCCTTAAGCACTTGATGGCAGAACGCCTGCTGATCTCCATCTGGCTGACCAGTGAAAACCGAGACGGCCATTCGCTTTGGCGTACTCGATGCGATGGCATCGAGCACGTGTTGGTCTCGCTCGTCAAAGCTCCAGCCATATACGACCAGGCTCTCTCCAAGGGCGGGCAGCACCTCTTCATATACGTTCGTCAGGTAGTGACTTCGGCGAATCGCAGCGACCTTCTGATGACTGGTTCCCTCGCTAACAAACACGGGCACATAGTGCCCGGACGCCCACCTCCGGGTTATGGTGCCAAGCAAGTCACCTGCGGCTCCCGCGCCTACAGCGAGCTTTGTCTCATCACCAAGGTAGTCACGAGCAACCGCAAGACTGCCGTGAGGGTAGAAAACCAATGTTGCTCCTGCAGCGTGCCCATAGGGTCGCCGCAGATATTCCCAATCCGTCTGGAACTCCCCGTCGTGGAATGCGTCCTTGAACCAACTCCCATTCGCCGCGTTGAACAGCAGCATGGCCCAGTACATGGTGAGGTCGTAGTTCAGGCTGACGACCGTGGGAAACGCGCTCGCAAACGCACCGACCCGCTGTAAGTCGGTGGCAACATCGGCATGCACCGGATGCACGCTGTGCACGGCCTCGATTAGCGCTGTGCGAACCTCCTCATAGGCTGCGGAGATGGCGGCCGACGGTGCCCCCAATGCCCCGTTGACGTGCTCGGCATACCAGCACGCGAGCAGAACATGCTCGAAGTCGGTTGTCCCGAGCTTGGCGAATATTGGGGCAGTAGTGGCGAGCAGTCCTTTTGCATCAGCAATGCCATGGAGTGTTGGGTATGCGAACTCCTTGTGGATGGCGATGCTGGCGCCGTTGCCCAGAAGGAGGGAGCTCCAACCTTCAGCGCTGATGTTTGCCCAAGTGTCGATATCGATTCTGTCCATAATCTTCACGGCACGTCATTGTGGGTTGATCTCGCCATGCGAGTCGCCACAGCTATGCAACCCAACCCATGCCGCAAGATCCGGTCTCGTGCAGCCATTCGTGGCCGCACACTTTGCAGCGGTAGTACGCCTCATCGGCAGCGCCCATCATCGACGAGACCTTTCTGCCGTCCTTGTACTCGAGATTTGCATGAGGCTTGGTGCTTCGCGACGCGCCAATCAAGGCCTTGCAGTCATCGCACATCGGCGCAGGTGCTGATGCATTACTCATGTCGATAGACCTCCATCATCAGACGTCAGCTGACCTGCGCCCCCAACTGCACCTACAGCCAGTTCAACAAGATGGTCTACGTGGCAGCAGACGCAGACAACCGACAGGTCGTGAACCTTGCTTGGCATACGCCTGGCTCCAACAAGATCTACTTGATCAAGCGCGTGATTGGCTACAACGATCCGAGCAAGACCAACTTCCCCAAAGAGATCTATACGGAGATCATCACTTTGAACTGATACGCGAACCACCTCGCCAACACTTCTTACCTGCAGCAAGGCCTCCCAACTCGGGAGGCCTTTTTCATTTCCAAACAGCAATGCACAGCAACTCATCCCCCATCCAGCACGCCGTCGTCATTTGGCTGTCGTGCCTCCTTGGCGCACTCCTTGGCTTTGCCTTCAGCAAGCAGAGCCAACCAAGCCCATCTGCGCCGGGCAAGCCGGAAACAAACGGCGAAGGAAGCAAGCCATGAGGCAAGACACGCCAGGATGCGCCGCACAAAGCCACGGCAGCGCTTCATCCAGTCACGCCCGCCCTTGCTACGTGGACGCGGCAGGAATCGCCAATTTCATCGCCCCATTCCCGGGCAAGAACCTTTGCACGGCTAACCAGCTCCTCGTCGCATTTGCCTTGGGCATTCGCTTCGGAATGCTCCTGGCCAAGCACCACGGCTGAAGCCTCCCGCATCTAGACGACTGAGCGGCAAACCGGCCCGACCAAGCGGGCCAGGCCTCAGGCAATCAACATCAACCCATCATTGGAAAACCACATGGCACATCTCGTTAACACCATGGCCTACGTTGGCGAAGCCCCATGGCATCAACTGGGCAATCAACTCACAACTGGACAATCCATTGAGGTCTGGACCGAACAGGCGGGAATGAACTGGCGCATTGAAGAGGCGCCCGTGCGGTACTTCTCAGGCGCTGAACAACATCAGTGCCATCACACCTTTGAAGGCCACAAGGTTCTCTACCGCAGCGACACCAAGGCCCCGCTCTCTGTGGTGGGCGAGAAATACAAGGTCGTCCACCCTTTCATTTGGCAGGCGGGCTAAACGCAAACGTCTCAAGTACCGCAGTACAGGAAAAGCATCATTAGCCGCAGGATCATCAGAAGTTCAAGTGCTTCCCGCAATGGCCAATCACCAACTTTCTCTCCCCCGGAATCCACTCAAAATGAATCCGGAGAGTCTCCGCCTTGCTGTCTTTCACGCCATGCTTAAGATGCTTCTCCATGACAAAGTCCCGGTCGCGGTAGCTAAACGTTCGCAGACGCCTCCCGTCATTGCTCAAGACACTGGCTTCATTTGCTGCGAAAGCGTTCTGACCAAAAACTGCTTTTGCGTGTTGATCGCCCTTCCCGTCCACAAGCGCTTGCCAATAGTCTGTCGCCAGCGTGTGCAGCAACTCACAGGCCTTCTCTCCAAACTTGAAACCGTTGCGATCTGACTCTTTCGCCGCCGACATAGCAGTGTCCAGGAAGACCAACCTGTCAGGAAACAGCGTCGCCATCAAGTCCACCACATGTTGCAGCGTCGGCTTGGCTTTGAGTGCGTCCACCACCTTCTCGCGCAGTGGCTCCAGTGCGTCCAGGAGGTCACCCCGCCCATCGTCGGACTGAAACCCACTTAACGTTTGCTTGAGGTTGTATATCTCCCCCTTGAGATCGCGAACCTCCTCCTCCTTCACCTCCAAATCCGCTTGGGTCTGCTTAAGGTCAGCGTCCATTTTGATCAAGTCCTGATCCGCTGTCTTCAACAACTCGATGTACTCGGCCATTTCCTCCGCATGGTCACTGCCCTTGGCCCGTTCAATCAACGCAGCAACTCGGCCATGCAAAATGGCTTGGTCCACCTTGGCAAGCGAGATGTGCCGCCACGACGCAGGCAAGTTGGTCCGATGGGTAATCGCGGCCAACACCTCTGACTCCAGCGACTTACCGCTACCCAACAGTTCGGCAATAACCTCGGCACGCAACAATACCGTCTCACAGAACGGCCCTCGGTCTCCGATGCGAACTGGAAAAACGATGTTGACTGCGCCGCCAAAGGCCATGTGGCGACGCCCGACCACCGCCTCAATCGCAAACGTATCCACCCCCATTGAGATGTCTACTACATCGGCCAAGCCTGCCAGGATAGAGCGCAAACGTTCGGGTTCAACGGGATACAGCCCATCCCGAGAACAACTGATCAGGACGATCGGATAGCTCCGAGCCTCTCGCTCAATTTCGTGCAAGAACGCCTTGGCACTACTCTCGTCCAGCTTCTTAATCGTCAACCCCGGCGTCGCACCTATTGGGTGACAGGCCTTAATGAGTTGTTCAACTAGCTTGGGGCGAGTCACCTGAATGGGCGATGTCACCCTGGCGCTGACCTCTTCAGTCTTAAGCAGCAACGTGCATTCCACGGGCTTGCCTGCCGCTTCTTGCCGTAGCCCTACCTCAGCAATCCATTTCCGCCCAGACACTGTGCTATCCCTGTGGCTCAATTGAGCGCTAAAGAGATAGGGGTAAACAACACTCTCTTTGAGATCGCCGGTAGATCGCGATGTCAAGGCCCGACCATCTTTGAGTTTCAGCTCACGAATGCCTGCTGCGAGACGATCGGTATCCACGAATTGCCGAGTGGGCTCACCCGCCCACTTAGCTATCAATTGAATGATATCGGCAGGCCCACCAGCCGGTTCAAACACAAAACTGTTGGCATAGATCAGCATCGCTTCTTTCTCCTCCTGCAGTCAAAGCATAGCCCCAGACCTGACGGCTCATTGAGCATAGACGGGAAATCTCTCACAGCTGTCTGTCGTTGGGAACGACACCTCTGTACCGATGCCAGACAGATCTAGGTGGACGGTTTTCAACTTCTTCGCGACATTTCTGCTGCCGTGATAGCCCCCAAGGGCCTGACTCCACGGACAGCGGTAGAGCGCGATGTATTCATGCCCCCACCCCTTGTGAATTTGTTTTGGAAGAAGCTTCCCCAGCTCCTTCGCGCCCTTCTCTGTCAGATCGCCTTGCTTTTGCATGCGTCCCAATAGTGCATCCCTGCTCACTGTCGGAAGAGAACGAAAGCCGACCTGCAGATCGTAGTGAACACGTCCCCCATCCACCACCTCTTGGAGGTAGCTGTGCGTTCGCAGTTGAGCCAACTGCGTTCCCTTGAGCCAGAAGCAAATGGCCTCATTGGCAATAGAAATTTCTTTGGCCGGAGGAAAGGCAACACACGCTAGATAGCTCCTGCCCTCCGTAGACAGCATTTCAAATTCCGACTTGGACAGCCGAAAGTTGACGAGGGCCTGGGAGCGGCCATGAGGGGCGTTGCAGAAGTGGCTCTCCTGGATACGCCGCGACTTCACTTGAATCGCATAAGGAAACGGGAATGCCCTGCTGATTGGCTTTGCCGCTCCGATGGACACCTCTTTCTGGTTCGAGACCAAGAGATCAAAGCCAAAATCGGCAGGAAGCTTGAACGCTTCGAGCCCAGCACCAAATAGCTTGCCGGTGACGAAGTGCTCCGCTTCAAACCCTGCATACAGTCTGGCAAAGAAGTCAGTGTCTCTCATCGGTAGCCTTCACCTATCCAGAACGTCTCACCCATACGCCATCGACTGGGTGTGGGCTAGACTGAGTCCAATCAACGCTCATCGTGAACTGCCACACCGTGAGCGACGGAAATAACTTCAGGAAGCGACGCCTGGCTGTGTGATATGACTAGCCAAGCCCAATCATCATGACAGCAATGCCCTCATTGCTTTGCGCGCTCACTTGCGAGACGATGCCCGCCCATCCGCTGCTGGTGTCTCGCCTAGACGATGGCGGGCCAAAGCAAATATCTGCACCGCTTGGCAACAAGGTCTCTATTCCACTCCTTCAGGCCGAGTTGCGCGATCAGATTGCCACGTTGCTCCAACTGATCGCAGCAGTACAAGTTGTCAGATACCCCTGGATGACGATGGATGGTCTGTATCGGGTGATCGTGACGCCAGATAGGCATGCGACCCTGCTGGCCAATGAACATTTGCTCGAAGCAATTGGTCAATCCGTTGCAATGCACGTCAACAAGAAAAGCGCCTTCGCCTTTCCGTGCCCTCATGGCATCGTGGTCGTGTTGCCCTTGGATGTCATCCGCCTTGCGCTCGCGCCTGATACTGAAGTGGAGCGGCAATATGGGCTGACCACCGTGTGGCACGAGCTGGCGCATGTCCACGCCTTGTCCAAACAGTATTTCGCGAACCGAAGGCTGCAGATCCCGGTGGACTCACGGATCTGCCCCACCACAATTCAAGCTTGGCACGAGTTCTTTGCAGAACGACACTCGCACTGGCCTGGATTCGATACCGCGCTGGAACGCCATTTGGTTGACGAGGCTTGGAAGGAGTTCGTGTCTGAGCCAACCCGACCAAAGGCGGCGCATTTGTTGGTCAGATTAGCCAGCGCCCAAGGACGAGTGCCGACCCATGGTGACCTTGGGGCGTGCATATCGGCCTTCCCTCAGGTGTTCACGTCAAATCGGTTGATCAAACAGTGGCATGCATGCGCAGAGGCATTGGAGCAGGCTTGCGTGACCATTGTCGAGTCTGGCGATGCACCAAGCCTGGTGCCGCTGAATCAACGCCTGGGCAACTTGGCTGACGGCTTGATGGCGCCTCACCTGTAATCAATTGTTAAACCATCTATAGGGTGGTTCGAGCCTGCGCGGTGGAGCGGTATCCTCCCCACCAAACAAAATTCAGGGTTTTCGGTGTGAGCGCATCTGATTCGTCCAAACCTGCGTCCCAGGTTCCAATTGATGGTGGTCACGGCACCATCCCTGTTCTAGGTCAACCGGACATTGTTCTGTCTGCAGCTGGAGACATTGCCCAACTGACTCCAGCGCATACGGTCATGGCCATTGGTCGGCATGCTGTGATCGTGACGGGCGAAGATACCAACTTGCTGAGCCAACGTCATGCCGCGTGGGCCGTCAAGGACGGCATCTGCTTGTTCACTCGCGGTGAAAACAAAGATGACGAACGCGCAGTCAAAGACGTGGGGATGAAATTGCACGCGGCCAGCGGCAACGTGAGCGTGCAGGCCCAATCCGACGCCTTCACCTTGACTGCGTCGCAGGCTGTGGACATTCAAAGTACCTCAGCCAGCATTGAAATCACTGCCCCCCAGACGATTCTCTTGAACGGTGGTGGTGGGTTTATCCAGATCAGCGGTGGAGATATCACCATCGGGACATCAGGGCCCGCCTCGTTCAAGGCGTCCATGAAGATCCTGACTGGCGGCGCCAGTGCCAACGCTGCCGCGCCAACCCTGGCTAAGCCTGGTGCACTCTGCAAAATGAGCGCTTCAAAGGCCAGCGGTGCAGGCGACGCAACCGTGCCTATCCGGTGAGCGCCATGCACAGTGAACCCGCTGCCTTGTTCCATCGTCTGTTGCAAGCGCATCCGCTCTTGATATTCGATGCTCAGGCTCTTGCCAACTACCCCTCAATCAATCCTGATGACACCTGGGCTCTAGCCTGCGAGGCTCTAACCGACGACGCCGAATATCTGCCTCGGCTGTTGGACCTTTCCGACCTGACACCGCTTGATGCATCCAAGGTGCTGGAATCGTTGGACCGTTCGGATTTCGCATTGGAGGCACCGCCGCTTCTCTTGGGCGACATTACACCGGGAGCGGACCTGGGGCGCTGGGCGCTGACGCAGGTCACAAAAGCCCCGGATGGCAGCAAGCATTGGCTAAGGTGGCATGACCATCGAGTCTGGAGCAACCTGCTGTGGATCGCTCGCCCTGAGCAATTGGCGCAGTTGATCCGCCCTGCTCACTCCGTGGGATGGCATTGGCAAGGTGAATGGCATCAAACCCGTATTTCAGCACTGAATACATCCACTGTGCGACTGGGTTGGAGTTTTGAGCAATGGCAGTCCATTCAATCCATTGGTGTCATCAACAGGGTATTCGCTGAGATCGGTGAACCCACTTTGCAAGCGATGCCGGCCTTGGCCAGACGGATTGCGCACGCAGACGCAGAAGCTCAAACGATGATCATGTGGGACATGCCCAGCCGTGTCGCTTTTGCAATGCATCAATTGAAGTGGGGGCCGGGCTTTTGGCAAGCTTTGCCCTTCCACCAACTCATGCGCAACGTCGCCACGCAAGAGGCGACCTATGCCGAAGCAGTCTCAGCGCAAGACGAAGACTTCTGGCATGCGGTCTCCGCCGCCTTGACCAAGGCAGCTTGAAAAAAATCAGGGAAATAGAACATGAACAACTGCGAGTTCTGCGACAAGAAGGGCCTAGCCGTCCTGCCCGTCAGGCCTGCCATTGCGCCAGCGGGAGCACATGCTCCAAAGGCTGACCCTTCGATGCTGGCAGGTGCAGATAGCATTGCCGTGGCTCCCGCCAGCTACACCCTTCGTCATTTACGTCCAGGCTATCTCTATACCTACGACGAAGCACGCAAGTGGCTTCACGCTTACGTGGTGACAGAGGGTGGCTACCTGTACAAACTTGATCCTGGCGAAACAGCTCCAGCCAAGCTTGCGTTTTCATGTGCGCCAGAAAAGTGCGGCACCGTGGCCAGTTGCGTGACCATCCCAGACGTGAAGCGAGCCACCAAGGTCTGGTTTGGCTTCAGCGACGTGCAATGGACGCCCGCCGTCATCGAACGACACAAGGATGCCGGGTACCGCGCCAAGCACATGGTCTGCCTGGATGTGCAGGCTTGGATAGGGAGCCACAAACACAAAGGAACGGCCGATATCAGCCAAGTGGACAAGCTGGTGGCCGAGTACGCCATGAGTGCCACTTCGGGCAAGGCGTTGGCGTTCACTGCGGGTGGGTTCGAATCCAAGGCGGCAACGGCACAGGCACTCAAGGACCGCGTGCCGTTGATTTCGCCTGCAGGTGGCTTGGTTTTGTCGATGCCTGATCCAACCGGGATTGCGACAGATCTAGCGCTATTGATGAAGCGATCCACTGACAGCTTTATTAGCCATCCGGTGCGACAGCGCGAAGCTGCCGTCAATTCCATGATCGACAACATGGAGGAGGCCATTCGCACGCAAGCTCAACGCGACGAACTTGACGCAGCAGAATCATTGGCGAACCAGCAGATGGCTAACGCTGGTATCGGCTTGATGTTCTCTGGTGTTCAAAAAAGCATCGAGCGAACTCGCGACGTCACGGCAGCCGAACTCCAACGTGCGGCGGATCACTGCTGGTCCAAATACTCATCGAAGTTTGATGGCAAGGCTAGACATGCATGGCGGACCACGTTCGACAAGCAACTCCGTGATCACGATGAACAACAGATCGCACCGATGGCCCGCGCCCATGCTGCCTGGATGAAAAGCGCGGTCATGGCGCATTACTTCGAATGCAACTACGACGGCCAGAATGCTGAATCAGGCGCCGTTTACGCAGGAGTCATGAGCTTGTGTATTGCTGCAACGCAGGACAAGGCAGCATGTAGCAAGCTCTATGAAGAATGGCTGACGCAGGACGCCAGCAAAAGACAGAACCTGCTCTTGCGAGCAATGCTGTTCAACTTGGACGAAGTCGCCAAGAAAGTAGATGATGCCGCGAAAGTCAGCATTGACTCACGCCAGATACCTTGGGACAACATCTTCGCGATCTATTCCAATGCCACGCAAAGACTGTCTGTCGCAGCCTCTGATGCAGTGGCACAGCTTGTAACCCAGGCGCTAGGTCCCCTTGCTCGGGTCCTGGACAAGGCTGCTGACGGCTGGAGCAGTGGTCGAGCTGCCGTGATGGCGTTAGGCTTGGTTGCCCAACAGCCTGTGGTCATCTGCTCCGTTGAAGGCAGCAAGAAGGCCATGCGCGCAGCGGTCATCCGGGAGTTACTGGCATCTGGGGGGCAAATCAAGAATCAACACCAGATGCAAAGGGCGGTTTCAGCGGAATTGCGTAGGCTGCAGATACTCGGCACAAAAGTGGATGGTGTAGCCAAACGCAAGTGGGTGGTGCTGGCAGATGCCGAGGCCATCAAACGCATGCCGCCTGGACTTAAACCACAACAACGGGCGGAGTGGCTTGCAAAGAGCATTCGCACGGCGGAAGACGTAGAGGCGTT
Source organism: uncultured Aquabacterium sp. (assembly GCA_964453105.1). Taxonomy (GTDB): domain Bacteria; phylum Pseudomonadota; class Gammaproteobacteria; order Burkholderiales; family Burkholderiaceae_C; genus Aquabacterium. The sequence goes on along the minus strand of CAYVOP010000097.1, from coordinate 1,999 downwards.
GAACCTGGGGCGTTGGCGACAGATCATCAGCCAGAACGTCAGATTTGGGGTAGTTGCCGGTCTCTTTCAGTTCTACAGCCTGACCAAAGCGCTGGAAGATGATGACCAAGCCATGGGAAACGACAAGACTGATGCCAGCCGGAGGGCATATGCGGCTATTGCCGCTTTGGGCGTCACCACTGCGGATGTGATCGGCCATGTGCTCCAGGCCAGGGCTCTGCAAGGCATGAGGCTTGGGTCGGGGCTGGCGATCTTCAGTGGATCAGTGCTGAAGATTGTGGGCAAACTTGGCGGATCTGCGATAGGTCTTGTCGTAGCAGGGCTCGATCTGATCAAAGGTGTTGAATCCTTGAAGGAGAATCAAGCAGGACTGTTTGTGCTTTATCTCTCTTCAGCGGTCGTCGGTGCATCGTTATCCCTTGTGCTACTTGCGGCGACAGTCCCCTTTGCTGCGGCGTATCTCGGAGCCATGCTTGTCCCATTGATTGCGATCTTAGTTGCGTTGCTGATCGGTATTTCACTTTGGATTGAATTCGTCAAAGACAACGCGATTCAAAACTGGCTGGAGCGGTCGGTTTGGGGCATCTTGACTCAGCAACGCTACCCAGACTACGAAACTGAACAAAGAGAACTGCGCCTCGCATTGAAAGCATGAATCTGTGAAGTCCCACAACCGCCTTTTTCAATACCCTGTACATCGACCGCTGACAGAGCTCGAACAGTCGCTGCATCTTCGGCAGGGGCAACGGTTGAATCTTGAACCATTGCCGCAATTGGCTGTAATTAAACTCAACTCCACGTTTCTTGAGTTGGCAGAGTATGAATACAACTGGCGCGGCCTTATCACTTGGTTTTGTGCCTTTGCACTCGTCATTCTGGGGGGGGGGATCGGCTACGCCATCGCTGTTGATTTGATGGCCCGCTTCGGATTCACTCAAACAGCAACAATTCCTCCTTGGTGGTCTTTGCTATGCGGAGTGGTGCTCTGGTCACTTTCAGTCTCCCTATTTACGTATGTCTTGCGTCTTGAATCGTTCTCACACACGCACTACCCGATCCGCTTCAACCGAAAAACGAGGAAGGTTTACGCTTTTCGGCCAAACGGCCTGCACCTTGTGGCCAACTGGGATGATCTCTTCATCAGCCTGCTCCGCAACCCTGTTTGGGATGAATGGACCCTGATGGCTCACGTGATGGACAAGGACAAAAAAACAGTTCTGGCGTCCTTTACTTTGCCTGCTACAGAAACTTTGACCCCTCAGGACTTGAATCCGGCCTACACGCACAACAACACCGTTTTCAGGCAGGAAGACTGCCTGCGTGGCCATTGGGAATTCATCCGTCGCTATATGGAGGAAGGCCCGGAGGATCTCCATCACCGCGTCAAGTTCTGCATGCCTATTGCAGAACGCCGGGAAACATTCCGGTTCGGCGTTGAACGGCTATTTGCCAACTTGTCGGGCATGCCAAAGATCGTCATCTTGGCGCTCAGTCCGATCATCCTGTTGGCCTCTCCATTCAGAGCCTTCGCGATGCGCACCAGTCGTGTCCCGGTTTGGCCTGTAGAAATTGATGGTGAATGCCCCATTGCCAACGGGGATCCCTACGCAATTGAAGGTGACGATAGAGGCGAGAAGGTCAAGGTCTTCAAAAAGACCAAAGCGGACGCAGGCGTCCAGAAGCAAGACCAACAACGAGAGGCGACGAACAAGAAGCAAGCAAACCGCCGCAAGGCGAGGTGAGTATCTGCGTCGAGGGATGTATCGCATCACAATGAAGCCGCACCAGAAACATGACAAGTGGGCTGTCCCTTGTTTGGGGAAGCCGCTGCCAGCGACCTTATGGTCGAGCCTTTCTGGCTCGACGTTGAGGTGCATTGATGCATCGCGTCTTCCAGGTTCCCCTGAGCCGATCGAAAGCCGGGTTGCACAATGGGTTCCTCGTTTGTTGACGCCAACCGAAAACTGACCATTTTTTGAGGGTTGTGCCAACCCAAAAT
>CAYVOP010000096.1:12980-13220 GCA_964453105.1 uncultured Aquabacterium sp. | reverse complement strand
CCCTACATCTTCCGTGGAGCCCTGGATTCGGGCGCAACCACCATCACCGATGAGATGGAAATTGCGGCCGTTCACGCTATTGCCGAGTTGGCCCAGGCAGAGCAAAGCGATGTGGTGGCAGCCGCCTATGTGGGCGCCACCCTCAGCTTCGGGCCGGAATACCTGATTCCCAAGCCCTTTGACCCGCGCCTGATGATCAAGATCGCCCCGGCCGTGGCCAAGGCGGCAGCGGACTCCGGC
>CAYVOP010000096.1:2156-12970 GCA_964453105.1 uncultured Aquabacterium sp. | reverse complement strand
CCCCATCTCCGACTACGCGGCCTACACGGAAAAGCTGCAGAGCTTCGTGTACGCCTCGGGCCACACGATGAAGCCCATCTTCAGCGTGGCCAAGCGCGCCAAGAACAAGCGCGTGGCCTATGCCGAAGGGGAAAACGAAGGCGTGCTGCGCGCAGCCCAGATTGTGGTCGACGAGAACCTGGCTCGCCCCACCTTGATCGGCCGCAAGGAAGTCATCGAGCAACGCGTGGAGCGCTTCGGCCTGCGCCTGAAGTCAGGCATTGACTACGACATCGTCAGCACCGAAAACGACCCACGCTACCGCGACTACTGGCAGACCTACCACCGCCTGGCCGACCGCAAGGGCGTGACCGAGCAAATGGCCAAGATCGAGATGCGCCGCCGCTTGACCTTGATCGGCTCCATGCTGCTGCACAAGGGCGAAGTGGACGGCCTGATTTGCGGCACCTGGGGCTCGACCGCCCTGCACCTGCACTACATCGATCAGGTGATCGGCAAGCGCCCCGGCGTGAAAACCTATGCGGCCATGACCGGTTTGATCCTGCCGGGCCGCACGGTCAACATACTCGACACGCACATCAACTACGACCCCACGGCCGAGCAACTGGCTGAGATCACCATCATGGCGGCCGAGGAAATGATGCGGTTTGGCCAGCGCCCCAAGGCGGCCCTGCTGTCGCACTCAAATTTCGGATCGAGCAACCAGCCCTCAGCGGTGAAAATGCGCGAAGCCCTGGGTTTGATCCAGGAACGCGCCCCTTGGCTGGAGATTGACGGCGAAATGCACGGTGACACGGCCCTGGACGAGCCCTACCGTCAGGAACTGATGCCCCGCAGCTCTCTCACAGGTGAAGCCAACCTGCTGGTGTGCCCGAACATTGACGCCGCCAACATCTCGTACAACCTGCTGAAGGTAGCCGCAGGCAACAACATTGCGTTGGGCCCGGTGCTGCTGGGGGCGGCCAAACCGGTGTGCATTCTGACCCCGTCGGCCACGGTTCGACGCATTGTGAACATGACCGCCATGACGGTGGCCGACGCGAACGCGGTGCGTTAAACCGAACCTTTCATTAAATCACAAACTGTCAACCCCCCACCAAAAGGCCCCGGGTGCGCCCTATTTCGCGCCCCGGGGCCTTGAGCTTTTTGGCCCTTTTCTGTAGCATCACGGCTTTCACGAATCGCCGAATTGCTGACTGATCAAGGCTGGAAACACAGCATCATGGTGACCCTTCCGAACCCCACGGAAACCGCATCTGGCGCTGCCGTCCTGAGCCGTCGAACAGTGTTGCAGGCACTCTGTGCCCTCGCGATCGGGTGGTCAAGTTTCGGGCCTGCCAGCGATGCGCTGGCCCGCCGTACCCCCGACCACGAAGTCACGCAGTCCCAGTTGTCTGCCGTTCCTTTGTCGACCCTGCCTACGCAGGCTCAAGAGGTTCACAGACGCATTCACACAGGCGGTCCTTTCTCTTATGCCAAAGACGGTGTCGTGTTTGGCAACCGGGAAAGAATCCTTCCGCGTCAGCCTCGCGGCTTTTATCGTGAATACACCGTTCGCACGCCGGGCGTCAGGGATCGAGGTCCTCGTCGCATTGTGTGTGGAGGTAAAGATGTTCAAAAACCGGAAACTTGTTTCTACACGCAGGATCACTACAGCAGCTTTTCTCTGATTGACCCGCGCCGCTGAACTCGTTTTTTGGTTTTCGCTCTTTTCTCGTTCTTTCTTTGACCCCTCAACTCAGTCCCTGAGGGCATGCAGACCTCTTCATGCAACCAGGGCCCAAGCGATCATGTTGTTGCAATCCGTTCGACCCAACATCGTTCAATCCATCCGCGCATTCCGCCCGGAAGACTTGCAACAGGCAGCCCAAGCAGCTGGCCAACACTTCCTGTACACGAATCTGGCTGACGCCCAGAACAAGCAGGACGTGCTGGACATCATCGCCCGCGACTTCCTGTTCCCCGACCATTTCGGCAAGAACCTCGACGCCCTCTACGACTGCATGACCGACCTGGTTCACAAGTCGGGCCCGCAGCCAGGTTTTGTCGTGGTGCTGGAATTGCTGCCCGACGGCTCGCGTTTCGACCGCGAAACCCGTGAGCAGTTGCTGGACGCCTTCCGCGACGCCGCCGACTTCTGGGGCGAGCGCAAGATCGCCTTCCGCGTGTTCTACTCGATCGCCGTGTCGGGCAAGGAATCGGCTGGCAACTGGGACAAGGTGGAAGTGGCCCAGAACGACCCAGCGGCCAAGCCCGTGAAGGTTTCGAAGAACGCCCCTCAGCCCATGATCATGAACCTGCCCCCCATGAGCAGCGCGTTCGACACCGCCATGCTGCTGGTCGCAGCCTGATTTCAGCGACAAACGCGGGATCTCCGCGAACATATTGCGCAAAAAGGAAAACGGCCCCTCAGGGCCGTTTTTGCTTGGTGCGCCTGATCTCAGATCAGGGCAGATCCGCCTCAGGTGGTGGCGCGCTGAGCGCGCGCGGCCCAATGGTCGCCCCCAAGCGCTTTCGGACACTCATGGGCACCCCATCAATGATGTGGGCGTAGACCACCGCATTGCCCAACACCTTCTTCACGTAGTCGCGGGTTTCGTTGAAGGGAATGTTCTCCACCCAGGCCGCCGCATCCACCTTGGCGCCTTCACGCCAGCGGCGCGGGCGAGAGGGCCCCGCGTTGTAGGCAGCGGCAGCCATGGCTTGCGAGCCCCCCAGGTCATCGAGCACCAGCTTCAGGTAGCCCGCGCCAATGCGCAAGTTCGTGACTCGGTCGGTGATCATGTCTGGCGTATAGGGAATGCCCAGTTTCTTGGCCGTCCACGACGCCGTGCCCGGCATGACCTGCATGAGCCCTGAAGCCCCCACGTTGGACTTGGCCGCCACGATGAAACGCGACTCCTGGCGCATCAAGCCATACATATAGGCGGGGTCCAACCCCACGTCGCGCGCAGCAGCCAGCACATCGCGCTTGAAGGGCATGGGGTAACGCTGGTTCAGGTCGATTTCCTGGCGTGTCTTGTCGCTGGTGTTGATGCAACGATCCCAGATTTCCTGATCGCAGGCCACAGCGGCCACCGCCATCAGCTCACGGTCGCTCAAGCCGCCTGGCTTGCCGTAGCCCCCGGTGAAATTCCACTCGCGCACGGCTTCGTTACGCCAACCCAGCGCAAACAAGCGCAAAGACCGGTCCACCCCAGGCAAGGCGCGCGCTTGGGCCAACTCCACCTCATTGGGCGCGGCTGGCCGCGGCGGCGCCTTGACCGGCGTGCCGTGCAACTCTTCCGCAGCCAATTGACCGTAGAAGTGCATGGGGCTGGCAATGCGCGCCATCAGTTCGCGTGCCTTCTGGCGCGTCGGGTCGCTGGCGCCCTGACCTGCACGCGCCAACAAGGCGCGCGCCTTCCAGTAAGTCCAGGCCGCATCGGTGAGTTGCTCTGGCGACATGGCATCGACCGCCTGCTCCACCAAGGCCCAGCGCGTGGCATCGCCTGCCGTGGCTGACCGGGCCCCGGCCCGCACCATCCAGGCCAAGGTGTCAGATGACCAGTTGCTCAACCCTTTGGCTGCCAATGACGGGGCATTGACGCTGGCCAAGGCCTTGTCGGCCAGGGCCCGCTCGAAATAGACCGGTGCATCGGCCATCTGGCGCCAGGCAAACGTCCGGCCCAACTGCGCCCAGGCCCATGCCGCCTCATCGGCCCGCCACTTCCAGCGCACGCGCGCCGCGGGATCGGACATGGCTTGCGCGGCCGCCACGGGGTCCACATTGGTCCAACGAATGAATGCCAGCAGGTTCAGCGGCCCTTGGGCTTCGGCCGGAATGGCCAAAGGAATGGGCGCAAGACTGGGGCGCGATTTCGACTTGCCTTTGCCCTTGCCTTTCGCTTTCTTGCTGGAGGTGGGGCCAATCGACGCGCCCGGAGGCTGCTTCAGATCACGCTCCCCACCCTGCTGCAAGGGCGAACCACTCGCGGCACCCGGCGCCAAAAAGGCTTGTGGCTGCGCCATCAGGCGCGAAATGGCCTGCCCAATCACATCGCCCAGCAACTTGCCAGACTGTTGAACCACATTGGGGCGATCGATTTCAACCGCCAAGCGCAACTTGCGCCACACATCGTCCGCCGTCAGCACGCCAGCCGACCACAGCGCCTGCGCCATGGCATCGCAACCCCGGTCAGGGTCCTTCTGCGCCCACCAGGCTTGGCGAGCCTGCTCACGCCAGTCGCCCGGCCCTTCCATCAAGGCGCCAGACTGCTGTCGCGCCAAAACACCCCAGCAAACCACCTCGCGGTCGTCGTTCATGCGAAAGCCGGGTTGAATGCGCAGGAAGGTCGCCCAATCACCCCGATGTCCCAGCTCTTGCAACCAGTCGTTGCGGAAACGATCGGCCACATAGGCATCGGGCCAACGCGCCAAGAACTCATCAGCCTCCGTGCGGCCCAATTCGGTCAAGCGGGTTTGCACCCACCAATAGTCAGCCCACGGTGCCAGGGGATGCCCCGCCGCGATCAAGGCATTGCGTGCGGCCAGAAGCCGGCCCTTGTCACGCACCCGCCAGGCTTCACGCGCATCCTGAAAGGTGTTGTCGTCTCCCTCGGCTGCGTGTGCGGGCAGCAGCCCACCGGCGCCCAGGCCGATCACCGCAGCCACAGCTGCCACCACCATGGGCCGCAGCACTGCATACTTACTTGTTCTGATCAATTGATTTGCCTTGTGTGTCTCTGCCATGCCTGACCCCACCTCCCTGGATCGCGGCGCTTTGCGTCGCCAACTGCTGAACGATCGCCAAGCCTGGATCCTCACACCTCAAGCCCAAGAGGCTCAAGCTGCGCTGCATGCTCGCCTGTTGGCGGTGCTGGAGCAGTTGGAGCCCATGTGCCTGGGGGTGTACTGGCCAATGCAAGGCGAATTTAACCCAAGGGAACTGGCTGTGCAGGCTCAAGAAGCAACCGGTTGTCGACTGGCTTTGCCTTTTGCGCGCCGCGAGCCCGTTGAAATGCACTTTCGGGAATGGAATGGACAAGCGCCTGACACGGTGGATGAGTGCCGCATTCCCAGCCCTTCAGGGCGGCCAACCGACCCCGATGTGGTGCTGGTGCCTTGCGTCGGCTTCACGGAAGGCGGTTGGCGCCTGGGCTATGGCGGCGGCTATTTCGACCGTTACCTGGCCGCCCACCCCGGCATCACCGCCATTGGGGTGGCTTGGCAACAAGGCCTGCTGAGCGATTCGCAATGGCAGGCACAACCGCACGACCAGCCTTTGGTGGCTGTGATCACCGAACAGCACACCTATGGCGGCTGACACCGAGCCCCTTGAATACCCGCCCCCTTGGATAAGGGGAATCCGGTCAACTCAAGGAAGACTTCAGGACTAACCCGCTCACGCGAGCTTGCGTGAGCCGCTCCAATCCGTGTCACATGGCCCCCTCTCCGCGTGGGGCCCTTCTCACACAAAATAACAGGACACGAGATGAACAAGCACGCATTCCCCTTGCTGGCAGGCCTGATGGCCGCTTGCCTGGCCGCCCCCGCCAGCGCCAACTACTCCCAGATCGTTGCTTTCGGCGACAGCCTGTCGGACAACGGCAATCTGTTCCATCTGATTGGTCAACCGCCTGCCCCGTATGTCAACGGCCGCTTCTCGAACGGCCCTGTGGCCGTGGAAGTCATGGCTCAAACCCTCGGCCTGGGCCTGACCGACTTCGCTTTTGGCGGAGCCAAAACCGGTATGGGTAGCCACATCAGCGATGCACTGAACGGCACCGGCGTGGCGGGCCAGATCGCCAAGTACGGCATGCTCACCGGCGGCCATGCTGACGCATCAGCCCTCTACATGGTGTGGGCTGGCCCGAACGATTTCTTCTCCGGAATGACCGACCTGAGCACGCCAACCACGGCGTCCAACAATTTGCTCAACGACGTCACAGCCTTGTACAACATGGGGGCCCGCGACTTCTTTGTGCCCCTGATGCCGAATCTGGGCGTCACCCCCATGGCATTGGGCGTGAACCAGACGAGCCCCGGCTTTGCGGCACTGGCCAGCTTTCAGTCTCTGCAGTTCAACAGCTTGCTGAGCAATGGTCTGAATCAGTTGCAGCAAAACTTGGCTGGCATCCAGATCCGCACTTTCGACACCTCTGGCTTCCTGGCCACGCAAATCGCGATCATGAATGGCCAAGCAGGCAAGGTCACCAACCTGCCTTGCTTTGACTCGACCAAGAAAACCGTTTGCGCCAACCCAGACGACTACCTGTTCTGGGATGGGGTACACCCCACGGCTGCGGCGCACAACATCTTGGGCCACGCCTTTGCCGCCGCCGTCCCTGAGCCCGAAACCTATGCGCTGGCCCTGGCGGGCTTGGTGATTGCCGTGGCGGCACGTCGCCGCAGCGTCAAAACCGCAGCGTAATCACGCCACCAAAGGCCCAAGCCCCCTCGCGGGGGCTGGCCAGTGTGGGCCGGGGCCAGAAGTGCCCCACCACCACCTCGCCATACAAGGCACGCTTGTACACAGGCTGATCCCATTTGACCTGCACGCCATAGTCGGCCACAGGCACATCGGCTCCGCCGATGCCATTCATCAGGGCTTCCAAGCCGAGCACGCGCTCCTCACCAAACGACTGGTACAGCCCCAAGGTGCTGGCCCAATTCAATTTGCGCGATTTCTGAGTAATGGTGGCGGCATTCAGCCACCGGAATGCGAACTCAGGGCTGAACCCGTGCTCGTAAGACAGCGCCGTTGTGGAACCGAAGCGATCGGCCACAGTCAGGAAGATGGTTTCCCGCGCTTCAATCAGGTCCGACGGGCCCAATTGCCAAGGACGACGGTAGCGAGCCTGCGCGTAAGGTTTCAAACCACCGCGAAAGCCCAAGCGCAAATCGATGGACTCTTCCAGCCAAACACCAATCCCGGCGAAGAATGAGTCCTCTACCCGCGTGTTCTGCCGAATCAACTCCTGCTGGGAAATGTCGTTGGGTTGATCGGTCACGATCGCACGACGGTCGTCATTCCCGATGAACAGGTAGTGGTACCGCTCCAGATTAGGCAGGCGCAAACGCGCATTGAAACGCACATTGGTGGAAGCACCGCGATCCTCTCGGGTCAGCAAGCTCAAGCCAATTCGGCCATCACTGACCTTGCCGCCCTCTGAGAAGGGCTTGTCTCCGAACGTGCCATCAATGCCACGCGCCAACCATTCGACGGTGGAGCGCACGGTACGACTGGTGGACTCCAGAATGACATCGGTTGTGGTGGAGCTTTCAGAGGGAATAGGGCTCCCGGCTGACCCTGACTCGGCTGGCAACGTTTCTGCGCCTGCAACGACAGGCCACCAACCACACAACCCCAAAAGGGCCACAGCCACACACCCCAATCGACCTTTGTTGCTCACAGACTCCCCTTGCATGGCTCGACTGCGCTTCGCCATTGTTTTGAATGCAGTCGATTATGAAGGGAGGCCAGCCCCCACGACAAGGCTGGCCCAGCACAGAGATCGATCAGAAGCGATAACCCACGCCCACACCCACCAGAACGGGGTTCACCTTCACGGTACCTGCCTCGTCACCCGCAGCCGTACGCAGCTTGGTTTCGATGTTGACTTGCTTGATGTCAAAGTTCACGAACACCTGAGGTGCCACCTGAACATCCACACCGGCCTGAATCGCGAAGCCAAACGAGCCCCGATCCAGATTCAGGTTCAGCGGCAGATTCACAGCCGTGATGTTGGTGTAGTTCACGCCAGCGCCCACATAAGGACGGAATTGGCCCGTGGGCAGGAAGTGGTACTGCGCCGTCAGAGTGGGAGGCAGGTGCTTGAGCGAACCCGCCGCCACACCATTGATCGACACGGTGTGCTTTTGGGGGTAGGTCAAGATCAACTCAGCCGCGAGGTTGGGCGTGATGAAGTAAGTGAAGTCGACTTCAGCGATGACCTTCTTGTTCAGGGTCACCTCGGCATTCAGCACATTCTGGCCGTCGTTGGCTGGGGCAATACCCACGGCGCGGGCGCGAACCAGGAAATTGCCTTCGTCGGCTTGAGCAGCCACAGGTGCCATGGCGGCCGCAGCCAGCGCAGCAGCGATCAGACGGGACAGAGCGGTTTGGTTCTTCATGGTCGATCCTTTTTATGTGAAGCTAGAAGACGCTGGATTCCACACAACGCGAATCCATGCGCTCATTGCATCAAGAGCCCCTCCGGCAGAAGTTGTTCTGAATCAAGTTGCCCATTAGCCCACCAGGGTCAAACCGAGGGATTACCCCTGTCCTTGATGCAGATCAGTAAACGCCTTTCGCTTGAACAACATCAAGTTCTCAGCCGCTGAGACGGTCGCTTATCGCGCGTTCTGATGCAAAAGTGATCCAGTTATCACTGAAAAATCCCTGACATCGCTTGTATCCACATCTCCCCCATGACCTCGCCTCCCTCGCCTGCGCTATAACCGCCCGAAATCAGCGACCGAAGGAGATGTGAAGGTGGAATCGGACATTTTTCGACCACTCGCGGAAGACCCCTGGTTTTCCGCGCTGCCCCAGCCCCTGCAGCACAAGATCAAAGCCATGGGGGTGATCAAGCAGATCCCCGCAGGGCAGAACATCGTCCACCGAGGACAGGCCAACAGCGGCCTGTATTGCCTGCTGGAAGGCGTGGTGCTGGCCATGAATGAACTCGACCCTGGCAACGAAGGCGTCATGGCGCACTTCGCGCCCCCCGCCTGGTTTGGAGAGATCGGGCTGGCCGACGGTGGCGCCTACACGCACACGATGAAGACCACTTCGCCCTGCACGGTAATGTTTCTACCCCGGTCCGCGATTTTGTCTTTGCTGCAGGAAACGCCTCAACTCTGGCACCACATTGCTTTGCTGCTGACGGCCAAGCTCCGCATTTCGTTCTTCGTGCTGGATGAAATGATCAAGCCGCCCGCAGAACAACGCGTGGCGCGCCGCCTGCTGATCCTGGCCGCCGGACTGGGATTGCGGCAAACCTACCAGCCGCACATCGACATTCAGCAAGAGCAGCTGGCGCAAACCCTGGGCATGGGGCGCAGCACACTGAACCCGATTTTGCGCAGATGGAGCGATGCCAAATGGATTCAGCTCACCTATGGCCGAATCACCATCCTGAATCTGGACGAAATCAAAGCGCAGGCTGGGTATGAGAATTGGCCAGAGATGTACAAGAACGCACTGACCAACCCCCACCCAGCAGGCATACAGGCCTACAACCATCTCACGATAAATTGACTGCGTTTGACACCTATAACCCCCAGGACAATCACCATCATCAGTAACCCGTGATTTGTCCATCACAAGACAAACGGGCAACAGATCTCAGGGCACGATCAATGCTTCAAATACAGGAGACATTGATGAGCTTCCGTTTCAGCACCAAACGCTTCGTTCCAGCACTCGTCGCAGCCGCCGCAGCTGCCACGATGCTGCCAAGCGTGGCCAGCGCAGCCACCTCACCTGCAGACGATCCCTTCTATCAGTACACCGGCGCCACGCCTCTGGCCAACATCGCCCCCGGCACGGTGCTCAACACCCGTGTGGTGAACTACCAGATCTTGGGGATCTCTCTGGGCTTCAAGGCCACGCAACTGCTGTACCGCTCTACCGATGCGCAAATGCGCCCCGTCGTCAATGTCACCACGGTGATCAAGCCCAATTGCTCCCTGTTCTGCCCGAACAAGAACAAGGTCCTGTCTTATCAGTCGTTCTACGACTCGCTGAACCCCGCTGACCAACCCTCGTGGGCCATCGCTGGCGGCAAAACTCTGGGTGACCTGATCCCCGGCGTGGAAACCGCCCTGATCGCCCCCTTCCTGATTGGTGGTCACACGGTCATCATCTCCGACACCCAAGGTCAAAAGGCTGACTTCGCTGCCGGCCCCGAGTACGGCTTCAACACCCTGGACTCGATTCGCGCCGCCAAGAACTCGCCTTCCATTGGCCTGTCGAGCAACGCCAAGGTGGCACTGATCGGTTATTCGGGTGGCGCCATTGCCTCCGAATGGGCTGCCGAACTCGCCCCTACGTACGCGCCTGACGTGAACAAGAACCTGGTTGGCGCCGCCATCGGTGGCGTGCTGGTTCACCCCAACCACAACCTCGACTACGTGCAAGGCACCCCCATGTGGGGCGGCATTGCCCCCATGGCTTTGATTGGCGTGGGCCGCTCGTATGGCATCGACCTGCCACAGTACCTGTCTGAAAAAGGCATGACCATCTACAACAAGATGCAGAAGGCCTCCATCGTCAACGTGCTGCTGCAATACCCCAACACCTATTGGAAAGACATCGTCAAGCCTGAGTACGAAGACCGCACCAAGCTCAAGCCCTATGTCGACGCAGTCAACAAGATCGTGATGGGCACCGGCGGCACGCCCACCATCCCCATGTTCATCGGTCAAGGCACGGGCGGTGATCTCGAAGGGACCCCTGCTTCGCCTATCTGGGGCAAGGGCGACGGCGTGATGTTGGCCGGTGACGTGCGCACCCTGGCTCGCCAGTACTGCGCCAAGGGCGTGACGATCAAGCACGTTGAGTACTCCTTGAGCCACTTCACCTCGATGGTGCAATGGCTTCCTCAAGCCATGCTATGGGTCAATGACCGCTTCGGCGGCCTGTTCGGGCCCGTGGCTGCGCCCAACAACTGCAGCAGCATCCAGCCTGGCAACGCCCTGGAGACCGTGGTCTACACCGGCAACTAAATCTCAGCGGCTATAAACCAGCGGGGGGGGGTGGGTGAAAAACGAAGTAACGCCCCCCCGGGTTTTGTTTATGGGCGGTTTGGGGGGGCCAAACAACCACC
>CAYVOP010000096.1:0-2146 GCA_964453105.1 uncultured Aquabacterium sp. | reverse complement strand
ACGCCCTGGCCCCGGTGGTAAACACCTCAAAATAAACCCCGGGTGATAAAACCCCGGGGGGGCGTTTCTAAAAACCAGCGCCACCCGCCCCCGAGTCTTTTCAGATGCGCCTTTGTGGCGCGCCAATCAAGCCAGCTTCAAGCGCTCACACAGCGCCTTCACCGGCCCGGCCTGGTTCATGGTGTAGAAATGCAAGCCCGGCACGCCGCCGGCACGCAGCTTCTCGCACAGCTCGGTGACCACATCCAGACCAAAGGCTTGGATCGATGCCTTGTCATCGCCAAAGCTTTCCAGACGGGTCCGAATCCAACGGGGAATCTCAGCACCGCAAGCGTCCGAGAAGCGCATCAACTGGGTGGAGTTGATGATGGGCATGATGCCGGGAATGATCGGAATCTGCGCACCGGCTTTGCTCACGTCGTCAACAAAGCGGAAATAGGCGTCAGTGTTGAAAAAATACTGGGTCAGCGCCACATCGGCACCCGCCTTCACCTTGGTGACAAAAGCCTGCAGGTCGGCCGCAGGGCTCTTGGCCTGCGGATGCATTTCAGGGTAGGCACCCACTTCAATGTGGAAGTGATCGCCCGTGGCCTCGCGGATGTAGGCCACCAATTCGCTGGCGTAGCGGAACTCGCCAAAGCCACCGTAGCCACTGGGCAAATCACCCCGCAAGGCCACGATGCGCTTGATGCCATCGGCCTTGAAGGCCTCCAGTTGCGCTTTCACTGAGGCACGGCTGGCCCCGATGCACGAGAAGTGCGGCGCGGCATCGAAGCCTTCGGCCAAAATGGCGCGCACCGTCTGGATGGTGCCATCTTGGGTCGAACCGCCAGCCCCATACGTCACCGAGCAATACTCAGGCTTCAAGGGGTACAACTGCTGGCGCACCGCTGCCAGCTTGTCCACGCCTTCAGGGGTTTTGGGCGGGAAAAATTCGAAGCTCACGGGCATCGAACGACCAGAATCGGCAACAGGCTTGCTCATGCTTTCAGACTTTCAATCGAATCAGGGCTGCATGCGATCAGGCCGCCTGCTCCAGCGGAGACTGCGCCCAGATGAAGAATTCGAGGTTGCCATCGCCCCCAGGGATGGGGCTGGCAAAACCTTTGTGGACCTTCCAGCCCAGATCGGTACAGGCACGGCGCACCATGTCGCGGGCACGCGCATGTTGCGCGGGATCTTTGACCACACCGCCTTTGCCCACGTGCTCCTTGCCCACTTCAAACTGAGGCTTGATCAGCAACAGAGCCTGACCACCGGGCTTGAGCCACGGCCCCAGATGGGGCACCACTTTAGACAAAGCGATGAAAGACAGATCGGCCACGATCAAGTCGAACCCCTCTTCGGGCGCGTGCTCGGCCAAAGCACTGCCTTCCAACTCGCGAGCGTTCACGTTTTCCAACGCCACCACACGCTCGTCGGCTTTGAGCTTGTCGTGCAACTGACCATGACCCACATCGACACCCACCACGCGGCTGGCACCTTGCGTCAAGAGCACGTCGGTGAAGCCGCCGGTGCTCTGGCCCACGTCCAGACATTGCATACCGGACACGTTCAACTCGATCTGGCTCAGCGCCCCTTCGAGCTTGAGGCCGGCCCGCGAGACCCAACGCAACTCATCGTCATTGGTGACGCGGAACTGCGCACCGTCCGGCAGGTCTTCACCCGCCTTGCGCACAGGGACCCAGCCTTTGGGGCTGAGCCATTGAACCGCGCTGGCATCGACCAAACGATTCACGGCGGAGCGGGTGGGCGCAAGCCCTTGTTGAACGATCAGTTGGTCTGCGCGTGGCATGCAATTCCTTTTAAATAGGCCTCGGTGCCCGAGACTCAGCAACCGCCGCAGATCCGGCTTGGCCGGTCTGCTGGCGGTGCCCCCCGGAGAGGGGGGACGGCCGCAAGGCCGTCGGGGGGTGATCAATAGCGGTACGTGTCAGGCTTGTAAGGACCTTGCTTGGGCACGCCGATGTAAGCCGCTTGTTCGTCGGTCAACTCGGTCAGCTGGGCATTCAGCGTGGTCAGCTGCAAGCGAGCCACCTTTTCGTCCAGATGCTTAGGCAGCACGTAGACCTTGCCGTTGTCGTAGGCGTCGCTGTGGGCGAACAGCTCGATCTGGGCGATGGTCTGGTTGGCGAAGCTCGACGAC
>CAYVOP010000095.1:0-13228 GCA_964453105.1 uncultured Aquabacterium sp. | reverse complement strand
ACGTCATCCTGATGCCCTCTTATGTGAACATCGGCGCCTACGTGGACGAAGGCACCATGGTTGACACCTGGGCCACCGTCGGTTCCTGCGCCCAGATCGGCAAGAACGTGCACTTGTCGGGTGGCGTGGGCATTGGCGGCGTGCTGGAACCCCTGCAAGCCAACCCCACCATCATCGAAGACAACTGCTTCATCGGCGCCCGCTCCGAAGTGGTGGAAGGCGTGATCGTGGAAGAGAACTCCGTGATCTCGATGGGTGTGTACATCGGCCAATCCACCAAGATTTACGACCGCGCCACCGGCGAAGTCAGCTATGGCCGCATCCCCGCTGGTTCGGTGGTGGTGTCGGGTAACCTGCCTTCGGCTGATGGCAAGTACAGCCTGTACTGCGCCGTGATCGTGAAGCGCGTGGACGCCCAGACCCGCTCCAAGACCAGCATCAACGACCTGCTGCGCGGCGCCTGATCGCGGGCATTTGCACTCTGTCCATTGACCCCTGATAACTGGGAGAAGCCTTGATGAGCGGTGGCAATCTTGAAAAAGTCCTGCGCCTGATGGCGGAAAAACGAGCTTCAGACGTTTTCCTCTCAGCCAAGACCCCCATTCTCATCAAGATCAATGGCCAGATTCTGCAACTGACCGACCAGATCCTCACCCCGACCCAGCCCCGCCAACTGCTGGCCGAGATGCTCTCGCCCACACAGATGGAGGAGCTGGAGGAAACCGGCGAGCTCAACATTGGCTTGTCGATTCCCGGGGTGGCCATCTACCGGCTGAGCGCGTTCAAACAACGCGGCTCGATTGCAGCGGTGTTCCGCTACATTCCCAGCGACATTCCGCCCCTGGCCTCGCTGAATGTGCCCGAATCCTTGTCTAACCTGGTGCTGGAAAAGCGCGGCCTGATTCTGCTGGCCGGCGCCACCGGCGCGGGCAAGAGCACCACGCTGGCCTCCATGCTGGAGCACCGCAACCAGAATCTGACCGGACACATTCTGACCATCGAAGACCCGATGGAGTTCGTGTTCAACAACAAGAAGTCGGTGGTAAACCAGCGCGAAGTGGGCCGAGACACTCAATCGCTGCAAGTAGGCTTGCGCAACGCCGTGCGCCAGGCGCCCGACTGCATCCTCATCGGTGAAATCCGAGATCGTGAAACCATGACTGCAGCGCTGTCGTATGCGCTGTCGGGCCATTTGGTTTTGTCTACCCTGCACGCCAACAACAGCTACCAGGCGCTGGGCCGCATCTTGTCGTTCTACACGCCTGAAGCTCGCCCCGCCTTGCTCAGCGACCTGGCTGCCGGCCTCAAAGGCATCGTGTCGCAACGGCTCTTGCGCTCCACCAGCGGCGGGCGTGTGCCGGCCGTCGAGGTCATGCTCAACACCCAACTGATCTCCGAAATGATCAGCAAGGGCGACTTTTCAGGGGTCAAAGAAGCCATGGAGAAATCCATGGCCGAAGGCTCGCAAACCTATGAAGAAGACTTGTCTCGCTTGATCAACGAAGGTCTGGTTACTCGCGACGAAGGTCTGGCGTTTGCTGATTCGCCTACCAATTTGATGTGGCGCCTGCAAAACGAAGCGGCTGCCACCACCAAACTGGCCCCGAAACCCGAAGAAGTGGACGACAGCCCTTCGTTCACCGAGATCACGCTGGACGTGCGCCCCGACGATCGCGGTTTTTCCTCTACCCGTTTTTAATCGCTCATTGACATGACCGCTACCGTGCGCCTCACAGAGGCGCTGATTTCTCGCGCCTCCGTGACCCCCGACGATGGCGGTTGCCAAGACCTGATCGCATCGCACCTGAAACCCCTGGGTTTTGAGTGCACCACCCTCGTCTATGGCCCGAAAGAGGCCCCGGTGACCAACCTGTGGGCCATTCGACGCGGCAAAGACCACGGCGGGGCCGCCCCCACGCTGGTGTTTGCCGGCCATACCGACGTGGTGCCGACCGGCCCCCTGGAAAACTGGACCAGCCATCCCTTTACCCCCAGCTACCGCGACGGCATGCTCTATGGTCGTGGTGCCGCTGACATGAAAACCTCGCTGGCCGCCATGGTGGTGGCATGCGAAGAGTTTGTCGCATCCCACCCCGAACACCAAGGCAGCGTGGCCTTCTTGCTGACCAGCGACGAAGAAGGCCCCTCGGTCGATGGCACGGTCAAAGTCTGCGAATGGCTGCAACAACAAGGCGAACAGCTGGATGCTTGCATCGTGGGCGAACCCACCTCCGTCAAACAAGTGGGCGACATGATCAAGAACGGCCGCCGCGGCTCGCTGTCAGGCAAACTGCGCGTCAAAGGCATTCAAGGCCACATTGCCTACCCGCATCTGGCTCGCAACCCGATTCATCAGGCGGCCCCCGCCCTGGCTGAGTTGACCTCGATTGTCTGGGACCAGGGCAACGACCACTTCCCGCCCACCAGTTGGCAGATGTCCAACATCCACGCAGGCACGGGTGCGAACAACGTCATCCCAGGCGAATTGGTCATTGACTTCAATTTCCGCTTCTCCACCGAATCCACACCCGAGGGCCTGCAGTCTCGTCTGGAAGACGTACTGCGCCGCCACGGCCTGGAATTCACCATCGACTGGACCTTGGGTGGCCGGCCCTTCCTGACCCGCCGCGGCCCGCTGGTCGATGCCCTCGCGGCCGCCATTGCCGATGTGACCGGCATTGACACCGAGCTGTCCACTACCGGCGGCACATCAGATGGTCGATTCATTGCCCAGATCTGCCCTCAGGTGGTTGAATTCGGGCCGGTGAACGCCACCATTCACAAGATTGACGAGCATGTCGCCGTAGCCGACATCGAACCGCTCAAGAACATTTATCGCCAGACCCTGGAGCGACTGCTCAAGTGACCACCGTTCTCGCATTGATTGAACAAGGCGCCCAGCGCCTGGAAGGCCAAGTCGCTTTCGGACACGGCACCACCAACGCCTTCGATGAAGCCGCCTGGCTGACTCTGTGGAAGCTGGGGCACCCCTTGGACGCCCTCGACGAAGTCGCCGAACAGCCCGTTGCCGATGCAGACGTGGCCGCGGTGCAGGCCCTCGTCGACACCCGCATTTCCACACGCAAGCCCGCGGCCTACCTGACCAAGCAAGCCTGGCTGCAGGGCGTGCCGTTCTATGTGGATGAGCGCGTGATCGTGCCTCGCTCCTTCATTGCCGAAGTGCTGGCCGACGGCAGCATTGACGCCTGGCTCAGCGACCGCACCCATCGCGTGCTGGATCTGTGCACCGGAAACGGCAGCCTGGCCGTTCTGGCCGCCATGGCTTACCCCGACGTCGTCGTGGACGCGGCCGACATCAGCGCCGACGCCTTGGCTGTCGCCCGAATCAACGTTGAACAGCATGGCCTGGCAGACCGCATCACCGTGCTGCAAAGTGATGGCCTCAAAGCCCTTCAAGGCCCCTACGACCTGATTCTGTGCAACCCACCCTATGTGAACGCACAGTCCATGCAGGCCCTGCCTGCCGAGTACCAAGCTGAGCCAGAACTGGCCTTGGCTTCCGGCGAAGACGGCATGGATTTCACGCGTGAGCTGTTCGCCACTTTGCGTGCCGATCCCGATCGCTACCTGAGCGAAGACGCCGTGCTGGTTCTCGAAATTGGCAACGAACGCGAACATTTCGAGCGCGCCTTCCCTGATCTTGCTGTGGCTTGGCTGGATACAACATCCGGTTCGGACCAACTGCTGTTGGTGACCCGCGAAGCCCTGCTGCTGGGCCATCAACCAGAAGAGACCCAGCCATGATCGTGCTCAAGAACGTGACCCTGCTACGCGGGGTCAAGCCGGTGCTGGACGGCGCCAGCGCCACCATTCATCCTGGCGAAAAAGTCGGCCTGATCGGGCGCAATGGCGCGGGCAAGTCGTCGCTGTTTTCTTTGCTGACAGGCCGATTGCATCCCGATGCGGGCGATGTCGACATTCCTCCCAGTTGGCTGCAGCCCGGCGGCATGGCCGAAGTGGCGCAGAACATGCCGGAAACCGACGACTCGGCGACCGAGTTCGTGCTGCAAGGCGATACCCGGTTGATGAAGGCTCGTGACGACCTGGCAGCGGCAGAAGCCGCCGGCAACGGCCACGCCATGGCGGAGGCACACGCTTCGCTGGCCGAAGCCGGGCATTTCGATGCAGCCGCTCGTGCGCAGGCATTGCTGCTGGGCCTGGGCTTCAAGCTTGAGCAAACCATGGCGCCGGTCAACAGCTTCTCTGGCGGTTGGCGCATGCGTCTGCAATTGGCCCGTGCGCTCATGTGCCCAGCCCAGCTCATGCTGCTGGACGAGCCCACCAACCACTTGGACCTGGACGCCCTGGTCTGGTTGGAAGCTTGGCTACAGCGCTACGAAGGCACCCTGCTCATCATCAGCCACGACCGCGAATTTTTGGACGCGATCACCAAGGTCACCCTGCACCTGGATGATGGCAAGTTGACGCGATACACAGGCGGCTACACAGCGTTCGAGTCCATGCGAGCCGAGCGCATGGCGCAGCAGCAAGCCGCGTTCAACAAGCAGCAAGACAAGATCGCGCATTTGAACAAGTTCATCGCGCGCTTCAAAGCCAAAGCCAGCAAAGCCAAACAAGCCCAAAGCCGGGTCAAAGCCTTGGAACGCATGGAAAAGCTCGCCCCCGTGCTCACGGCCAGCGACTTCCAATTCAACTTCCCTGAGCCCGCCTGCTTGCCCAACCCGATGCTTTCGCTCAAAGAGCTGGCCTGCGGCTACTTCATGGACGGGCAAGAGCCGCTCACCATCGTCTCAGGCATCAACCGCTCAGTCTTGCCGGGCCAGCGCATCGGCATCCTTGGCGCCAACGGCCAGGGTAAGTCGACCGTGGTCAAGACCCTGGCTCACATGAACCGTCCCATCAGCGGCGAGATCACCGAAGGCAAGGGTCTGAGCATTGGCTACTTTGCTCAACAAGAGCTGGATGTGCTGCGCATGGACGAAGGCCCGCTGCAACACATGATCCGCCTGGCACGTGATGTGGGCCCACAGGGGCGCGAACAAGAGCTGCGCGACTTCCTGGGCCGCTTCCAATTCTCGGGGGACATGGTCAATCAGCCCATCGGTCAGTTCAGCGGTGGTGAAAAAGCCCGACTGGTGTTGGCCCTGGTCGTGTGGCAGCGCCCCAATCTATTGCTGCTCGACGAACCCACCAACCACCTGGACCTCACCACGCGCGAAGCCCTGTCGATGGCGCTTAACGAGTTCGAGGGCACTGTCATGCTGGTCAGCCACGATCGCGCTTTGCTACGCGAAACCTGCGACGAGTTCTGGCTGGTGGCTCATGGCGAGGTCTCCACCTTTGACGGCGATCTGGACGACTACCAACGATGGCTGCAAGAGCAAGCCCGAGAAGCAGCCCTGGCCGCGCGCGCAGCTCGAGATGCCGAGAAGCAGGCCAGTACGGCAACTGACAACGCCGGAAACGACGCCTCAGGCGGCAACCGGCGAGAAGACCGCAAGGCCCAGGCCCAAGCCCGCCAACGCGTAGCCGAACAGGCCAAGCCCCTCAAGGCCGAGCTCAAAAAAGTGGACGAGCGCATGGCGTCCGCCACCCAGGAGCAAGAACAACTGACCCAATCCTTGCTGGACGGCAGCCTCAGCGGCACGCAGCACGCTGAACTGGGCAAACGACTGAAATCACTGGGGGACGAGCTAGAAGCGTTAGAAAACCGCTGGCTGGAACTGACCGACGCCATCGAACAGTTAGGCGCCAATTTGGGCTGAATCCACAGATTTCGTAGGAACACCCCCCACGACTTCCCCGAGAAATATGCCCCGAATTCGGTGCTAACCTCAGCAGTTATTACCCGATCGGAGATTGACGGGCTGCCACGGCCGCCCTACGCTTGCGCCCCATGCTTGACTGGTTGTTCCCCGCGCCCCCGCAAACCCTCGCCTCTGGCGAGCGCGGTTTGTCGCGCCTACGCCAGTCGTTTTTGATGGCCGCAATCGTCTGCTACGCGGCTTCGGCCTCTGCGCAGCAAGCCATCCAAGCCACACCGTCGGCCAGTTCGGCCGCCTTTGCTGCCCAACTGATGGGCCCGCCCCCTCCGAGCGCAGCGTCTGGCAACAATGCCAATCCCCCCGCCTTGGCCAACGATCCCGTGTCCCGTTTCCTGGTGGAAAAAGGACTGTTGGACACCACACCGGTGTACGAACTGGCTCAACAGGTGCGCGACAAGGCCTCAGACATGGCCTCTCGCCTGGTCACCTCGGCCATGGATTTTCTGGGTGTGAAATACCGTCGCGGGGGTGAATCGGCTGAAACCGGGTTCGACTGCAGCGGTTTCACCCGCCATGTGTTTGAAAACTCGGTGGGGTTGATCCTGCCTCGGCGCGCCATCGAACAAGCCAATTCGCCCGACCTCGTTCCTGTGTCGCGTGGCGAACTCAAGCCTGGTGACCTGGTGTTCTTCAACACCCTGCGCCATACCTTCTCGCATGTCGGCATTTATGTGGGCGACAACAAGTTCATCCATTCTCCGCGCGCCGGTGGATCCGTCCGCGTAGAAGACATTCGCGAGGCCTATTGGCAGAAGCGTTTCGACGGCGCCCGCCGCGCCCCGAGTATCAATGCCCGTCAAAACAATGGGGCTAACAGCACAAAGACCTCACAGGCGCAACAATAACGTTGTTGCCAGCCTTCTCCGTTCCCGTGCTTCTCGACCAGCTTTCACGCCCCCTGCGGGATCTACGCATCTCCGTCACCGACCGGTGCAACTTCCGATGCACTTATTGCATGCCGCGCGAGGTGTTCGGGCCTGACCACGTTTATCTGCCGCACAAAGAAGTTCTCAGCTTCGAGGAAATCAGCCGTATCGCCAGTCTGCTGGTGCAATCCGGAGTCAGAAAAATTCGACTTACCGGCGGCGAGCCACTGCTGAGAAAAGACCTGGAAGCCCTGATCGAGCAACTCGCTCAATTGCGTACCCCAGATGGTCAAGCCGTGGACCTCACCCTCACCACCAACGGGGCCCTCCTGGCACGTAAAGCCCAAAGCTTGAAAGAAGCCGGGCTGCAGCGCGTCACAGTCAGCCTCGACGCGCTCGACGACGTCACATTCAAACGCATGTCCGACACCGACTGGCAGGTTGGCGACGTGCTCGCTGGTATTGAGGCCGCGCAGCGAGCCGGTCTGGCCCCCATCAAAGTCAACATGGTGGTGCAACACGGCGTCAACGAACACCAGATTCTGCCCATGGCCCGCCACTTCCGAGGAACCGGCATCGAGCTGCGCTTCATCGAATACATGGATGTGGGTTCCACCAACGGCTGGCAGCATCAACACGTCATGCCCTCCGCGCAGGTTCAGGCGCTCATTGCATCCGAGTATCCGCTGGTGGCTCGCACCGAAGCGCCACCCGGCATTACCGCTGAAGAATGGGACTATGCCGATGGCCAGGGCCGCGTGGGCTTCATCTCCAGCGTGACCCAGGCCTTCTGTGGTGACTGCAATCGCATTCGCCTGTCGACCGACGGCAAGCTCTACACCTGCCTGTTCGCCAATCACGGATTTGATCTTCGCGCCCTGATGCGGTCAGGGCTTGACGATGCGGCACTGGCAGAAACCATGAGCCGGGTCTGGCAGGCCCGCGCCGACCAGTATTCGCAACTGCGGAGCCTGCACGCCACCACCGCGGCCACCATCATTCCCATCCAACCGTTGAGCGCCAAGCGGATTGAAATGAGCTACATCGGAGGCTGAACAACCATGCCAATCAAGGTATCGGGATGGCTACTGGCTGGCGGCCAAGGTCAACGCATGGGAGGGCTCGACAAAGGGCTGCAGCCATACCAGGGGCGCGCCCTTGCGCAATGGGTCATTGACACAATGCGGCCGCAGGTGCGCTGGCTTGGCATCAGCGCCAATCGCCACCAACCCGACTACGAAGCATTGCTATCAGCCCAGCACGTGTGGCCTGACGCCCCCGAATGGCCACCAAGCAGCGGCCCCCTGGCTGGCATCCTGACCGGACTCGCCCACGCGCCAGACGATTGGGTCATGATCTGCCCGTGCGACAGCCCTCACCTGCCCACTGACCTCGTCGCCCGACTACTGGCTGCGGCCACAGCCCAAGATGCGGACATTGCCACACCGGAAACCATTGACCCCGACGGTAGCGAACGCACTCATTGGGTCTGCAGCCTGATTCACAAGCGGGTTTATCCTAAACTCCTGGATCAGTTCGTGAAAGGTGAACGCAGAGTGGGACGCTTCATTCAATCCACGCACTGGACCAAGGTATCCTTCAACGATCGATCCGCTTTTGCCAACATGAACACCCTGGAGTCCTTGCATGGCCGTGTCTGAGTCTTCCGGCCTTCGCATCGCCCGTATTGCACCGGCCGATCTAGGCGCATACAAAGCCCTACGCGATGAGGCCCTGCGCCTGCACCCCGACGCTTTCGACGCCGACATCGAAAGTGAACAAGCCCGCCCCCCTGAAAGCTTCATCGGGCGACTCGGTCTGGGTGAACCCCTTGGGGGATCCTTTCTCCTCGGTGCCTGGATTGACCGCCAAATGGTGGGCATGATCGGCCTGGAACGCCAGTCGCTGCAAAAGCTTCGCCACAGCGCCGAGCTCAACAGCATGATGGTGCGTCCCTCGCACACAGGCCACGGCGTGGGCCGCATGCTGATGGAGGGTTGCATTGCCGAAGCGCGCAAAGCCATCGGGCTGGAACAGATCATTCTGCGTGTCAGCACTTCTAGCTCCAGCGCCATTCGACTCTATGAGCACGCTGGATTCAAATCGTGTGGCGTGGTCCCTCACGCCTTGCGCCTGGTTGATGGCCCTGGCCAAGTGCGCTACTTCGACAAGGTCACCATGGTGCTGATGCTCTGAGGCATCAGCCCTTTTTCAGCTTACCGGGCCTCTTCCGCGCCCCGATTGGCCAAGCTGTCGGCCTTTTCATTGCCGGGGTCACCTGCGTGGCCCTTCACCCAGCGCCAATCCACTGCATGTGCTGATGCAGCGGTTTCCAACTGCTGCCACAACTCAGCATTTTTCACGGGCTTGTTGTCGGCGGTTTTCCAACCACGGCGCTTCCAGCCTCCGATCCATTCGGTAATGCCCTTGCGAACATATTCGCTATCGGTATAGATCACCACCTGACACCGTCGCTTCAACGACGTCAGGGCCTGAATCACCGCGGTGAGCTCCATCCGGTTGTTGGTGGTCAGCATCTCACCGCCCCACATTTCCTTCTCATGTGTGCCGCTGATCATCCAGACACCCCAACCACCGCGTCCGGGGTTGCCTTTGCATGCGCCATCGGTATAGATCGTGACCGCGG
The DNA here is from genome assembly GCA_964453105.1 of uncultured Aquabacterium sp. Taxonomy (GTDB): domain Bacteria; phylum Pseudomonadota; class Gammaproteobacteria; order Burkholderiales; family Burkholderiaceae_C; genus Aquabacterium. The sequence continues at coordinate 3,908 of CAYVOP010000095.1, read as the reverse complement.
GCATTTTTGTTTCCGTCATCCGTTTACATCCTGTTGGGTCGCACGCTGCCGCTGGTGACTCTGAGCCACCACCGCAGGTGCCGGCGCCTTGTTCATACGCGCCTTCTTAAGTTTGCCGACCAAACGCATGCCTCGCACGCGTTTGACCGCGACCAGAAAATACACCGAGCCCAGCACGGGCCACCAGCGATCGCCTGCCGCTTCCATCCATCTCAGCCGTGTCCACCAGGCCTCATTGGCCACAAAGGGTCTGTAACAACCAAAGCCGCCACCCGCCACTTCGAGGTCCAGCAAGCGCAACCAGTCTCGCAGCCGCCAATGGGCTATGAACTCGCCCTGCGGCAAGACGGCTGACTTGTTCATGCCCCACTGGCCCAGCCGCTGATACATGCCCCATAAGCTGGCCGGGTTGAAGCAAGAAATCACCACCTTCCCTTCGGGAACCAGGACACGTTCCACCTCGCGCAGGGTGCGATGCGGATCGTGCGCCAACTCCAGAGCATGCGGCAACACCACCAGATCCAGGCTGTTGCTGGGAAACGGCAACGACTCGAAGTCGCAGCGCAAACTCAGCAAAGCGCCGGCCTCAGGTTGATCTACATTCCCTAGCAACAAGTTACGCCTGACCAAGTCTTCACTCGATACCATCCAATCGTCGTAACTTGCATCGAGTGCCAACCACCGGTGTTGCATGCGATTGGTTCGAAGCCCGTCCAACTCAGGCAAGCCGAGTTGAATGGCATGAAAGCCAAACACATCAGCCACCAGACGATCAAACTGGGCTTGTTCCCATTCGAGCAGCGCCTGACCTGGCGGAAGGGCCAGCCAAGGGTGCAACTCTATAATCGGGGCGACTTTTGTCATGAAATTACTGGCTTACCCGCTTATACCGACAATTACATCTGGATGCTCCACAACGGGCGTGATGCCCTGATCGTGGATCCGGGTGAAGCCTCGGTCGTCATTCAGGCACTGGAACAGCATGAGCTGAAGTTGGCCACCATTCTAGTGACCCATCGGCACGCCGATCACATTGCCGGCCTGCAGGCCTTGCATTCACACCTGAACGGGCCACTCTATGCTCCCGCCAGCCTCGCCGCTGAATGGGCTGGCGTGGCCGTTCGGGAAGGTGATGCAATAACCTTTGTCGATGCGCATTTTGAAGTTTGGCAAACCCCAGGCCACACCCAGGAGCACGTATCGTTCTACTGCCGCGATCTGCACCTTGATAATGAATCGGGCCCATTGCTATTTTGCGGGGATACCCTGTTTTCAGCAGGCTGTGGCCGGGTCTTCGATGGCGACCCAGAATCCCTTTATTTCAGTTTGAATCGATTGGCACACCTGCCCGAACAAACTAAAATATGTCCTGCGCATGAATACACCTTGAGCAATCTGGCCTTTGCCAGGGCCGCCGAGCCCGACAACCAGTTGCGCGAGAGTTATTTTGCCCACTGTACGAATTTACGCGGTCGGCAAATGCCGACCCTTCCGACCACTTTGTCTGTCGAGCGCCAGATCAATCCCTTTCTGCGCTTGACTGAATCACAAATCAAGCAAGCAGCGTTGCAACACGGAGCAGCATCCGAAAGCGCTTTGGATGTGTTTCTCGCCCTGCGATCTTGGAAAAATACGTTTTGAATATGAATCGACTCTGGCTACCTGCTGCCTTGGTAAGCAGCATTTACCTGTTGGGCTGCGCTAACTCCAAGCCACCGGCCCCTACGTTCTCCGCTGCTCATTCGCTCAAGCTGTCGCCAGCGCTGAACCCGAACGTCAAGCCCTCAACGGCGTTTGATCCCGAAGCCCTGGTCAGGCAATCGCCCCCAGCGGCAGCCCCTGCCAGCACAAACGTCGCCCGCGCCCCCATCGTTGCAGCCAACGCTACAGCGGCACAACAAGCAGGCGATGGCGACGATGGCAACCCCGCCGAAGCCATCGGCGCCCCCACCGACCCATTGCGCCCAGAAGCTGCGCTCGACCTGTCCGACCTGAGTGCGAACCAAGACCTGTGGGCTCGCATTCGCCTGGGTTACGGCTTGCCTGAGTTGCAATCGCCGTTGGTGGCAGACCACGTGCAGTGGTACACCAGTCGCCCTGACTATGTTCAGAGAATGACAGGCCGTGCCAGCCGTTACCTGTTCCACGTCGTAGAAGAAATTCAACGACGCAAGATGCCAACCGAACTGGCGTTGCTGCCTTTCATTGAAAGCGCATTCAACCCACAGGCTATGTCGTCGGCACGTGCATCGGGCATGTGGCAATTCATGCCCGCCACGGGCAAAGATTTCGAGCTCAAGCAAAACCTTTTCCGCGATGATCGCCGCGATGTGCTCGCCTCGACCCGCGCTGCGCTGGATTACCTCCAGCGCTTGTACAACCAGTTCAACGACTGGCACTTGGCATTGGCCGCCTACAACTGGGGTGAAGGCAATGTGCAACGCGCCATCAACAAGAACCAGCGTGCCGGCTTGCCCACCGACTACCTCAGCATCAACATGCCTGCGGAAACACGCAACTACGTGCCGAAGTTGCATGCGGTTCGCAACATCATTGCGCGCCCCGAGGTCTATGGCCTGACCCTGACCCCGATTGAAAATCACCCCTACTTTGTCAGCGTGCCCATTCAGCGCGACATTGACGCCACCCTGGCTGCCCGTCTGGCTGGCCTGCCCATTGACGAGTTCAAAGCATTGAACCCGTCCATGAACAAGCCCGTCATTCTGGCCGCTGGCACCCCCCAAGTGCTGCTGCCGTATGACAACGCCAGCCTGTTTGCCCACAACCTATCTGAGCACAAAGGCCCCTTGGCCACCTGGACTGCCTGGGTGGTGCCCCGCACGATGCGCCCGGCTGATGCCGCGCGTGAAGTGGGCATGAACGAGTCCACCTTGCGCGACGTGAACCACATCCCGCCCAAGATGCTGGTGAAAGCAGGCTCCGCCTTATTGGTGCCCCGCTCGCAACACCGCACGCAAGATGTGTCTGAATCAGTGGCCGACAACGCCATGATGGCCTTGGCCCCTGATGTACCACCTCTCAAGCGCCTCACCCTCAAGGCAGGCAAGCGCGACACTGTGGCTATGCTCGCCAAGCGCTATCGTGTCAAACCCCAGCAAGTGGCTGATTGGAACAAGGTCGGCGCCTCTGCGACTTTCAAGAAGGGCCAGACCATCGTGGTGTATGTGGCTAACAAGCCAGTGCTGGCCAAGGCGGCGCCTGCTGGCAAGCAACGCACCGTGGTTGCCCGCGTGGCCAAGGCTTCGCCGCCCCCCGCCCGCAGCAAGGGTCGCGCAGCGCCTGCGCCTCGCGCCAACGCACGGGTTCGTGTGGCCAGCGCACGCTGATCACATGGCATCAGCCCAAGAGGCTGAGCCTGCCAAATAAAAAGGGGCGCTTTCAAAGCGCCCCTTTTGCTTGATTGGTTTGCTGTGGGCTTCAACCCGCCATGGCCACCAACGCAATGCTGATGCCCAGGCCAACGGCCCACACTACGCTACGCAAAGTCGCCACATCTTTCAGATACAGAGCCACATAGACCAAGCGAACCACAATGAAAGCCAGCGCCAGCTGATCAATGCGCGCCTGATCGGCGTGTGCTTGTTGCGCCATCAACACGGCTGCGGCGAACAGAGGCAAAGCTTCAAAGCCGTTGTTCTGCGCAGCAACCGCACGCTGTTTCCAGCCCTGCAGCTTGTCTTCCCACTGGCGTGGGTTGTTGTTGTCGTAGCCGCCATTCTTGCGTGAACCACGAGAAGTGGCTTTCGCCGTTCCCACCGTCAAAACAGGCAATACCGCGGCCGCCACCACGCACCAATTTGCAATGCTCATTTTGTGTCTCCTATGTATTAGCGTGTTGAATCACGAGCAAAACTGAGCCAGGCGTCACGTCCAAAACTGAGCCACTA
>CAYVOP010000094.1:0-13288 GCA_964453105.1 uncultured Aquabacterium sp. | reverse complement strand
AGGAAGGCGAGCAGTTGTACGACAGCAGCTTGCCAGGGCAAGCGGCGTGAACAGCTTGAGCGAATTCGCGAGCGAAGCCGATGTCAGGCACGCCGGTTTCACACCACACCAGGTCAGCGTAAGGAGCGTAAGCAACGCCACGGCTGATCGCTTGCTCCAGACCGTTCTTCACACGGTAGAAGCCTTCTTGAGTGCGCTCACCGGTGATGAAAGGCTTGTCGTTGTCGTCGCAGTCAGAAGTCAGCAGGTTAGCAGCTTCAGCGTCGGTACGGGCCAGAACGATGGTGGGCACGCCCATCACGTCAGCAGCGAAACGAGCAGCGATCAGCTTCTCGATGGCTTCACGTGTAGGAACCAGAACCTTACCGCCCATGTGGCCGCACTTCTTCACAGCAGCCAATTGGTCTTCGAAGTGAACACCGGCAGCGCCCGAGGCGATCATGTTCTTCATCAGTTCGAAAGCGTTCAGAACGCCACCGAAACCAGCTTCAGCGTCAGCAACGATAGGCAGGAAGTAGTCCACGAAGCCTTCGTCGCCAGGATTGACACCACGGCCCCACTGAATTTCGTCAGCGCGCTTGAAGGTGTTGTTGATACGACGAACCATGGTGGGCACGGAGTCGTATGCGTACAGCGACTGGTCGGGGTACATGGTTTCGGAAGTGTTGCCGTCAGCGGCGACTTGCCAGCCCGACAGGTACACAGCTTCAAGGCCAGCCTTGGCTTGTTGCATGGCTTGACCAGCGGTGATCGCGCCGAAAGCGTTCACGTAGCCCTTCTTGGCACCGCCGTTGACCTTTTCCCACAGCTTTTCAGCGCCGCGCTTGGCCAGGGTGTACTCGGGCTGCAGGCTGCCGCGCAGACGAACCACGTCAGCTGCGGAATAGCCGCGCTTGACGAGCTTCCAACGGGGGTTTTCGGCCCAGTCTTTTTCCAGGGCAGCGATTTGCTGTTCGCGGGTGAGTTGAGTCATGACGATCTCCGGGGGTTGAAGGGAGTACTAGAAAACCCGTAAGTCTACCGTGTTTCTACCGAAATGCCAAAGACTTGTGTCTTATATAAGACTTACCCCTTCAAACACGGGGCATTCCGGCAAAAGCGCACACCCATACACCCCGCGCCGCAAACAAAAAAGCCGCCAGGAACCCTGGCGGCTTCACCGGAACCGCCTGAGGCCAGCACAACGCCGACACCAGGCTGGGCTGGATGTTTTCTAGATCAGGCGTGATCCTTGGCGTAAGCGGCCAAGCCACCAGTGACCTCGGCCTTGGCGGCCTCGATGCCATCCCAGCCCACAACCTTCACCCACTTACCAGGCTCCAGATCCTTGTAGTGCTCAAAGAAGTGCTTGATCTGGGCGATCAGCAGTTCAGGCAGGTCTTCCAGCTTCTGGATGCCCTTGTACATGGCGCAGATTTTTTCCGTTGGCACAGCAACGAGCTTGGAGTCGCCACCGGCTTCGTCTTCCATCTTCAGAATACCCAGAGGACGGCAAGGAATCACCACGCCAGGCAGCAAAGGGAATGGGGTCACAACCAAAACGTCGACCGGGTCGCCATCGGGTGCAATGGTTTGGGGCACATAGCCGTAGTTGCAAGGGTAGTGCATCGCAGTACCCATGAAGCGATCCACGAACACGGCGCCGGTTTCATGATCGACCTCGTACTTGATCGGATCAGCGTTGGCGGGAATTTCGATGATGACGTTGAAAACGTCAGGCGCCTTGGCACCAGCTTTGACTTGCAGCAGGCTCATGGTGTTGTCACGAGTAGTGGAATTTGGAAAACGCGCAAGTGTAGGTCAAGCCGCTTGACACTGGCTACCCCACCCTTCAGGCGGAGCGCCAAACCTGCCTCAAAGCAAGCTTTTGCTGCACCGCACAAAAAAGTCTTGCATAAATTTTTCAGCAGCCTATACTACGCATCATGTTGCACTGCAACACAACTCAATCAACACCCAACGGAGATCCGACATGCTGACCGCTGAACAACTGCTGGCCACCCACAAAGCCAACGTCGCCACCCTGTTCGACCTGGGCCAAAAGGCATTCGAAGGCGTGGAAAAGGTTCTGGAACTGAACCTGCAAGTCGCCAAGACCACGATGGACGAAGTGGCTGAGCACACCAAGGCTGTGCTGGCTGTCAAGGACGCCCAAGAACTGCTGGCTCTGCAAACCAGCCTGCTGCAACCTTCCGCTGAGAAGGCTGCTGCTTACGGCCGTCACCTGTACGACATCGCTTCGAGCACCAGCTCCGAAGTGAGCAAGCTGGCTGAATCGCAAATCGCTGACGCCCAGAAGAAGTTTGTGTCCGTCGTTGACAACGCCGTGAAGAACGCTCCTGCTGGCACCGAAAACGCTGTTGTTCTGGTGAAGTCGGCTGTTGCCGCTGCCAACAACGCTTTCGACACCGTTCAGAAGGCTGCCAAGCAAGCTGCTGACGTTGCTGAAGCCAACTTCCAAGCCATCACCAGCACCGCTGTGAAGGCCACTCAAGCTGCTACCAAGGCTCCTCGCAAGGCGGCCTAATCAAGACGCTGAGAAGGTCAAGGAACGCGGATTACAAAACTTTGCAAGGTTTTCGAGCCCTGCCCGTGAACTTTGACCCGAGAACCGAATCTGAGAGAAGCCGCCCTGAACAAGCGGTACTCCCTGAAAGGTTGTCTCCTCGGTACCTCTTGAACCTTTTCTAAGGTACCTTTCAAGCCCGGTGGCTCGCCATCGGGCTTTTTTTATTTCCGAACATGATTCCCTGGCTGGAGACTGGCACCCCCTTCCCCCCCACAGCATCCGCCCTGGGCCCCGATTCGGACGCCCCAGGGCTGCTTGCCGCCAGTCAGGATTTGAATGTGGCCCGACTGCGGGAAGCCTATCGCGCAGGCATCTTCCCGTGGTTCAGCCCAGGGCAACCGGTGTTGTGGTGGTCAACCAACCCGCGCATGGTGCTACCCACCCAGGAGTTCAAGCTATCTCGGTCACTGCGAAAAACCCTGCAGAAATTCCGCTTGAGCGCCGACTGCGAAATCCGCATCAATCACGATTTCGACTCGGTCATCAAAGCTTGCGCCCAGACTTCACGCGATGGCCAGAACGGCACCTGGATCGTGCGCGACATTCAGCAGGCCTACCTGCAATGGCATGACCTAGGGGCTGTGCATTCGTTCGAGACCTGGGTCAAGGGCCAACTGGTGGGCGGCTTGTATGGGGTGAATCTGGGCCGCATGTTCTTTGGTGAGTCGATGTTTGCCTGGCAAACCGATGCATCCAAGATTGCGCTGGCAGCCCTGGTCTGCTTTTGCAAAGAACACGGCATTGACCTGATCGACTGCCAACAAGAAACCCAGCATCTGGCCTCGCTGGGCGCCCGGCCTTGGCCCCGCGAGCAATTCGAGACCCATTTGAGGGGGACGATCAATCTCGATCCACCCCGAAATTGGTCCTATGATCCAGCCTTCTGGTGCCACCTGCTAGACGAGTGACTCACCTCAAAGATCTTCCGCTGGCCTCGTTGCAGTTTTACGCAACCGCGCCCTACCCCTGCAGCTACCTGGCTGACCGCTCAGCCAGGTCGCAGGTGGCCACGCCCAGCCAATTGATCAATGCAGATGTGTATTCGGGCCTGGTGGCCAATGGCTTCCGACGCAGCGGCATGTTCACCTACCGCCCCTACTGCGACGGATGTCAGGCTTGTGTTCCTCTACGCGTATGCGCTGATCGGTTTCAACCAGACCGAAGCCAGCGCCGAGCCTATAAAACACACCAGAACCTGGAAGTGCGCGTGCTGCGCTTGTGCTTCAGCAACGAGCACTACCAACTCTATTTGCGCTACCAGAATGGACGCCACAAAGGCGGTGGCATGGACCACGATTCGGTAGATCAGTACACGCAGTTTTTGTTGCACAGCCGGGTCAACTCCCGCCTGGTGGAGTTCAGAGCTGCCCCCGAACCGGGACAAGAGCAAGGCGCACTCAAGATGGTGTCTATTCTGGACATACTTGGCGATGGCCTGTCAGCGGTATATACCTTCTACGAGCCAGACGACCACGCCAGTTACGGCACCTATGGCGTGTTATGGCAAATCGAGCAGGCTCGCAGCCTGAACTTGCCGTACGTGTATCTGGGCTACTGGATCGCCCAAAGCCCGAAGATGTCGTACAAAACGCAGTTCACCCCGCACCAGGTTCTGGTCGGAGGGAAATGGCGTGAGCGACAGGACCGAAACCAGCTTGGCTTTGCCAGCACAGCCCCGACGCCACTAACGCCCCTTCAGGGCTGAAGCACCACGTTCCCAGAGACGGTAACGGACAGCAAGCCTTTGCCCGGTTCAGATGGCAAGGGCGCATCTGCCATTTCCATCGACTTGGCGCGCATGGCGTACATCACAGGGGGCCGCCCCTCGAAGCCGGGTTCAGTCGATGACACAGACACATCACCCAGGGTGTAGCCCTTGTAGCCAAAGTCTTTGGCCATGGATTGCGCCCTCGCACGGAAACGCGTGATGGCCTGCGTGGTCAAAGCCGACTCTCTGGCCTCGCGCAGTCCGCGCGACAGGCCGTAGCCGACCTGCACCACATTCATCTGATTCAAGCGCCCCACCAGTTGGTGAACACGAGCAATGTCAGTCCCCTCCACCACCAACTGCGCCTGCCCTTGCCACCCAGCAATTTTGCCCGTGCTGCCATAACGAGGCGACACCGAAAACAGACCGGTGCGAATATCCAAGCCCCCATTGGCTTGCACCGCAGACCTGGCTTCTTGCAACGCGCTATCGAGCACGGACTTCAAAGCGGTTTGCACATCTGCAGCCACCGAGCCATCTTTGATGACTTGCAGGGTCACGGACACCTGATCCTGGACCAACTCCTCGGTCGCTGCAGCGCTGAAATTGACCACCCGCTCAGGATTCGGCTCCGCCTGCACGGAACCACCAAACAGCAGGGAGGCCGCAATGCCCAATGCGCCTAAGCGAGCAGACAAGACTGGAAATCCGTTCATCAAATATGCTCCAAAAAATCTGGCAAACCGAAACGTGCGCACCATGCGCCCTTGCCTCAACGCACCATCTTGCCTGGCCGCTGACAGCCGGACATGTGTGGCTCGTTCGGCTTGACGACTGAGTCGCCATACCGCAATATTTGTAACAACTGGTCAACGGCACGATTTTGACGCTCGCAAACTGCGCACAATCTGGCTCTGTTACAAATACACCGAGGACCGAATCATGACTACGACGCCCGCACCGCAGCGTCCCGACCGCATTCTGGTGGTCGATGACGACGCTCGCATCCGAGATTTGCTGCGTCGCTATCTGAGCCAGGAAGGCTTCGAAGTGCTGTTGGCTGAGGATGCCAAAGCACTGAACCGTCTGTTGACGCGTGAAACGGTGGACCTGATCGTGCTGGATCTGATGCTGCCGGGTGAAGACGGCCTTTCGATTTGCCGCCGCCTGCGCGCGGCCAATGACGTGACCCCCATCATCATGCTGACCGCCAAGGTCGAAGACGTGGATCGCATTGTCGGCCTGGAAGTGGGTGCAGACGACTATCTACCCAAGCCCTTCAACCCACGCGAACTGCTGGCCCGCATTCACGCCGTGCTGCGCCGCCGCCCCGCGCAGGAAGCGCCCGGCGCCCCCGCCAAGGAGGCGCAAACCGTTCAGTTCGGCCCGTTCGAGTTCGATCTGGCCCTGCGCCGTTTGAGTAAGGAAGGTGAGCCGATTGCGTTGACAACCGGCGAGTTTTCGATGCTCAAGGCCCTGGTGCGCCATCCACGCCAACCCCTGTCTCGCGACAAGCTGGCTCAACTGGCGCGCGGTCGCGAGTTCGAGCCGTTTGACCGCAGCCTGGACGTTCAGATCTCCCGATTGCGCAAAATGATCGAGCCTGACCCTGCTCAACCGCGTTATATCCAGACGGTGTGGGGCGTAGGCTATGTGTTCGTGCCCGATGGTGGCGCTTGATTTGGTGACACATGCCTAGAAAACGGTTCGCGCTCAGCCTCTTCTGGCGGACGTTCATTTTGCTGGCTGTCTTGTTGACAGCGGGGATCTTTGCCTGGGTTCAGACTTTCCGAGCCCTGGAGTTTGAACCGCGCGCGGTGCAAGCCGCGCAACAGATTGCCAGCCTGGTGAACCTGTCACGTGCAGCTTTGCGCTATGCAGACAGCATCAATCGGGTCACGCTGGTCAAAACCTTGTTTGACCAGGAGTCGATCACACTCAAACCCCACGAGCCCACGGACAAGTACGACCCGTTTGAGGTCAGCCGCTTCACTCGGGCCATTGGGGAGGAGTTGCGTTCGCGCCTAGGCCCGTCTACGGTGGTGGCCAGCAATGTGAATGGCATTCCAGGCCTGTGGGTGGGCTTCCAGATCGAGAAGGACAACTATTGGCTGCAAGCCGATAGCAGCCGGGTCGAGCCAATGACAGGCAAGACTTGGTTCATCTGGGTGGGCATTGCTTTTGTGGCAACCATTCTGGGCTCGGCGGCCATTGCCCGCCTGATTAACCAGCCACTGAAGGAGTTGTCGTTTGCGGCCAGCCGCATTCGCGAAGGCGAGTACGACTCGGTTCTGGACGAAACCATGATCACCCGGGAAATCCGCGAGGTGAACCAGGGCTTCAACCGCATGGCAAGAGAGTTGGCCAAGGTGGAAGAAGACCGGGCCGTGATGCTGGCAGGCATTTCGCACGACCTTCGCACGCCACTGGCTCGGGTTCGCCTGGAAGCAGAAATGAGCGTGGTGGACGAAGAAGCCAAGCGCAACATTGCCGCCGACATTGACCAATTGGACGCCATCATCGACAAGTTCATGGACTACGCCCGCCCCGGCGACGTTCAACTGGTGCCGGTGCATGTGTCGACGGTGGTGGACAAGGCCATCAGCCAGTTCCGCGACACCAAGCGCATCCGCATTTCCGCCAAGCTGCCCATCGACACCAAGGTCATGGCCGATGAAACGGAACTGGGTCGCGTGTTGACCAACCTGTTCGAAAACGCTCGACGCTATGGCCGCAACACCTACACAGGCGTGACCAATGTGGACGTGAGCTACACGCGCTCCGGCTCGTGGGTGATTCTGTCGGTGCGTGACCACGGCCCTGGTGTGGCGCCAGAAAAGCTGCACCAACTGACGACGCCGTTCTTCCGCGGCGACGCAGCCCGCACTGCGGCCACCGGCGCAGGCTTGGGTCTGGCCATTGTCGACAAGGCCTTGCAGCGCATGGGTGGCGCACTGGAATTGGCCAACGCCCCCGATGGCGGGCTGATTGCCCACATCAAGCTCAAGCGAGCCCCATGACCTCCAACCCCGGCATCAAGCCGGGCGTTGGGTCAACAAACAGATGGCCCTGGCTTCGATGGCCTTGTATTCACCGACGGGGCCCATTTTTTCAGCCGTCTTGGCTTTCACGTTGACCGCCTCTGCTGCCACCCCCAGGGCTTGAGCAATACGCTCTCGCATGGCGGGAATGTGGGGCGCCATTTTGGGTGCTTGCGCGACGATGGTGCTGTCAACGTTGCCCACATCCCACCCAGCGAGCCTGACACGAGACGCTGCCTCCTGAAGCAGCACGATGGAATCAGCCCCCTTGAACTGCGGGTCGGCATCAGGGAAATGGCGACCAATGTCGCCCAGGCCCGCTGCGCCCAACAAGGCATCGGTGATGGCATGCAGGAGGGCATCGGCATCCGAATGCCCCAGCAGTCCATGGCTGTGTTCGATCCGAACGCCACCCAAAATCAGTGGGCGACCTTCGACCAATGCGTGGGTGTCCCACCCTTCACCAACTCGGATCTGCATGGCGTGTACTGAATACCTCGGTTTCGGAGAGGGCGGATTATCCCATTGCACGCCAAATGCACCAAAATGATTCACAAATCAGGCGGTGAGAGCAAATGGCACCAACATGGTTCCGCCAAAGATTGCACCCATCAAAAAAACGGCCCAACGCACCAGCAAACATCAAGCATCACCACATTGGCACATTTATTGCCTCACATTGGTGCCAATGCTGCACCAATCCATGCAAACACATGATTTGCCCATAAATGGTGCGTTCGCTCTTCTTTCATTGACGTCAGCCACACTCTCATGGATCAACTCAAACAAGGCACCGACACGCTGCTCATCCTGCTGGGCGCAGTCATGGTGCTGGCCATGCACGCAGGTTTCGCTTTTCTCGAACTGGGCACGGTTCGAGGCAAGAACCAGGTCAATGCCCTGGTGAAAATTCTGGTCGACTTCTGCGTGTCGACCATCGTGTACTTCTTTGTGGGCTACACGGTGGCGTATGGCGTTGACTTTTACGCTGGCGCGGGCACCCTGGCCCAGAACAATGGCTATGCTTTGGTCAAGTTCTTCTTTTTGCTGACCTTTGCCGCAGCCATCCCCGCCATCATTTCCGGGGGCATTGCCGAGCGCGCCAAGTTTGGCCCTCAGCTGATCGCTACTGCGGTGATCGTGGGCGTGTTCTATCCGCTGTGCGAAGGCGCGGTGTGGAACAACAAGTTCGGCTTTGAAGACTGGCTGCAGCACCTGACTGGAGGCCAACTGCACGACTTTGCCGGCTCGGTGGTGGTGCATGCCTTTGGTGGCTGGATTGCCCTGCCCGCCGTGCTGATTTTGGGCGCTCGCCGTAATCGTTATCGCAAGGACGGCGCCATGTCGGCCCACCCACCTTCCAGCATCCCCTTCCTGGCGCTGGGTTCGTGGATTTTGGCCGTGGGCTGGTTTGGCTTCAACGTGATGAGCGCGCAAACCATCGACAAGATTTCCGGTTTGGTCGCAGTGAACTCGCTGATGGCCCTGGTGGGCGGCACCTTGGTGGCTGTGCTGATGGGCAAGAATGACCCCGGCTTTGCCTACAACGGCCCTTTGGCTGGCTTGGTTGCCGTGTGTGCTGGCTCGGACATCATGCACCCGGCTGGCGCCCTGGTGGTCGGCGGCGTGGCTGGCGCGTTGTTTGTGGTGATGTTCACCTTGGTTCAGAACAAGTGGAAGATCGATGACGTGTTGGGTGTGTGGCCGCTGCACGGCATGTGTGGCGCTTGGGGCGGAATCGCTGCAGGCATCTTCGGCCAGACGGCTCTGGGCGGTGTGGGTGGCGTGAACCTGGGCACCCAGGTGGTGGGCACCGTGTGTGTGGTGGCTCTCGCGCTGGCCACCGGCGGACTGGTTTATGGCATCTTGAACAAGGTGGCGGGCCTGCGTCTCACCCACGAAGAAGAGTTCGACGGCGCCGACCTGTCGCTGCACCGCATCAAGGCCACCCCCGAGCAAGAGGTGTCCTGGTAATTCTCCGGCGGCTTTTGAAGGCACCCGGCTAGGCATATGAAATAGCCAATTTGGACAAATTGGCTATTTCGGCTAAAATGCAGCCATTGATGTTTGGAGGTGTCTCATGACTGCCTTGAACCTGCGCCATTTCCGGGGCGATGAAGTTGAGGTCCCCGAGTTTTCCGCCACCGAAGCCAAGAACAGTTTTGGCCGGGTGCTGGACACGGCTTTCAGCCAGGGCATGGTGGCCATCACCAAACGTGATCGCGCCACAGCGGTGGTGTTGTCGTTGGATGCTTACCAAGCCTTGATCAATGCACAGTCGCGCCCGCTGTCCAGCTTGAGTCATGAGTTTGACGACCTGCTGGCCAGCATGCAGGCCCCGGCAGCGCGCGATGCCATGATGGACGCCTTCGATGCCTCGCCCGATGACATGGGACACGCCGCTTTGGCCGCAGTTGCAAGATGAGACTTTCCCGGGCATGGGCCACAACTGAACGGCCAAGCTGATCGGGCACAATCAAAAGAAAAGCGCATGCAGCATGCACTCAAGCCAAGCGCACTTCGGTGCGCTTGATGCTTTTCAGAACACCAAAAACAGAGAGACCTCCGTGGCCCAGGCCCCAACACACTCCCCGGCCCCCAGATTGTTTGTGCTGGCTGGCACCAACGGTGCCGGCAAGAGCAGCATTGGCGGCGCCACCATTCGCTCACGCGGTGGACACTATTTCAACCCGGACGAAGCCGCCGCACGGATCCGCGCCGAGCAACCGCATTTGAGCGCCACGCAGGCCAACAGTGCGGCCTGGCATGAGGGCAAACGTTTGTTGCAGCAAGCCATTGCTCAGGGGCTGGACTACAACTTTGAGACCACCCTGGGTGGGCGCAGCTTCGCCAAGTTGTTGAAAGATGCGGCCGAGGCGGGCTTTGAAGTTCGCATCTGGTACGTGGGGCTGGCTAGCCCGGAGTTGCACTTGGCACGCATCAAGGCTCGGGTCAAACATGGGGGACACGACATTCCCGAAGCCGATGTGCGCCGCCGCTTCGATCAGAGTCGCCTGCAATTGATCGAGTTGCTGCCCCATTTGAGCGAACTGCGTGTGTACGACAACAGCACCGAATCAAGCCCGCAGAAGGGGCAGGCACCTCAGTTGCAACCAGTGCTGCACAGCAAGCGTAGCGGCCCCAAAGCCGCACTGGAGGTACTGGTTCCGAACTCGCCCCAGGCTCTGGCGCGCACACCCGAGTGGGCGAAACCCATCGTGATGGCCGCGATCAAACTCGCAGCAGGCGCGCGGCCAAAGCAAAGTCGCCCGGCCAAGTCACCTTGAAGTTTTCGTAGTCACCACGAACCAGCAAGGGCTGATGGCCCAGGCCTTCAATGGCGCTGGCTTCGTCGGTGATGGACGCTGCCAACTCGGGTGAGCTCAAACCCAGCATGAGTGCTGGACGCAACAAGCCCAAACGGAACATTTGAGGCGTCTGTGCAGTCCACTTGGCTGAGCGATCAATGGTCTCAGCCGCCCTCGTCAAGCCTTGAAGATCTTGCACGGCTGTTTTCAGGGTGTCGGCCAATGGCAGTGCCAGAATGCCTCCGACTTCGTCTGGCAGACAGGCGTCGATCAGTCGATTCACAGCATCGACACTGATGAGGCAACGAGCGGCGTCGTGCACCAGAACCCAGTCATGAGGCTGCGCGCCACGCTCCAGCAATTCATTCAGTCCGTTGGCCACACTGTGCGCGCGCGATGCCCCGCCGACCCGAGCCACCCACGCGCCATCGCCCTGCCAATCAGGCACATGGCGCTCAAACTGATCATCTTCAGGCGATAGCACGACCAAGGTCGCATCAATGCGAGGCACGGCACGCAGCGACGCGAGGGTATGCGCCACCATGGCCCGCCCTGCAACGGGGTGGTACTGCTTGGGGCCGCCAGCCCCCGCCCGCTCGCCGACACCGGCACAGGGCACCAGAGCAAAACAGCGGGGCTGGAAATCAGGAGAAGCAATCGTGAGCGACATGGGGGAATTGTCGCGCACCTACAATGCCTCATCGTCTGAAACACGCCTGCACACCTCACCCTTGGTGGTTTGCGGGCGCTTCGCCATTTCTGCTCGGCCATGCTTCCCAAGCTTTCGATTCCCAGCCTGTCTACCGGTAAACGCTTTGCTCTGCCTCGGCCCATGGGGTCGTCAGACGCTTTGCTGATCAGCCAGTTCGCCAATGCGCAAAAACAGGCAGGCAAGTTGACGGCGGTGATCGTGGCAGACCCAGCGGATGCCGCCCGTTTGCTGGACGAGATGGCATTCTTCGAGCCGTCGTTGCGCTGCGCGGTATTCCCTGACTGGGAAACCCTGCCGTACGACACCTTCTCACCGCACCAGGATCTGATCTCGGAGCGACTGGCAACCCTTTGGAGGGTTCAGCAAGGCGTCAAGGCGGAGACCGGGGTGGACCTGGTGTTGCTGCCTGCCACAACCGCCCTCACACGCCTGGCGCCACCCTCCTTCCTGGCGGCCTACACCTTCCATTTCAAGCAAAAGCAAAAGCTGGACGAGGCCAAGCTGAAGTCGCAACTGACTCTGGCGGGCTACAACCATGTCAGCCAGGTGGTGTCGCCGGGCGAATATGCGGTTCGGGGTGGCTTGATCGACCTGTACCCCATGGGGTCGCCTGTGCCGTATCGGGTCGATTTGTTTGGCGATGAGGTGGACTCGATTCGCACCTTCGACCCCGACACCCAGCGCAGCTTGTACCCCGTACCCGAAGTGCGCCTGCTGCCCGGTCGCGAGTTCCCGATGGACGATGAGGCACGTGGCGCATTCCGCGACCGCTGGCGCGAGAAGATCGAAGGCGACCCCACCAAGTCGCGCATCTACAAGGACATGGGCACGGGCGTGGCCACGGCAGGCATTGAGTACTACCTGCCCTTGTTCTTCGATGAAACGGCCACGATCTTCCAACACCTGGGCGCAGACGCCCAAGTGGTCTTGCATGGTGACATCGACGAGGCCCTGCGCCGCTTCTGGGTGGAAACACGCGAGCGCCATCGCTTCCTGCAACACGACCCCGAGCGCCCCATTCTTCCGCCGGAAGACTTGTTCCTCAAACCCGAGGACTTCTTCACCCTGGCCAACGCGCACGCGCAACTGGCGATTCGTGGCAGCGAGCCGGTGGACTGGGCTCGGCCCCTGCCCAGCCTGAGTGTGGAGCGCGGCGGGCAAGACCCCTTGCGCAGGCTGGAGCAGTACCTTTCGCAAACCACCTATCGCACCTTGATCGTGGCAGAAAGCGCGGGGCGACGCGAAAGCCTACTGGAACTGCTGCGCGACCACCGTATCGAGTTGCCCGCCATCGACAGCCTCAAGGCCTTTGCGGACAGCGATCACCAGCGCGCCATCGTCGTGGCCCCCTTGGCTGGCGGCTTCATCTGGCAAGACCCAGGACAGCCCGGACAAGGCCTGCAGTTCATCACCGAGACAGAACTGTTTGATGCAGCCCCGACCACGCGTCGCCGCCGCAAGGCCGAACAGGCCACCGATGTCGATTCGCTCATCAAGGATTTGTCTGAGCTGAACGTGGGCGATCCGGTGGTGCATGCCAACCATGGCATCGGGCGCTACCAAGGTTTGATCAATCTGGATTTGGGCGATGGCCCTTCCGAGTTCCTGCACCTGGAATACGCCGACAAGGCCACGCTGTATGTGCCGGTGTCGCAACTGCACCTGATCAGCCGCTATACGGGGGTCAGCCCCGAAGAGGCACCGCTGCACAAGCTGGGCTCGGGCCAATGGGACAAGGCCAAACGCAAGGCTGCTGAGCAGGTGCGTGACACCGCTGCCGAGTTGCTGAACCTGTACGCCCGGCGCGCGGCGCGCGAGGGCTTTGCCTTCCGCTTCAATGCACAAGACTACGAAGCCTTTGCGGCCAGCTTTGGCTTTGAAGAAACGCCCGACCAGTTGGCCGCCATCCACGCTGTCATTCAAGACATGATCAGCCCCCGCCCCATGGAC
>CAYVOP010000093.1:0-13351 GCA_964453105.1 uncultured Aquabacterium sp. | reverse complement strand
TGAACACCGCACAGGTTGCCGCGCTGTCGACCACCCAGGTCCAAGGCCTGACCACCGCCCAAATTGCAGCGCTGGAAAGCACCGACGCAGCGGCTCTGACTTCTGCCCAGGTCGCAGCACTCAACAGTGCCCAGGCCGCAGCGATCGAAACCACCGACATCGCACAGTTCAACACCACGAACATCCGTGCGCTGACAACCCAGGCTGTCACCGGTCTGACAACGGCCCAGATCGCGGCCCTGAGCTCGACTCAGGTCGGCAATCTGACCTCGACCCAAGCTGCCGCCTTGAACACCGCACAGGCAGCGGCCATCGAGACCACTGACATCGGCCAACTCAGCACCGCGGCTGTCCGCGCCCTGAGTACCGCCGCGGTCAATGCCCTGGGCACCGATCAGATCGCTGCACTGTCCACCGCCCAAGTGGTGGCTCTGTCGACCACCCAGGTCCAAGGGCTGACCACAGCGCAAATCGCCGCGCTGGAAAGCACGGATACCGCTGCGCTGACTTCGGCTCAGGTGGCGGTATTCACCAGCACCCAAGCTGCAGCGCTGGAAACCACAGACATCAGCCAGCTGAACACGGCCAACATCCGTGCGCTGACCACCACCGCGCTGACCGGTCTGGACACCGCCCAGGTGGCTGCTCTGACCTCGGCTCAGATCAACGCCCTGAGCTCGACCCAGGCTGCTGCGCTGAACACGGCACAGGCTGCCGCGATCGAAACGACAGACATCTCTGCGCTGACCACCTCGGCCATCCAGCAGATGAACACCGCTGCGATCAACGCCCTGACCACGGCTCAGATTCAGGCCCTCACGACTGCCCATGTTGCTGCGCTCAACACCAACCAGATCTCCGCTCTGACCACCGCTCAGATCGCTGCTCTGGAGAGCACCGACCTGGCCGCGATGACCTCCACTCAGGCCGCTGTGCTCAACAGCAGCCAACTGGGCGCCATCGAGACCACGGACATCAGCGCCATGACCACGGCAGACATCCGTGCGCTGAACACCGCCGCTCTGGTCGGCCTCAACACGGCACAGGTGGTGGCACTGAGCACCGCCCAGGTGGCCGCACTGAGCACCACGCAGGTGGGTGAGCTCAACACCGCACAGATCGCTGCGCTGGAAAGCACCGATCTGGCTATCCTGAGCTCGGCACAGGCGGCTGTCCTCGATACCGCGCAAGTCGCGGCCATCGAGACCACTGACATCAGCCAGCTCACCACGGCCGCGGTTCGCGCTCTGAGCACCGATGCCATCCATGCCCTGACCACCGACCAGGTGCATGTGATGACCTCCACCCAGGTCGCAGCCCTCAGCACCGCTCAGATCAATGCGATGGAGACCACCCACATCGCTGCCCTGACCACGACCGATATCGGTGCCCTCAGCACCGCCCAAGTCGCCGTGTTCGACAGCAGTGACGTGGCAGCCCTGAGCACCGATCAGATCGTGGCGTTGAACACCTCGCACTTCGCGGCGCTCAGCACCTCGGCCATCTCGGCACTGAACACGGCTGACATCGCGGCCATGGACACAACCGACATCCGCACCTTGTCGAGCAACCAGATTGCGGCCCTGACCACCTCGGCGGTCAATGCCTTCGACACGACGGACATCGGCGCCCTGACCACAACCCAGATCCACGGCTTCAACACAGCCCAGATCGCGGCACTCGATACCTCAGACATCGCGGCGCTCAACACCGCGCAGTTCCATGAGTTCACGACCACGCAGATCCAGGCCATGACCACCGATCAGGTGGCCGCAATCGAGACCACCGATCTGGCATCGTGGAGCATGGTCCAAGCCGCGGCGCTGACCTCGACCCAGTTCAATGCGCTGACGACCGAACAGACCAACGCGCTGTCAGGTGTCTCGCCCATCGTGCTGGATCTGGACGGCAACGGCATCCAGACTGTTGACTCGGCACACGGGGTTCAGTTCGATCTGCTTGCCACGGGTCACCAAGTCCAGGCAGGCTGGGTCTCGAAGACCGATGGTCTGCTGGTGATGGATCGCAACCACGACGGCAAGATCAACGACGGCAGCGAGCTGTTCGGTGCGGCCACCAAGACCGCCGATGGCCACAATGCTGGCGATGGCTACACCGCAATGCGTCTGGAAGACACCAACCACGACGGCAAGCTCACCACCTTGGATGCGCACTACAGCGAACTCAAGGTCTGGGTGGACGCCAACGGCAACGGTGTCACCGACGGCGGTGAACTGCATTCGCTGGCAAGCCTGGGCATCATCGAAATCGATCTGCACAGCCAGACCGGTGCCGAGATGAACAACGGCAACCTGCTGGGTCTGACCTCGAGCTACAAGACTGCTGACGGCGCCAACCACGCTGTCGCCGACGTGTGGTTCGCCAAGGCCCCTGCTGCCGAGACTGCCCATGTGGATGCCAGCAGCACCGCAGCACAGGCCGGTGGCACCGAAGCCCATCAGGCTGCAGTGCAAGCCGGTGTCGCCAGCGGTACTGCGGAGCACACAACCGTGACGGTGGACTCAACCACCACGACCACGCACCTCAGCGTCTCGGCTGGTGATCTGCTGGCTGACCCTGGGCATGACCTGATGGCCAGCGCGGGCGGCACCTTGAATGTGGAAATCACCACCCAGGTCGTCCACACCGAGGTAACGCTGGTCACCACCGATCCAACCAAGCTGATCGAAGAGCAAAACAACCATCCGCTGATCTGATCGGCTAAGGCGGAACGACAAAACCGGTGGCTCAGGCCACCGGTTTTTTTTCGCCCTGACCTTGCCCGCGCAAGCCAGGGGAACCAGGCATCCGGGCAAAAAAAAAGGCCCCCGAAGGGGCCATCTCAGATCAAGCTGGGGCGTTCAGATGTGGGCTGCTTCCACAGCCGGCACCGCTGGCGGGCGCACGGCGTAACGACCCACGGCGCGTGGGGGGGCCTCTTCCAGCAAGGTTTCCCAGAACGCCTGGTTATAGCGCCACCAGGCATGTCCGCCCATGGGGGCCTGGTTGTCGTTGACGGCGTAGTAATACTCGGGGCGCAACTCCAGCGCAAAGCGCGAGGCAACGCGTTCATTGGGCATCAGAAAATCGTTCGACTGCGAACCCATGATGGCAAAGAAGATGTCTTCGCTCGAGCCCGTTTGCACGAACATCTGTGTGGCCTGCGGAAATTCCTGCAGCAAGCGCACGCAGGCTGAATTGCGACGCAAGCTCAGGCCACCATTGCCCACGTGCGTTTTCACGCGCTTGCGCTTGTCGCCCGAAAACGCATCCACATTGACCATGATCTCCAGCCCATCGGGCCAGGGTGCGCCCACATAGTCATAAGGCTTGGCACACCATTCATCCAGTTCATCTCGTAGCAAAACCGCATCGGTTTGCAAGATCAGCATGAACTCGTGGTCCACAAAGTGTTGATAGAAACCGGGGTGCAGAAGCAAGCGGTTATAGCCTTGAATGGACGCGAAATAGTCGTCTGCAAAGCGAACCAGGCCCACGCCAGGGTAGCGTGTCATGTAAAACGACACATCCAACGAGGCGGGTGCGATGAAATAGCAAGTCCGGCCGGGCTTGAGGCGAGCGAGCGAATAGTCCAGTGAGAACCGCTCCATCTCGTCCAGATCAGGCTTGTAGATGGGAATGACGATCGCGCAGGAACTCATGTCAACTCCTTCAGGCACGGCTCAGCGCGTCACGCGCATCACCCAACTCGGCCTGGCGCCACATGGCGGTATAAATCGCTTCCAGATTTTGACAAAAACGATCGGTATCGAACAGCGCATGGGTATGCCGATGTGAGACCAATTTGGCCTTCACGCCTTTCAGCACCTCGGGGTTGCGCGCCAGGTGCAAGGCCAGGGCTTCATAGCCCGCTGGCGAATCGGCCACCAACTCTGGCATGCCCATGGCATGAAGCAAGCTGGCCGCCACCCGTGCAGGGAAGGCCCCGCCCAGGAACGTCACCACAGGCAGCCCAGCCATCAAGGCATCGGCCGCTGTGGTGTGCGCGTTGTAGGGGTGGGTATCCAGGAAGATATCGGCCTGGCGGTAGCGCGCCAAATGGTCTTCAACACGGGGCACGCGCTTGGCAAAAATCAGGCGATCGGGATCCACCCCGCGATTGGCTGCTTCTTGGCGCAAATTGCGCTGCGACACCTCGCTACGCGACATGAGCCACAGCACGCTGCCAGGCACTTGCTGCAGCAAACGCATCCACACATTGAACAACGGGGGCGAAATCTTGTAATCGTGGCTGAACGAGCAGAACACGACGCCCTCTTCGGGTAGACCGCACTCCTGACGCGTCGGCGTGGTCTCCGCAATCTGCAGGCCGGTGTCGGTTGGCAGATAGGCGTCGGGCAGGTAGACCACCTTTTCATTGAAGAACTGCTGGTGCTCGGCCGGAATCACAAAACGATCGGCAATGATGTAGTCCATGTACGGCGTGCCCATGGTGCCGGGGTAGCCCAGGTAGTTGACCTGAACAGGCGCGGGACGATAGGCAAACACATCGGTGCGCGAATCGGCGGTGTAGCCAGCCAAGTCCACAGCCACATCCACCTCCATGTCGCGCATCAGCTTGGCAATGTCTTTGGCGTGCATCATGCGTGCGTCAACAAAATGGTCGAAGCAAGCGATCATGCGGTGGCGCAGTCGGCTGTTGTCGTCAATGCCAAGCGAAATGGCAATGGTCTCGAAGCGATCCTTATCGTGGCGCTCGAAAATGCCCGCCATCAGGTGCCCGACAGGGTGCTCGCGCAGGTCAGGCGACACATAGGCCAGCTTGATCTTTTTGTGGCGATAGCGCTCGCCCGTCCACAGCGGCCCACGCGCAGGGAAACGCGCCGCAAACAACTGCGCGCTAATCTGGTGCGCCTGTGCGTCATCAGAAAATGCCATCAAAGGCAACGACTTGCAGGTCTTGCGGCCAGCCTTGATGCCTTCCACCATTTTTTGGGCGGCCATGTCAAAGTCAGTCCAGTCGCAGGCGTGCAGGCGCTCATAGGCCAGCAGGCCCTCGCCCCAGTCGTAATCGGGCTTCACCGACAACAGCTTCTGGAAAACGGCGACGGCCTCTTCACTGCGCTTGAACTCGGTCAGAATGATGCCGCTGTTGCCCAAAGCAGTTTCATGGTCGGGCTTGAAAGCCAGCACCCGCTGAAAGCGATCCAGAGCCTCGACATGGCGATGCGCCTCGCGCAACAACACACCGCTGTTGATCAAGGCTTCCGCGTATTGGGGGTTGAGCTTGACGGCGTTGTCGTAGGCAGTCAGGGCGTCAACTGGACGACCGGCGCCTTGCAGGGCCGAACCATAGGCCATCCACAAAGGGGCGAAACCGGGCGTCACTGCCACGGCTTGGGCCAGCATGTCCATGGCCGCAGCGCTTTCGCCGCGCTGCATCATGATCACGGCCAGCGAATAGGTGGCAATGCCGTCATGGGGAACCGCCTGCAAATAGCTGCGAAACAGGGCTGCGGCTTCATCCATGCGGCCGGCATTCTGCAGTTCAATGCCCCGCACCAGCACCGACTGATCCACGCTTTGAGGCGTCACGACCGGCGCGCTTTCAGGCGTGCCGAAATGCGCTTGCATGGACTGGTTGACGACCTCGGCCGCAGCCTGGGAAGCCGAACGAACAGCGGCATCGGAGGAAAGATGACCCATCTTGGAAGCCCCTATGGAGACGTTTCACACAATGATGCCGTCTAGATTAGGGGATTTTTCACGGGCGCGGTGTTCGTATCAGCGCCCCAAAAACCGGGCTTATCAACGCTGCTCAGGCATCACCCAGGCACTCAGGCCCGAGCCCATGGCACGCAGTTGCGCGGTCGCCTGATACCCGTCGTACAGCGCATTCACGTACGAAATTCTCAGATTGAAGTGGTCGCTCTCGGCTGACATGACGTCAAACAAGGAGCGTTTGCCAATCTGAGACCACTGCTGGAAGGTGAAGTTGCGCACCCGTTCGCTGTCGCGCAGCACATCGACATAGCGCTTGGCTCGGTCGAACGCACTGGTGGCAATGTCATAGACCTCAGCGGTGCGGGCGTATTTCGTGTTGAGCAGATCGGTCAGTTGCGAACGAGTCGCCTGAGCCCGCCGCAAAGCCGCTTGGGCTGCCGCATCGTCCGAGAAACCATTGAACAGGGAATAGCTCAAGGTGACCCCGGCCTGCCAGGATGACACCGGCGTTCCGCCCTGCCTTGCCTCGGTCTTGCCCACATTCCAATTCAGCTGAGGGCGCTGCCCCGCGGCAACCGCCTGGGCATAAGCATCCGCTGCGTCAGCCTGGGTTCGCAGTTGCTGGGCATCACTGCCGAACTCGATCTGGCGGTTGATTTCACCAATTTCTGGCACCACAGACAATGGCAAGGTAAACCCATCGCCCGTTACGTTCAAATCACCGACCAGCTTGCGCAGCTTCAACTCACTCTGGCGGCTCTGGGCCAAGGCCTGATCACGTTGCAATTCCGTCTGGGCCTGGGTCTTGCGAACCTGAATCAGCTCGCTGGTCCGCCCCTTGTCTTCGGCAACAATGCCCTCCAGGGCTTCTACCAAGCAGCTCATTTTGCGCATGTACTGTTGGTAGACCTGGGCCTGCAATTTGTATCGGCTGCGTTCCAACGCGGCAGAAATTGCTTCCAGCACCACCTGGTCCTGCGTTACGGCCGCACCATAGCGCGCAGCCCCCAGCAGTTCGTTGCGATAGGCCATCAGCTGGCGCAAGCGCCCGCCGTCATACAGATTGGCACTGACATTGAGCGACACACTGGCCTGCTTCTGGCGAACCGGATCGTTTTGCCCAACCTGATTGCCAATCGCGCCCAAGGTGCCGTTCACCGACACAGTAGGCCAGCGCCCCGCCTTCGTTTCAGTCAGATCAAATTCAGCCGCCTCGGCCAGCAAGCGAGCAGCGCCCAAGGAAGCGCTGCGCTTGGCCGCCTCTCGGGAGATGGCCTGCAGCTGAGTCATGGGTTCCACCTGCGGCTCGACTTCCACCTTCTCTGGAGCCGCATTGCGCGAAGCCGACTTCAGGTACTTTTCCAGGTTCTGGTTGGCCAGATCCTCGCTGCAGCGCGCCGCCCAAACCACATTGCTGCAGCCCACCATGACCAATGCAGGTACGGCTCGAATCAAAAATTTCGACAGCTTCATGGCTCAGCGCTCCTGGAAAGCTTCCTTCGACTTCATCAGCGGCGTCAGGATGTACTGCATGACAGTTCGCTCACCCGTTCGCATCTCCGCCGTGGCCGTCATCCCCGGTATCACCGACAGAGGCTGGCCACCCTTCTTCAAGGTCGACACGTCAGCGCGAATCAAAGCTCGGTAGTAGGTGGCATCAGGCGAATTGGCCTTGCCTTCCTCTGCCAGCGCGTCAGGGCTGATGTAATCGATCACGCCCTCTAGTCCACCATAGACAAAGTAGTCGTAAGCCGATAACTTGACGGTCACAGGCAGCCCTTTTTTCACGAACCCGATGTCAGCCGGTTTGATTCGGGCCTCAATCAGCACCCTCGATCCCAGCGGCACAATTTCCATGATGGCCGCGCCGGCCTGGACCACGCCGCCCACCGTGGCGATGCGAATGTTCTTGACCAGACCGCGAACAGGCGACTTCAACGTCGTGCGGCTCAGCACGTCCTGCTTGACCACCATTTGCTCTTCCAGCTGGGCTAACTCAGTTCGAGCCTTCACCAACTCGGCACTGGCGTCCTGCCGGAAGCGGTTCACACGTTCTTGAATCTGGAGGCCGAGGTCGTTGGCCTGGCGTTGCAGACGCATGACTTCGACTTCGGACATCAGGCCACTGGCTGCGAGCCGTTCCGACATGCGTAGTTCGCGTTGCAGCAAGCTCAAGCTACGGCGAGTCACGCCAACCGCTTCATTCAAGGCCTGGCGACGCGCTTCGTAAGATTCAGTCTCGCCCTGAACCACGGCCTGGTTTGCCAGAACCTCAGGGGGAAACTTCAGGGACTTTCCAAGCGCCTCGGCCTGAAGCCGAGCCACTGTGGCCAGCAGAGCGATGCGTTTGGCCTGGCCTTCATTCTGCTGCGCCTCGAAACGCGTCGGATCGAGCTGGACCAGATCCTGGCCTTTCTCGACCAACATGCCTTCACGCACCATCATCTTGCCGAGAATCCCGCCTTCCAGGCTGGAGATCACCTGCTCGCGCCCCTCGGCCACCACACGGCCATCGGCTTTCACAATTTGATCCACCCGCGCCAGCGAAGCCCAGATGCCTGCAGCCAACACCACGGCGCACATCAGGTAGAGCGCCCAGGTCGCCTTGACCGCGCTTTCCACCACATTGGCTTCCTTGATGCCTGACAGAAACTGCTCGTCACCGGCGAAGTACTCACCAGCCAGGCTCTCTTTGCGGCGAAACCATTTCATGCCGCCACCCTCAGGCTGTCATCGCCAGCTCGCGCTGCGGTGCAGGCGCTTGGGGCGCGGCTTGCTGGGGTGCTGGCTGACCAGGTCGCTGTCCGGCCAGCAGGGCCAACACTTGGGCCTTGGGGCCATCAGCCAGCAATCGGCCGCTGTCGACCACAATGATGCGATCCACCACTTCCAGCAGTGCTGGCCGGTGAGTCACCACCACCAAGGTTTGCCCATTCACAGCGGTCTTGAGATGCTTGATGAACCCTGCCTCCGACTGGGCATCCATGGAGCTGGTCGGTTCATCCATCAACAGAATCTGTGACTGCGTCACCAGACAGCGAGCCAATGCGACCAATTGCCGCTGACCGCCCGACAGCAAGCTGCCCATCTCACCAACAGGCAAGTCATAGCCCATAGGATGCGCCGCAGCCAGCTTGTCCAACCCGGTCTGACGCGCCACCTCAATGAATCGCTCCATGTTGGCGTGCGAACGCCCCAACATCACGTTTTCCTTCAAGGTGCCTTGGAACAAGCGAGGCTCTTGCGACACGAAACCCACATGGGTGCGGAAATCCATCGGATCGATCTGCCGCAAGTCAATGCCATCCACTTCCACAAAGCCATCGGTCGGCTGATACAAGCCCGCCAGCAAACGCAAAATGGTGGACTTGCCACTGCCGATCTTGCCAAGAATGGCCACCCGCTCCCCAGGGCGGATCTCCAGCGAGACGCCTTTGAGCACAGTGGGTGCATGCTGGCGATTGCCTTTCGGATAGGCAAAACTCACGTCCCTCAACGCCAACTGCCCCTGAACCGTGGGGCGAGACAGATAGCGCTTCTCCGGGTCACGTTCGGTTGGTATGGCCATCAGGTCGTTGAGCGTGCGCATGGCCGCCCTCGCCCCCTGGAACCGTCCGGCCAGCATCACCACTGACGACAGCGGCGCAATGGCACGCCCCGCAAACATGACCGCACCGATCAGCGCGCCACTGGAGATGTGGCCATCCTGAATCAGGATCACGCCCCAGATCAGCATGGCCACCGTCACCAGCGGCTGCATGATCATGGTGAAGTTATTGACGATCGAAGCTATGGCGCGAGCCCTCAACGAAGAAGATGCCGCCGCCGCATTCGCAGCTTGATAGCGCTGCAAGAAATACCCCTGCGCACCAGCTGCCCGAACATCCTCCAAGCCCTCGACGACTGCCACCAGCGTGCCTTGCAAGTCCGCATGCTGAGACATGTTCGCAGTCATCAGGCGGCGCAGAATCGACTGCACGCCGAAGGACATGCCCAGCACGACCGGCACCGCAATCAGCAACACCATGGCCAGCGGACCCGCCACCACATAGGTCATCAGAACAAAGACCAGGATGAAGGGCATGTCGGTCAACACCGCCGTGCTGGCCGAGGTGTAGAACTCCCGCACCACTTCAATCTGGGCCAGTTTGTGCGCAAACGAGCCTGCAGAATCTGGTTTGTGCTCCAGGCGGATATTGATGGCCTGATTGAACAGAATGTTGCCCATCGCCAGGTCAGCCTTCTTGCCAGCGATGTCAATCAGGTAGCTGCGTAGCTGGCGTGCGG
This sequence comes from uncultured Aquabacterium sp., assembly GCA_964453105.1. GTDB lineage: Bacteria > Pseudomonadota > Gammaproteobacteria > Burkholderiales > Burkholderiaceae_C > Aquabacterium. The sequence continues at coordinate 3,379 of CAYVOP010000093.1, read as the reverse complement.
CCAGATCAAACACAATGCCCAAGATGGCTGCCACCCCCATGGCCCACATCGTGGTCATGGCCTTGTGCGGAATCACCTTGTCATAAACAACCGAGGTAAAGAAACCCGTGATCAGCATGAGCATGTTGCTCAGCAACGCTGCCACCATCGCCCCCCGGTAGTAGGGCAAGTAGTTCCTCATGGTGGACCACAACCAATGGGCGTCAGGCTCATCGACATGACTTGCCGCGGCCCCCTGACCATTGCTGCTTTTGAGCGCGGCCAACAAGGCGTAGCCCGAATACTCTGGCAGCAACTCCTCTTCGGTGGCGGTCACCATCTCGCCACCTGCCCCCGGCATGACCACTTCGTAGCGGGCACCACCGGCGCGCTTGGATCGCACACTGATGCGCTTGGTCAAGATCACAGCATCGCCGTTGCGCAGCAACAGCACCACCGGCATCAACAAGCCCAGGATCTTGCCTGGCGGACGCTTGACCAGCGTCGCGCTGAAACCTGCACGCTTGAGTACCTCGACCGCCTGCTGGCCCGTCATGGCCCCTTCCGGGCGCGTGCCATTCAAAAGAGAGTTTTCCGTGCGATCCACCCCGTGATGTCGGCAAAGCCACATCACCGCTTCGAGCAAGGGATCATCCACCGAAGACGCACCATCCCCTGCCACCTCAGCATCGGGCATGTTGACTGGCTCGATCAAATCGGACTCGTCAGGGGTGTTCAACCAAAAACTCCTTGCATGCACCCCAAACTGCAACGGGCAGGTCGCTTGGAGACCAACCCTTTGGGGGCACATACAGGAATGCTAGGTGTCGAGACCGCGCTGCTTTAGCCGCAATAGAGGCCCGAATACCGCGTATTTCCCCGCTGTGGCAGATTGCCCATCACCGCCAGCTTGGCCTCTAGAATTCCATGACATGGGAACAGAGCGGGAAATGGCTTTTTATTGCCACCACTGGCCAGCCAAGGCTTCCTCTACTCTGGGCACTCATATCCCACCATAAACACAAGACCCCGAGGTCGCGATGGCAGCACAAGAACGCCGTATCCACATTCTTTACAGACACGTTCACGTGTCCGCAGAAAAGCGGAGTCGCGACCCCAATAAAACGCGTCCGGAATGGTTCTCCCATGCCAAGTGCTTCCACAACTTGTTGCAGACCATCGCCGCCGACCCGCAAGGCCACCGTGTTTCGTTGACAGTCGTGTACGACGGGTCTCTTGAGCAACTGCAGACTGATTTCATCGCGCCCTACATTGCCAACGAGGCACTGGGCGTCAAGATCCAGTTCATCAAAGGCGGCTCTGACATCAATTCGTTTCTGATCACGATGTCGCTGGCTCGCTCTCTACCCGTACCCGACTCAGACCTGATCTATTTCCTGGAAAACGACTACCTGCACCAACACGGTTGGGTCAGCAAAGTCCTTGAGCTGTACAACAGCCCACACCAGTTCGACATCGTGTCTTTGTACGACCACAAAGACAAATACATCCTGCCGATGTACCACGACCTTCAAAGTCGGCTGCTGCTGTCTCAATCGCATCACTGGCGGACTGCGCCCTCCAGTTGCGCCTCCTTCATCGTCAGCAAGGCGGAACTCGAGCGTGATTTCGACATCTGGGCCAGTGGCAAGACCGACTACCACTTCTTCACCCAACTGACCCAGAAACGTGGTCGTGTCCTTCTGACCCCCATCCCCGGGCTCTCGACTCACTCCATGGAAGGCTACCTCAGCCCGAATGTGGACTGGGCAGCCCTGTCCGTTTGAACCGGCCCCACTTCGGAGCAAGTTGATGAGCAACAAACAGGTCTTCGTTACCCAGCCATTCCTGCCCCCGTTGGAGGAGTTCACAACCTATCTGGAAAAGATTTGGGACAGCAAAGTACTGACCAACGGTGGCCCATTCCACCAGCAACTGGAAAAGGCCCTTTGCGAATACCTGGGCGTTGAACACATCGCTCTGTTCTCCAATGGCACCATCGCACTGGTCACCGCCCTGCAGGCCTTGCGCATCACTGGTGAAGTCATCACCACGCCCTACTCATTTGTTGCCACAACCCACTCATTGCTTTGGAACGGCATCAAACCCGTGTTCGTCGACATCGACCCCAACACGCTCAACCTTGATCCCAGCAAGATCGAAGCGGCCATCACTCCGCAGACCACGGCCATCATGCCGGTGCACTGCTACGGCCACACCTGCGATGTCGATGCCATTCAGAAAATCGCAGACAACTACAACCTGCGAGTCATCTACGACGCAGCCCACGCCTTCGGTGTGCGCAATGAAACCGGCAGCATCCTGCGCTACGGCGATCTGTCGGTCCTGAGCTTTCATGCCACCAAGGTGTTCAACACCTTCGAAGGCGGCGCCATCGTGTGCCCCGATGCCAAAACCAAGCAGCGCATTGATCACTTGAAGAACTTCGGCTTCGTGGACGAAGTCACCGTGGTTGCTCCCGGCATCAACGGCAAGATGAGCGAATTCAATGCCGCGCTGGGTATGCTCCAACTGAAATACATCGACGGCGCCATCCAGCGCCGACAAGAAATCGATGCGATCTACCGAGAGCACCTGGCTGAGGTCCCTGGCATCCGCTGCCTGGACCGCTCAGGGGAAACGGTCTCGAACTATTCGTACTTTCCAATCCTGATTGATCAGAACTACCCCATCGACCGTGACGCGCTCTACACCGTCATGCGCAACAACAACATCTACGCTCGACGGTACTTCTACCCCTTGATCTCAGAGTTCCCGATGTATCGCGGCCTTCCCTCGGCCCACCGCGACAATCTGCCCGTCGCCAGCCAGGCTGCCAGAGGCGTGCTCTGCCTTCCGATGTATCCGGACCTCAGCCATGAGGACCAGATGCGGGTCATTCAGTTGGTCAAAAATGCGGGGTAAGCCGTCCTGCTAGGACTGTTCATTTTTGTCATTTTTTACCGCCGCACATCAGGATTCCCCTACACAAATAGGCGCAGTTCCTGAATATCTGGCAGCATGCTGACATTGGAGTTTGATGAAAGCATCCGATGGACAGCACCCACCCCTACACCGAAGATGACTTGGCACTCTTCCGCAAGCTCTTTGACGGGAAAAAAACCGGCGACGGGATCAGGCCCCCTGTGGTTGACCCGCTTTTCGTACGACGTCACGCGAATGTGTGGTTCAAGGAGCTTGGCAGCATGCTGGTCTTGACCCGCCGCGGCGCCGAGATCTTGCAGGAAACAAGCCGCCTGGTTGAAGCCAGTTGATACGCCGAACCACACCGCACGACGCCAACAAAAAAGCCTTCTGAACCGGCGGGGTACAGAAGGCTTTGTATCTGGAGGCGCGGGCCGGAGTCGAACCGACCTACACGGATTTGCAATCCGGTGCA
>CAYVOP010000092.1:0-13396 GCA_964453105.1 uncultured Aquabacterium sp. | reverse complement strand
AAAATTTTGACGTCGTGTATTCGACACCGGCATTCCTCCCTGAACCGGTGATGCAATTAATGCATCTTCTAACGCCACCTTAAACCGGTGGCGTTTTTTTTGTCGGCTTGGCTTTCCGGCCTCTGCAGTCCGGTCAACTATCCACTGTTTCTGTGGATAACTCTGTTGGCAAGCAGGCGGCGAAAGCGTGTTTTCCCAGGGGAAAACACAGGGTGCCTAAAAAATGATCAGCGCATAGGAGGGTCAGCCGGGATAAGGCCAGAAATAGCACATAAGCAAAAATCGCTTCAAAAGCGGCCGGCTTATTACCAATTCGTCTAAGTGGCGGCGGCTTACCGGCGGGTCTACTGATTACCGTCTGAGCTTAGTGCTGCAGCCCTAGCCCGTTGAGCAACCTCTTGGAACAAGGCCTCTTTCAACCAAGGCTCGCGCGCTCGCTTCAAGTCTAGTGCCGCAGACGCGGCGGCGCTGTGCGCGCGGATTTGGTAGTACGCTCGTGCCTCATGTGCAACCTCTACAAGCCCGCGCCTGGAGCAATCGAGCAGATCGTCTCGAACGCGAGGACGCTGTTCGATGTGCCTGGTTTTGACAAAGACAAGGTGGTTGCGCCATTCGCACCTGGGGTCTTCGTGAAGCCTGGAGTGGGAGGGCTGGTTGGGGTGGTGGGCCAGTGGGGGCTGATTCGACATGGCCAGCCAACCCGGATTGAATACCTGCACCCCAAGACCGGCAGACCGCTGCCGGCGGATGCACCCATCAAAGGCAAGGCTCGTTCGACCAACAACGCTCGAACAGAAGACATCGACAAGAAAGTAACATTCAAGAAGGCTTGGCGCACTGGCCAGCGTTGCATCATCCCTGTTGCTTGGTATCAGGAGCCCAACTGGGAGACGTTGAAACACATCCCTTGGCAGCTCAGGCGGGCGGACGGAGCGCCTTGGGCGCTTGCTGGGCTTTGGGACGAGTGGGCGGACCCATCAACTGGCGAGATGGTGCCCAACTACACCATGCTTACCATGAACTGCACTGGGCATACCTTGCTTGGACGTCTTCATCGCCCAGACGTAGACCCAAAGACGAAACAGCCGCTACCCGCAGATCAGCAGGACAAACGGTCGGTCATCCAGATCGATCCGGCTGATTGGGACCAATGGCTGTACGGTACCGAAACGGAGGCGAGGGTGCTCCTAAGGCTCCAACCACCAGAGGTGTTCGACCAGGCTGATGCTCAGCGCACGGACGAAGCGTTGGCAGCCCTCGCTGCATCGAAAGCCCAAGTGAACGCTAATCAGAGCTTGTTCTAGCCTCGCTCTTGTTGATCACCCGAAAATCGCCCCCCGTGCTCAACCGCAGTTTGGCCGCCAACGTTTCAGCTTCGGACTTGGGCACCAGGTCGTCGTCTTTCGCCATCCAAAACCAGCCAACCTCGATCTCGAAGATTGGGCTGATGCCAACCCACTTGCCTGCGTCTAAGGCCTGAATCTGCCAAGTGCTTTCGTTTGAAAAGTATTCCTCAGCCGCTACAGCCGCGGCTTCTTCGGGAGACTGATCACCACAGGCAGCACGCCACACGTCGTAGGCCATTGCTTCGTCGCTCGCATTCTGCGACTTGGGGGCAAGTTGTCGCACCCTCGACATGTACCGAGCCACCCATGCGTGGCAATCGTCTTCGCTCTTCATGCTCCGCTCCTCATGCCATACGGTCGCTGTGTGTCAAAAAACATGACCACACCTGATAGTGCCACGGGCCTCGAAGGGAGGTTTGCTGAAGGCCCGCCAGCGTCATCGTCTTGTCGGTCAGCTCAAGGATTTCAGCCTTGATCAGTGGTGGCAGCAATTGCTGTTCGTCTCCGCGACTGAACGTGGCCACGAGACGGCCGGACTTGTCCGGCAGTACACGCACCCAACCTGAGCCGGTGAATTCTCGGGTGAGCCCAGCGGTTCGGCTGTCCATTTTTTTGCCGTCCCTCCAGAGCTGAATGACGCTCCATTGCATTATTTGAGTCTGGTGTTTTCGTGAGGATACTGTACGTTTGAACAGTGTAGTCGAGACGAGGGTTTTGCCCTTTGTTGGATATGTGATTGCGCCCGCGCCTAAAACTTCATGGCCCGGCAATAGGACGAGCGCCTAAGCGTCTAACTTGGAAGCCCTCACCGGACCAAGACAGGGTGCACAAAACGCTGTTTTGAGACTGAAAGAAGCATCGGGAGCCGATCGACGCCAGCTTGGAGTGTGCAAACTCCCCCGTATTAAGATTCATTCCGGACGCCGCCGCTGCCAGGTAGTCAGCCATGCGGATAAGAGGGTCGAGGTAGTTTTTGCCGACCTCGTCGGGGCGTATGTGCAACAACCTCGGGGCATCAATCACAGTCCGCGTTGGGTTAAGCGTGGACTGTCGATTCCCTTTGAGCAGATAGAACATCAGTGAGGCAATATCCCAGACAACCCCATCGTGACGCTGGAGGATCGCGTCCCGGTCTGAGATCCAACTGACGGTGGAGGGCTGCGTGCACTGATCCAGGTACTCCAGCACGACTGCGGCATAGGCAGCCACCAGTAGGGCCTGGCGCGCTAGCTTTGCATTGCCTTTGCTTTTGAGATCGTCGATAAATGCGCTGAGCCTTTTCTGTACCGAAGAAAAGTATGGGTCCTCAGGGGGCGACTTGGCGGCCATCGCGGCTGCGAGAGTCTTCAATTCTTCAAGTCCGCCGATCATGTCGGCCACTTTTGCGTAAGTGGCAAGGAAGTTGTCGCCATGGCCGAGCACGAACGTGAAACTGAACACGATGGGGGATGTCAGATATTGGATCAATCCTTCTGAGGCCGAGCTGCTCTTCTTGATGTCGACGGGCGCCACATCATCGATGTAACCCAACATCGTATCGAGGGTGTCGTGGTGAAGGAGAACCACAAAAGAGGCCGTGTCGTGGCGCTGTGGGTCGCCAAAGACATAGTCTGAAATGACGTGCCAAAACGCACCTTTAGGTAACTGGTCAAACCAGTCAAAGATTGCCTTCTTTGCACTTGCGTCCAATACCTTTTGTAAGGCAGCGATGATGTCAAACATGGGCTTCGAGCTGTGCGTCCAGGTCTGGACCACCGAATAGCATAAGCCACGCACCCAGTGGCATGGATCGTGACTCGGGGCGCCAGACCGCCAATCGCATGAGGTTTTACAGTGATGTGAACTAACGACGAGTAAGGCTCACACTGATGGGTCGGCATTTTGCGCTGGTAGGATGCGTGGGAACTGGGCTACCAATCCGACCGAACATGTCACGCGCATCGACCGCCTTTGTCTTCTCCATCGCACTCGGTGCTCCGCTCGTGGCTGGAGCCGAACTTGGGGCTGGAACGGTCTTGGGTGACGGCCGCCTGATGCTTGGCTGGCTGATGGTTGCCGGCCTATGTGCCGTCCTTTGGCGGTCGGGCGCGCGGCGGCCGAGCGATGTGAATGCCGATGTCATGATGACGATTAAATTGTTCGCTTTTGGGTTGGTGTGCGGGGCGGCCGGCGGCGGTGCCAAATTGTTGCTGGCGCACTTTGGCACTTGACTGAAGTAGCTGCCAGTTCTGCCGTGTTCGCACGTCAGTAATTCTTTGCCTGCTCGCCCACAGTGGACAACTTGACCGCCCACAGGGCTGAGCCTGTGGACGGCCCTTCGGGACACAAGTTGCCCACTGCTCCCCGAAAAAGGATCTCGCCCGTGGACAGCTCGCCCCGCCCACACAAGTGTGGACGGCCCTTTGGGTTCGGCGGCTGACCACCGTCGATATCCTGCGACGACCACTGATTGACATCAGTCTCCAATTCAACACGGCGTAAGGCCCCAAATTTTCCGGTGGACAACTTGACCGCCCACAGGGCTGAGCCTGTGGACGGCCCTTCGGGACACAAGTTGCCCACCTCAAGCCTGGGCAACGGCTGGAGCCTGAAAGGGTGCGGGAAGGAAAAAGTGCTGGCCTCCGGCCAGCGTCCCGCCCCGTCGCTTCGGGTCTTTGCAATCCCCTGCGCAACGGGATGCGCGCCTCCACTCATTGCGCTTCTTGCAGCGACCAATGAATCGAGCAGCCGCGCGGTTTGGCTCTTATTGAATGCCCGCCACATACACAGGATCACTCTGGGTGCTACCCAGAGTGCCCAGATCGGGCGCCGAAAGCTTTCCCGATCTGGCTCTGTCCTGCTTCTGCGTCGGGCTTAGGCCAACCCGCTCGACTGGTAAATGGGAGCAATTCGCGTGACGCGAATTGGTTGCGGGCCACGGCCAAGCGCACTGACATGCGTTTTGCGGGATACGTCGGCCCCGTCCTCTGGCGGGGCAGTCTACCGACCCGGCGACTACCGCAAAAGCCGCCAGCGCAAGGCTGGCGGCCAAGCGCTCGATGTCAGTGAACAACCTCATTCGCCCAGCCATGTTCTGGTTCTACATGAAAAGAATAGTCCGGTTCTGTTCCAAATCGGGGTGAGTATTTAAATATATTTTCTGAACTTTCATTTATCAATGTATTGACGGTCAATCGATTGCTGATATAATGTTATCAACGGTTGGGAAAGTGATTAACAGTTTCTAGCCGATTTACGCGGTAGCGGTTGCGCACTAAACGTTTCTTGATAGGAGATTCAAAGATGGCAAAGGAATTGAATCAAACGAACGGGCAGACCTTGGAAAAGGAAATTGATGAAATTTGGAGTGTGCTCACACCACGCGAAAAGCGCACGATGAATTTCGGCTCGTACCCGGCATCGCTGGTGGTGGAGGCGACAGAAAAATGCGGTTGCCAAACTGAACAAGTTATTGGGGCGCTGAAGGGCCGTGCTCTCGCAATGAGCCAAGCCGCCTAAATCTCAAATCGACTCATTCAATCAAAGCAAAGGAAATCACCATGTCTGCCGTGCTTTCAGTAGTTCACAACACCACAGATGCCGCTCAAGGCAACAACGATTCCGGCGCTCCCGCCCAGGGCGCGATCATTGAGACACGTTACGTGCCTGTCTCGCAGCTGATCCCATCGCCACGCAATGTACGGGCGCAGAGTGAAGACAAGGGTGACATTCCCGGTCTTGCTGCCATGATTCTCGCCCAGGACTTGCTCCAGGCGCTGTCTGTTGTCGAGGTGACGGGCAAAGGGAAGGGTAAGAAGTCGGCACCGTTGTACGAGGTCGATGCCGGTGAGCGTCGTCGCTGCGCGTTGATGCTCCTTGTTGAGCAAGGCAAGATTTCGCCTGATTACGAGGTGCTGTGCAACATCATTGATTCCCAGCGTGGGCGTGAGGTGAGCTTGGCTGAGAACACGCGCCAAGCCATGCACCCAGCGGACGAAATGCAGGCATTTGCGGACCTGATCAAGGAAGGTAAAACTGAAGAACAGGTTGCCTCCATCTTCGGTTGCACGACGCTGACGATCAAACGCCGCCTGTCATTGATGAACGCCGCACCTGAATTGATTCAGGAATTCCGCCAAGACAAGATCACGCAGGAGCAACTCCAGGCGCTGGTCATCTGCCCAGATCACGCAAAGCAAGTGGATGTCTGGAACAACGCGGGCTATTGGAACAAAACGCCAGCGGCACTGCGTCGAGCCATCACCCCTGATGAAGTGTCAACCGCGTCTGACACTGTGGCCGCCTTTGTCGGTGTCGAAGCCTTTGAGGCTGCTGGTGGCGAGGTTCGCCGCGACTTGTTCAGCGATGAAGCTGGTGAAGGGTACATCCAAGACAAGGTGTTGCTCGACAAGGTGGCGGCTCAATTGCTTGAGCCCACTTGCGAGGCGCTACGTGCAGAAGGATGGGCTTGGGTTGAGGCGCGTCCAGTGTGTTCTCAGCAGGACTTGCGATCCGCATTCGTGGTCGGCAAAAAGAGCCACCGCGATGCAACCGAACAAGAGCAGGCTGAGTTTGATCGTATCGATAAACGCCAGCAAGAACTGCAAGACGAAATGGACAAGCTCGATGAGGAAAGCGAGTCCTATGACGAGAATTACGAACGCTTCTCAGAAGAGCACGACACATTGGAGGGTCAGCGTGAAGAACTGAGCAAGGCCCTTGAGGTTTGGGGCGACGAAGTTAAGTCGGTTGGCGGGGCGATTGTCACCATCAAGGAGGGTTCACCACCGACCGTCGCCATCCATCGCGGATTGATTCGTCGTGAGGACTTTGCCAAGACCCAAGCGGCAACAGGTGGGGAGGCAGGCGAGGGGCGAGGCTTGCAGTTGGATGAGCAGGAGCGTGCCAAGCCAGTCAAGGCAGAGTTTTCTGAGAGTTTGACTAGGCGTCTGACTTCCCATCGCACAGCAGCCCTGCAAGTGATGGTTGCACGCAATGTCCAAGTTGCTTTGGCAGCTTTGGCGCACAGCTTGGTGCAAAACGTTTTTGGCACAACATACATGCGCCGAAGTGCGTTGGAAATCAATGCCAGCAGCAGTGAACACCACATGACCAGTGGGGCTGACGACATGCAAGAAAGCAAGGCGTGGGCAGAGTTGGAAGCCATTTGGGGCTCATGGGATCGACGCTTGCCAGATGATCCCACCGAACTGATGGGATGGCTCTTGGGTCTGCCTATCCTGGAACTTCAATCGCTGATCGCCGTCTGTACCGCAAAAACCATCAATTGCATTCAAGGACGGCCAGGGCCACACCATGGCGATCTGTTGGCACGCGCTGTGGGGCTGGACATGGCGGACTGGTGGCAGGCCACACCGGAGAGCTTCTTCAATCACGTACCCAAAGCCAAGATGAAAGCCGCAGTAGCCGAAGCCATGTCGGAAGGGGCGGCAGAAACGCTGGATAAGTTGAAGAAGGGCGAGGCGGCGAATGAAGCCAGCAAGCTGCTCGAAGACCGTCGCTGGTTGCCATCGGTGCTACGCAACCCCACCTTGGTTCGTGCGGGTCAAGAGCACGCGGTCCAGCAGGATCTTGACGAGTCCGACGAAGCGAACGAAGGACAGTAACGCCGACGCTGGGTCTGAGCGGCCCAGCCTCACTTAAGCAGAGAGGATCAATCATGGGTTTCCGACGCAGCAGCGGCAACACGCGCCCTTACTTCACAAAAGCACGCTTTCCCAGTACCTGCCCCGAGACAGGTAAGGCGATCAGCAAGGGCGATGACATCGCCTACTTCCCCGCCACCAAGCAGGCTTTCCACTCGGAAAGCCAAAGCGCAGAAACGGTGCGCGGCATGAACTTCGCAGAAAGCCATTGCATGGCTGATGCTCAGTATTGAGGCCACCATGAACAAAGAAGGAGCACTGCGCAAGATCACCAAACTGCTGGCACTTGCAACGTCCAGCAACGAGAATGAAGCGGTCAGCGCGAAGCGTCAAGCTGATGCGCTGATGAAGAAATTCGGCCTCGATCAATCGGACGTCCAGGCGGCTCAGGTCCAGATTGAAGAAGTCAAATCAGCTGGCAAGACTGGTATTCCCATCTACGAAAACATGTTGGCCGACGCCGTGGCCAAGGCTTTTGGAGCACGCGTTTTGTTCCGGGCGGGAAGGCAGGGGGAGAACTGGACTTGGCGCGGTGTTCGCAAGACCCGTGAGGCTGGGCAGCTGAGCTTTGTGGCACCGAGCACTCAAGCGAAGTTGTCGGCATATTGCTTTGAGGCGCTTCGTCGCCAAATGCGGGCCGACCGTAAAAAGCTTGATGCGAAGTTGATTCCCGCCCATGCGGAGGCTTGGGCCATTGGCTGGGTGATCGCCGTGACGCCCAAACTTGAGGCGCTCGCGCCGGGGTACAGCCAGGATGCCGCCAATGCCTATGTAGAACGGCTGGGGCCAGGGAAGGCCAAGACCATAACCAACCTCAAAGACGGGCTCTCCAGTGCCGATGAAGGGACATTGGCGCTGGCTCGCTTGGGAAATCGGCAGGGCAAGGACGCGCAACTCCATGCTGCGGTCCACGGTGAAGAAGGCCTGCGAATGATCCGCTGAAGGAGGCCAGGAGCGCCCGCAAACCGGGTGCTCAGGCTTCGGACCGGGACGGCTGCAGCCGGAAGTAAATCCAGGCATGCAAACGCCATCCGACTTAATAGGGTTACCCTATTAATGACCGTTTGACATTTTGATTATCAATGTATGCGTCTGCATCAATGTATTGACGGTCAATCGATTGGAATATATAATTACCCCATTGATTAACAAATGGGGGTTTGAAATGCGTGGGTTACCTGCTCTTTTCCACATGATCGCTTCCAGTATCGGTTTGAATACCCATCCCATCAAGGCGCTTGAATTAAAACTTCAAGCTGGCATCTTGGCCGAGGACCAGGGTATTTGGGACGGTATGGCCGGGAGAAACATTCCCGTTGCATTGGCCGTCAACGACCATTTGGCAGGGGCCTGGGCAAGCGGCTATGAAATTGGCCTTGAACGCAAGGCGGCGGCATACGGCGGGCTGAGCGCGACCGCCGCGCTCCAATTGGTTCAAGTGCGGAGGATTCTGTAATGGCCGCGTACACCCCCGAAATGGGAGAGGAAAGGCCAGAGCGGCTTTTTCACAGCGAACACAACTTCGGCAAGAGCTACAGCCTTTGCTGGAAAGTGGCGGACGACAAGCAGGCGAGGGCGGTTCTCGCAAAGCTGATGATCCGGCCCAAAGTGATCGAGTTGCGCAAGCAAGGCGAATGGCTGGAGGCCACTAGGCTTCAAAGCGATGTCTACGGCTGCCTAATCACCAGCGCCAGCCACCGCAAGCTGATGAGCCAGGACCAAACCGCTGAGCGTCAGTTGCTCGATTGAGGTGCAGGCCATGGCAAACAAAATCATGCTTCACGCGGCGGGTTCAGGCGAGGCGCGATTCACCTACGCCAAATTGCTGACACGGCGCGTGGTGAGGGAGAGCGCAACCAGCTTTCGATACCACCACGCCTTGAAACTTTCAGCGGGCGCAGGCTGGAATCTCAAAGAGGTGAGAGCTGCACTTCACGAAATGATCGACGGGGCCGAGCACAGAGGTGGCCGCTGGTTCTGGAAACTGTTTGCCGTCCACAGGATCAGTGCCACCCAGTTTGTTTTCATCACCCGCGATCAAATGGATGTCTGACCGGGCATTACAAAAACAGGCGAGGACACAAGATGTACAGAATTGAAATCCAAGTGCAGGGGGCGGAAGGAGCCTCCTTGGCCAGCGTCATTGCTGCGGTCGATCTCGCAAAAGGGCGACTGGCAGCAGGGTGTAGCAACGGTGCAGGCCTGTGCGGCAAGGTCGGCTTTTCTTTTGAACTGCGTGAGGTGGACGCCGCGCACAGCTTGCAACACCTGCTGTCACCATCTCGCCGCGACACCATGCCGGACGCGGTGCTGGAGTACCGGGCTTGGGTGTTGTCGCCAGATCGTCAAGAGGAACTCGACAGGCTTGCTGCGTTTGCTCGCAGCCACGACAACCCTGCCCGCATTGTTGGCAACCTCATCGAGGTCGATTCGGAAGAGCTGGACACCCACTCCGGTGTTTGGTCGACCAGGACGGATACCGTCGCCAATATGACCGAGCTTCGCGCCTTGCTTGGCTACTGAGTCTTTCCGCCCCGTTCGTTCGGGCGGGAGGGGCGCTCCTGGGCTGCGCCCGCCGCGCGGCGTCCTGCGCAGTGCAGCCGCTGCGCTTGCTGCTCGCTTTGACATGAGCATGGCCTACGCTCTGCGAGCTGGCCATGCTGGCACCTCGCGATCAATCGAACCGCGCTTGCCCATCAAAGATGAACAAGCGCGGCATCTGCGCCGGTCTCGGTGCTGACGCGCCGCTGGCAAGGTCGTCCCTCTCCCTGGTCGCAGTCCATGTGCAATCGATTCGTCCAGATTGCAAAGTCTCAAAATTCGAGAACATAGTTTCAAAAGATCGTCGTTCCGACCTATAGCGCGGGAAAACATAGTCTCAAAACCCATTGAATCGTTTCGATTTTTGGTTTGATGAGAGCTGCGGGAGTTCTTCAGCGCACCGCCAACGCTACGAAACATCATGATCTCGCCTAGGCTTGGCGGCATGCATTGCAGCTTTTGCTGAGGGACATTGATGACCAAGTTCATCACCAAAGGTCGCAGCGTTCCAACATCGGTTTGCAATCGAGCTTGTTTCTGCTGCTGATGAGTTGGAATGGCTCGTCAGCGTTCAAAGCCCAAATGACCTTCCTGAAGGTGATGTTTGGAGTGAGCAGGGTGATGCAGCAAATGCATTTGGATGCTCACATTGATGCGTTGAAGTGGGGTGGTAAGCCGTCTTTTGACACGCAACTTTCGGCGGGTGTCGGGGTGGATTTAGGGTCCGTGGCTTACAACTTTGAATCGCATGAACAACATTGGCATGGACTGATTGTTGTGGACTGGGACGACCGCATGCCTATTGGCGTCCCCGGCTTCGCCGGTCGGGCTCTGGTCCTTTGGATCGAGCCCCTGCGGGTCTCGCCCAGCCATCGGCTGGCTATCGATCTGCTCAGCCCTTTGGGCTGGCACCCCTTCGGGGCCTGACGCCTCCGCACCCTTTGGGTGCTGCGCACTGGCGTCGCCAGTTTGCCAAACTGCCCAGATCCATCGACCTGGCTGCGCAATGTCGCATTAGGACGACCGAGCCCGTCACTTCGCTCCGGGCAGCATTTCGATGTCGGGCGGAGCGAGGGTCTTAGCTTGCTAGTGATCCGAGCCTATCAGGCCGTTCTTGGATTCAAGGGCTTCGCGCCACGGCGCTCGCGTCCTTGCGGCCGTTTGCACCCTGGAATCCTGCGCTGCGGCCTGACCGCCCGATCACGGGCAATCTCGCCCTGCATTGAAAGGACACGATCATGAACACCACCACAACAACGATGGCGGCAGAGAACCGACTCAAGACCAAGGGCACGGTTTTTGGAAGCTCGCCATCTATCGGCATGGCAACCGAGTTGATCGCTCGGTTCTATTGCACCGACAAACAGAACATCCACCTGACCAAGGTGGAGGGCGCTCGGAGCAAGGCGCAGTGGACGGTGAAGGTCGGTGACAAGGATCAGCCTAACGTGCGCGTCTTTCCCGAGCGTGGCCGGTTCTACTTTGCCAAGTGCCTGGACTGATGCCCGGTCGCTGGCCTGCCAACAAGGCAGGCCTTGTCTTCGGCGTCGGGCCGCTGACGCTCTCCAACAGCCAAGCTAGAGCACCTACGTGCTAGAGGGCGCTACGCGCCAGCGTTCGGTGCGCGAAGCGTGCCTTGTCGTTGTCCCGCTTCCCTGAGTCCTTCGCCATTTCCGTTGAACCCTAGCCCCTGCGCTCACGGCTACAAGGGTTCGCTTCGCCCAGACATTCCCCCGTTCGATTCTCGCCTGCGGCTGCGATTCGCGTGCGGCCTCATGTCTGGCCCTTTCCGCCGTTCCCTTTATCAGGGGCTTGTGGATCAACGGGCGACAGAACTCAGGAAAGACGGCGGCAGGCAACCACCCACAGCCTGCTCACCAAACGAGTCCGATGGGCTCGGAATCTTGGAATCTGGTCAGCAAAACACACAGTGTCAAGGGCTATATGGCAAACGAATCGAACGACTGGTTGACCGAGCTATTTGGCTCAACACCCATCACTCAGGAAGAAAACGAGCGTGCCATGGCTGCGCAGCAAGCGCAGGAGCGTGAACGCATCGCACAGATCCAACAGCGCGAACGTGAGCGCCAAGCCCAGGCGGCATTGAACAGGTGCCCGCGCTGTGCCGGTGCAGGTCGGCTTTCACAGTTTCAGCATCGCAATGGAGGCGCGTGCTTTCAATGCGGCGGCTCGGGTTCATTTGCAAGACGCGTCTAAGCGACAAATTTGGAAAGGGGAATGACATGGCTGACATGGTCGATTGCGGACAAAGCACATTCAGTTGGTGGGCAAAAGGCAGCGCTTTCAAGGCCCGGTTTTTGGGGGCGTTCGACCCAACCATGGCCGGGGAAGAGGCTGCAAAACGCCTTGACATGATCGGCAAAGTCACCGCCTCGGGCATCGCGGGTTTTGTGCGCGGATGGGAGGCCGAACGCAGCCGCTACCTCGAAGCGCAGCAGGCCAGCGACCCCGCAAGCCTCAAGGAGGCAGCATGAGCGATTGTCAAATGGGCCTGCTCGGCGTTGCAGGCAAAGACCAGGGCGAGGCTCAGCCGCCCCAAGCCGGGCATTGGATCTTGACGCGCAGCACGCTGCAAATGCTCACGACCAATTTGGATCGCAACCTCATGAAGCTGAGCGCAGCCAAAACATACCTGAGCGCCTATGGCGCTTCGGTAGGAGGTTCAACCAAGAAGGCCTTTCTCAAGAATCTGGCCGACGCCGTCAAGGCGTCCAACCCAAGCGACAGCGCACGTGTGAACCAGGAGGACGCAAAGTGAAGTACATGGAATTGGTGTTGCCTAACGCCTTTGACGAAACCGAAATGACTCCGCTGGATGCGGTGGCCATGTCCGGTGGAGACAGTGTGTCCTCGGTCAGCAGACAGCAGCTTGTCGACGTGTTGAAGGCGTTTTGCCAGGACATCAAGAACAAGCACGGGCAGGACTTGCCAGGGCATCAAATTGACGTGCTTGGCATGCGCTGGGCCTCCCTCAATGCCACGTACAAAAAGGCTTGTGCCCTTTTGGAGTCGATGGAAGCGCAGGTGACTCTATGAAAAAGTTGGAGATCGGCACCAAGGCACAAGCCGATAAGGTCCTGACCGAATCGCTGTTCAAGCCGGTCAATGGCAGAACGCTGCGCCGCATGCGCTATGACATGGGCAAGTATGCAAATGCCATGCGCGGTAAACAGATCGAAGTGTCTGACGAAGTCGCGGCACTTTGGTCAGAAAGACGAAAGGACGCCCACGGGCCTTACTGGGCAGTCTTTTGTCTCAGCACTCAATAAGCACGGAGGTGATACCAGATGGCCAAGCATCAAAACTTCGACTATTTTTTCAGCGACGAGCCCCAGTACAAGACGACCATCGGTCGCGCTTGGCTGGCCTCGTATCTGACTGCACTTCGGAACATCCCAAACGCCAACCGCAAACGCTATGCCGTCAAACGGCTGGGCAAAGGCCGGTTCACGGTGCAAAACCGCTACCCCAATTCGCCCACGGCAGTGATTCAAGCCCAGGGGGTCGCATGAGCACGGTGCAAACCTTTGAGGTCGCGGGCGTGGCCTTTGAAGCCGTGCGGCACTTCAGGCCATGTCCGCATTGGCGCTTGCGTCTGAAAGAGACCGGGCAGGAGTTTGAGCCAGGATCTGGGGGCGTCTCAAATGTCAGCGTCCCCAAGATGAAGACCGACGTTCAGGAATTGTTCGACAGGGTTTCAAAAGGCGACGTTGCGGATTTTCGTCGCCGCTGGGGCCTGCCGCCCAAGGCGTCTGCCTGAAGCAGCCCGCGCCCACCGCTTTTACGGTGGGCTACCCAGCAGCCGTGTTCCCACCCCTCAGAATGGTGCCCACCTCGGCACCC
>CAYVOP010000091.1:9327-13617 GCA_964453105.1 uncultured Aquabacterium sp. | reverse complement strand
GTTACACCCACCCCATCACCCAGGTCACCACCGTGGGCTGGCTGAAAGAAGATTGGGTGAAACTGGGCCCCACCGCCCCCTGACAAGCCCTTGAGCGGGGTGGGTTAATCGGCCGCCCGCGCGCCGGCAAGCTCCGGAATTCCTATGCTTGCCAGCCATGTCCTACAACGTTGTCTGGTTTAAGCGAGATTTGCGCGTGCACGACCACGCGGCGCTGTGCCATGCCGCCAGACAGCGACCGGTGCTATGCCTCTACATCATTGAGCCGAGCTACTGGCGCCAGGAAGACGCCGCTTCGCAGCATTACGAGTTCGTGCTGGAAAGCCTGCGCGATCTGTACCGGCAGTTGCGGCGTAAGGGTGTCACGCTGCATGTGGTCACTGGAGAAGTGGTCGATGTGTTGGCCCGCCTGCACCACCTCGCCCCCTTCGAGGGGCTCTACTCCCATGAAGAAACCGGCAATGACCTGACCTACCAGCGCGACCGGGCGGTCGGGCGTTGGTGCCGCGCGCAGGGAGTGATCTGGCACGAATATGCGCAATTCGGGGTGGTACGACGCCTGGCCAACCGAGACACCTGGCAAGCCGCCTGGGAAACCCACATGTCTGCCCAGACCTGGACTCTGCCGCCCTTGCGCCCCCAGCCCCTGCCCTGGCAAGAGCCTGCCCCGCCAGGCGCGGCAGACCTCGGCATTGCGGAATTGAATCCACCTCAACGCCAGCGGGGCGGCGAAACCTTGGGCCTGATGGTGCTGGCCGACTTTCTGGCCGACCGCAGCGCCCACTATCGCGGCGGTATTTCGTCGCCACTGAGCGCCAGCCATGCGTGTTCGCGCCTGTCACCCTACCTGGCTTGGGGCAATGTCAGCATGCGGCAGGTGGTGCAAGGCACTCGGGCGCAGCTCGGCGAGCTCTCTGAGCCCGCCACTGCGACGGAAGAACGGCGGCGAAAGGGCCTCACGGCTTTCACCAGCCGACTCTACTGGCACTGCCACTTCATCCAGAAACTGGAAAGCGAACCCGAGCTGGAATGGCGTAACGTCCACAGGGGGTATGACGGGCTGCGTGAGGCGGATTGGAATGATCACCACTTCGAGGCCTTGACCCAAGGCCGTACCGGCTGGCCCCTGGTTGACGCCTGTGTGGCCATGTTGAAAGAAACCGGCTGGCTGAACTTCCGCATGCGCGCCATGCTCGTATCCGCGGCAGCCTATCCCCTGTGGTTGCATTGGCGTCCGGTGGGGCTGTGGCTGGCTCGACACTTTCTGGACTACGAGCCCGGCATTCACTGGAGCCAGATGCAGATGCAATCTGGCACCACGGGCATCAACACCACTCGGGTGTACAACCCGATCAAGCAGGCGCAGGATCAGGACCCGAAAGGCGTGTTCGTTCGCCGTTGGCTGCCCGCCATGCGGCGCGTGCCCGACACCTGGTTGTGGGAGCCCTGGCGGATGCCACCCGATCTGCAAGCGCGCCTGGGCTTGCGCGTGGGCAGCGACCCCGAGGCCGACATCCCCCTGCCACTGGTGGATCTCAGCACCGCTTTGCGCGACTCGAAGGCCCGCCTGCATGCGCTACGAGCCCAACCCGAGGTTCGGGCAGCCAAGGCCGCAATTGTGGACAAGCACGGCTCAAGGCAAGGCCCTCGTGGCCGCGCCCCCTCGACCCACGTGAAAGCACAGCAGGCTTGCGCCGCTCTGCCCCCCGCTACCACCCAACAACTGCCACTGGAGTTTGACTGAATGCGCATGCGCAAAAAGTCTGATCTGCCCAGCAAGGTCTGCCTGTGCTGCGGCCGCCCTTTTGTCTGGCGCAAAAAATGGGAGAAGGTCTGGGGCGAAGTGAAATACTGCTCAGACCGCTGCCGCCACCAACGAAAGCCGAGCGCATGAGCACCCTGCGCCTGATTCTGGGCGACCAACTCAACCCCACCCACAGCTGGTTCCAGGCCATTCGTCCCGACGTCGTTTACGTGCTGATGGAGGTGCGCCAGGAAACCGACTACGTCCTGCACCATGCCCAGAAGGTCATTGGCATCTTTGCCGCTATGCGCGATCTGGCCAGGCAGCTGAAAGAGGCGGGTCACCGGGTTCGCTATGTGCGCATCGACGATGCCCACAACCGACAGGCTTTGACCGACAACCTCGACGCCCTGATCGCACACTATCAGGCCACGCACGTGGAATACCAGGCGCCCGATGAATACCGAGTCGACCAGCTGCTGGCAGCCTGGCGCGAGAAGCTCAACGCCACAGGAGCCGTGCTGTGTTCGATGGCGCCCAGCGAACACTTCCTGACCGAACGCGATGAAGTGGCCAGGCTGTTTGCAGGACGCAAAGCCTGGCTGATGGAGGACTTCTATCGCCACATGCGCAAAAAGCATCGCATCTTGATGGCATCGGCAACCCAACCAATGGGCGAGCAATGGAACTTCGATCAGGACAACCGCAAGCCCTGGAAGGGCGCTCCCGTTCTACCGGCCGACTGGCGAACCCCGCACGATCACGCCAAACTCTGGCAAGCGATTCAAGCGGCCGGCATCGAAAGTTTCGGACAGCCCCAAGCCGCTGAGTTCCGGTGGCCTTTGAACCGCGCCGAGGCGCTGCACGACCTGACAGAGTTCGTGACCCACGCCCTGCCCCACTTTGGCGATTATCAAGACGCTCGGACCACCCAGGGGTGGCGCCTGTTTCACTCGCTGTTGTCATTTGCCCTGAACACCAAGATGTTGAACCCACGCGAGGTGATCGATGCCGCCGTGCAGGCTTTCGAGCAAGGCCATGCGCCGCTGGCCGCAGTGGAAGGCTTCGTGCGCCAGATCCTGGGATGGCGTGAATATGTACGGGGTGTGTACTGGGCTCAGATGCCTGGCTATGACGGCCGCAATGAACTGGATCACCAGCGTGATCTACCTGAGTGGTTCTGGACAGGGCAAACGCACATGGCCTGCATGGCGCACGCCATTGGCCAATCGTTGGATCAAGCTTATGCGCACCACATTCAGCGCCTCATGGTGATCGGCAACTTTGCCTTGCTGGCAGGCTTGTCACCCCAGGCGGTACACCGGTGGTATCTGGGCATCTACATCGATGCGTTCGAATGGGTCGAGCTGCCCAACACCTTGGGCATGAGCCAGTTTGCCGACGGCGGCCTGCTTGCCACCAAGCCCTACACCGCCAGCGCAGCCTACTTGCAGAGAATGGGAGACGAGTGCCGCGCCTGCCGCTACAACCCGAAAGAGCGCCTTGGCGAAACAGCCTGCCCCTTCAATGCCCTGTACTGGCATTTCCACTTGCGCCACCAGACCACGCTGGGCAGCAACCCAAGGCTCGGTTTTGTCTACAAGCAGTTGGAGAATATGAGTGAGACGCAGCAGCAACAGCTCGAACAGCGAGCCCATCAGTTGTTGTCCAATGTGAACGAGCTTTAGTGTTTCATTGGATGGGAGGTCGCCATGCAAGTCATTCTGGTCTGCACCACAGTCGACTCCGAGCCTGTGGCTCAGAGCATGGCCCGCACGCTGATCGAGCACCAACTCGCCGCCTGCGTACAGATTCACCCGATCACCAGTGTGTACCGATGGCAAGGTCAAGTCGAGCAAGGGCAAGAGTTCAAGCTGACCTGCAAAACCACCGCCGACCTGTATCGCCAGGTTGAACATGCGCTGCGGGAATTGCACCCCTATGAGCTTCCCGCCATCTACGCCACACCGTTAGACCTGATCTACGCCCCATTCGAGCAGTGGGTAAAAGACGAGACCGAGGTAAACCGGCACCCTCGCGCCTGATCAAGCTGAGCGCACTGCGGCCAGTTGCCGATCCAGCCGATCGGCCTCGGCTTTGAGGCCAGCCGGGTCAGTGGGTGCGTCCACGTTGACCAGCACCATCATGAGCATGTTGGTCACGCCACGCATGGGGCGGATCCAGACGTGATGCTGAGCGTAGCGCACGGCACACTCGTACAAGGCCTTGCCGGTTTCCATGGTGCCGCCCAAGCCCTGGAGCGAGGCCACCAGGCTACGCGCCTGCTTCATGAGGGTCTCGTCGTCTGGCGTCATGCGTCCGGCACGGGCTGCCATCTGCAGGGTGGCCACGTTGAAAATGGCCACCGATTCAACCCCCTTGAGCATGGACATGTCTCGCGCGTAATGCCCGAGCGTGTTGAGTTGCGACTCACTCAAACCCACCAGGGTGTGCAAAGCCCCGGGCTGAGAGGGGCTGGCCAGTACCGGCTCCTCCGGCCACTCTGCTTCGAGCAGCCATTGCTGCTGCAAAGGCTTGTCGGCCAG
>CAYVOP010000091.1:0-9227 GCA_964453105.1 uncultured Aquabacterium sp. | reverse complement strand
GCAATGATGATGCCCAGCCGGCATCGTTCCAACAACACCCGCTTGAGCTGCGTGCGCGTCAGTTCATCGGCCTTGGCTTCGCTGGCATACAGCCGAACCACCTGCCCATTGCTGGCACGCATCTCGATGAAATACAGCGAGGCCAATTCGGTACCAAAGCCTTGACGGCGAATGACCAGCCGCTGAACCGGCACGCGCAACCTGGCTGCCAGATCCATCATCATGCGCCGCCCCGCCCCGCCATGCAGGTCGTGCAGCACCATGAAGAAGGGCGAACGCAACTCGAACTGCTGAACCAGGGCATCGGCAGGCAGGCATGACACCAGCAGTTCCCAGGTGTTGTGCCCTGCATCACGACCGATCGTGGCATCAGCCTGAAAGACCTGGCTGGCCAGATTGTCCTGCTTCGGCCCCGTGGGTACGGCAGGTCGCTCTGGCGCAATGCCCCATGACTCGGGCTCGTACCGTTCGGCTCGCTCGCTGGGCAAGCCGGGTCGGGTTGGGCGAGACGAGTTCATGGGCGCGCTGCGATCAGATGTCGACTTCGACCTGATCCCCGTAGATTTCCATCAACTCGCGACGGGCAGCGGCTTCGCCCTTGCCCATGAGTTTGTTGAAAGAACCTTCGGTGGATTCGAACCCGGTTTCGCCGTAAGCCACTGGCAACAAACGGCGGGTGTCGGGGTTCAGCGTGGTGTCCCACAATTGCTCGGCGTTCATTTCACCCAAGCCCTTGAAGCGGCTGATGGTCCAGGCGCCCTCGCGGCAGCCTTCCTTGCGCAGCTTATCGAGAATGGCGGTCAGCTCGCCTTCGTCCAGCGCATAAAGCTTGGCTGCGGGCTTCTTGCCACGTGCCGGCGCATCGACCCGGAACAACGGCGGGCGTGCCACGTAGATATGGCCCGCTTCGATCAGCTTGGGGAAATGGCGGAAGAACAGGGTCAGCAGCAGCACCTGGATGTGCGAACCGTCCACATCCGCATCCGACAAGATGCAGATCTTGCCGTAGCGCAGACCACTCAAATCCGGCGAATCGTTCGGGCCATGGGGGTCCACCCCAATCGCCACCGAGATGTCGTGGATTTCGTTGTTGGCAAAGAGGCGATCACGTTCGACTTCCCACGCATTGAGCACCTTGCCGCGCAAAGGCAAGATGGCCTGGGTTTCCTTGTCGCGGCCCATCTTGGCACTGCCACCGGCCGAATCGCCCTCCACCAGAAACACTTCGTTGAAAGCGATGTCACGGCTTTCACAGTCGGTCAGCTTACCGGGCAACACCGCCACGCCCGAGCTCTTCTTCTTTTCAACCTTCTGGCCTGCACGCTGGCGAGCTTGCGCTTGCTTGATGACCAGTTCAGCCAGTTTCTTGCCGAACTCGACGTGCTGGTTCAGCCACAACTCCATGGTCGGCTTGACGTAGGTGCTGACCAGGCGCAGGGCATCGCGACTGTTGAGGCGCTCTTTGGTCTGCCCCTGGAACTGCGGGTCAAGCACCTTGGCGCTCAGCACAAAGCTGGCGCGGCTGAAGACGTCGTCGGGCATGAGTTTCACACCCTTGGGCAACAAGGAGTGCAATTCAATGAAGCCCTTGACGGCATTGAACAAACCGTCTTTCAGGCCCGCTTCATGCGTGCCACCAGCCACCGTGGGAATCAGGTTGACGTAGCTTTCGCGCATGGGCGCGCCTTCTTCGGTGAAGGCCACACACCAGGCTGCGCCCTCGCCTTCCGCGAAGTTTTCCGATTCGTTGCCGCTGGCGTATTGCTCGCCTTCGAACATCGGAATGATGGGATCGGCGACCAGGGTTTGAGTCAGGTAATCGCGCAGGCCACCCTTGTAGAGCCAGGTTTGGGTCTCGCCCGACTTTTCATGCGTCAGGGTGATGGTGACGCCAGGCATGAGCACAGCTTTGCTGCGCAGCATGTGCACCAACTCGCCCTTGGGCAATTCAGCGCTTTCGAAATACTTGGCATCCGGCCAGGCACGAACGGTCGTGCCATTTTTCCGGTCACCGCTGCCGGCCGGACGCACCGCCACCGGCTCAATCACGTCGCCCCCACTGAAAGCCAACTGGGCGACCTGCTTGTCGCGACACACCGTGACCTGCAGTCGGGTGGACAGGGCGTTGGTCACGCTGACCCCCACGCCGTGCAAACCGCCCGAGAAACTGTAAGCGCCGCCAGAGCCCTTGTCGAACTTGCCACCGGCATGCAGGCGAGTAAACACGATTTCCACCACGGGCACCTGCTCTTCGGGGTGGAGACCAAAGGGAATGCCACGACCATCGTCTTCAACGCTGATGGACCCATCGGAATGCAAAGTGACAGCAATGCGCTTGCCAAATCCGGCCAAGGCCTCGTCGGCCGCGTTGTCGATGACCTCCTGAATGATGTGCAGGGGGTTGTCGGTACGGGTATACATACCCGGGCGCTGTTTAACGGGCTCCAGTCCTTTCAGGACGCGGATAGAGCCTTCGCCATACGTCGCGTTGGGCTGGGTGTTCTTCGATTGAGAGGGAGAATTGGATTTGGTCGCCATGGGGTCGGATTGTAGGCACGCCCTGACCCTCAAGTTCGTAGGGAAACAGCCGAATCTGTCTGGCAGCCTTCTCCCGGACACCATGCCTACACCCTTCGCCCGCCTGGTACGCGCCTGGCAACAGAATTTCTCGGTCTACACGGCACTCGATCCCGTGTCGGCCGAAATTCGCGGGAAACACCTCAGCAGCATCCTCCGTCTGGCCCCTTTTACTCTGGGGGCCAACCTCGCCAACGGCATCCTGATTTGTATTGCGTTTGCGGACACGTCTTTGCTACTGCCCGTGCTGTGCTGGTTGTTTTCGCTCACGGTGATTGCCGGCCTGGGAATGCGCGCCTGGTGGATCGGGCGCAAGAAGCAGATCAAGACCGCATCGCCCCACGCCATGCGGCGTGCCGTATGGAACTCCACCTACCTGGCTGCCATCTGGGGTCTGATGCCCGCCCTCTTGTTTCCCCAGGCCTCGGCCAGCCAACAGGTTCTGATTGCGTCAATCATTCCGGGCATGATGTGCGGGGGCGCCTTCATCCTGTCGCCCATTCCCCAAGCGGCACTGGCTTACCTGTGGGTCATCACCCTGCCCAGCCTGTTTGCGGTACTCAGCATGCAGAACATCTGGTTCAACGTGGTGGGTGGGTTGCTGCTGGTCTACGCCATGGTGGTGACGGTGTGGGTCTGGAATGCGGCCAAGGCTGCCAATGCCCGCCTGAAGTCCGAGCGTGAAGCCGAACGGCAAAGCCAGATGGTGTCCTTGCTGCTGCGTGACTTCGAGGAGCAGACGGCCGACGTGCTGTGGGAAATCAACATGACGGGTCAATTCACGCACGTGACGCACAAGCTCGCGGCGCTGATGAACCAACGCCCCGCGCAACTGGCCCAGACCACTTTGCAGAACTGGTTCAAGGAGCACTGCTCCGACCTGACGCCGCTGAAGCAAGCCATGCGGGCCGGCAAGCCCTTCAGGAAGCTGCTGCTACCAATTCAGCTGGACGGAGAAAACCAGTTCTGGTCGCTCACAGCCCGCCCCCTGTTTGATGAGGGCGGACACTGCTTTGGCTGGCGCGGTGTGATCTCCGATGTCACCCAGGAGCACCAGGCGCAAATGCGCTTGCAGGATATGGCCCAGTTCGATGTGCTGACCGGCTCACACAACCGAGGCTATCTGCGCGAACAGCTGGCCGCGGCACTGGACAGTGCCGTAACCCGAGGCACCCACGGGGCGTTGCTGTGCCTGGATGTAGATAACTTCAAAGGCATCAACGATGCCCTGGGCCACACGGTGGGCGACCAGGTTCTGCAGGCCCTGGCACACCGCATCAGAAAGATTTGCCAGGATCGCACCGTGGCCCGATTGGGCGGCGATGAATTTGCCATTGTCTTGCACCCCATCGAACAGGACCGCGATGCCATGGCCGTGGCCATGGACCTGCTTGACGGCATGAAAGAGCCGATTGTGGTGGGTGAACACACGGTGAACATGGGCATCAGCATTGGCGTGGGACTGATTCCCGAACATGGCGAGAACCTGGATGAATTGCTGGCCAATGCCGATCTGGCCTTGATGGCGGCCAAGGCCAATGGCCGAGGGCGCGCCGAAGTCTTCGCCCGCAGCCTGGGCGAACGCAACCGCCGCAAGCTCACGCTGGAGCATGAGTTGCGTCGGGCCTTGCGAAACAACCAGTTCACGCTGTACTGGCAGCCCAAGGTTCAAACTGAAGATTGGTACATCTGCGGCGCCGAGGCCCTGCTGCGCTGGAACCACCCCACGCTGGGGCAAATTCCTCCCAGCGAGTTCATTCCGGTGGCCGAGTCTGCCGGCCTGATCACCGACATTGGCAACTGGGTCATGCACGAGGCCTGCCGCGTCGCTGCGCGCGACTTGCCTGGGCTGACCATTTCGATCAACGCGTCGCCCGCGCAACTGCTGCGCACCGACTTCATTGCGCACGTCGATACAGCGTTGAGCAACGCCAAGCTGCCGCCCGAAAACCTGGAAATCGAGATCACCGAGTCCTTGTTCATGGACGCCTCGCCCGTGGCCCTGCGCAACCTGCGCGCTTTGCACAAACGCGGCGTCCGCGTGGCACTGGACGATTTCGGCACGGGCTACTCGTCACTGGCCTATCTGCGCAAGTTCCCCTTTGATACGCTGAAGATCGACCGGGCCTTTGTGTGCGAACTCTTGAGCCGGCCCGACGCGCGCGCCATTGTGCGCACCATCATCGATTTGGCTCGCACCCTGGGCATGGACACCGTGGCCGAGGGCGTGGAAGAGCCCGCTCAACTGGTGGTGCTGGAACGCGCCGGCTGTCATGTGATTCAGGGCTACCTGATCGCCAAACCCGTGTCCATCGAAGAGTTCCACGCCTTGCTGGAAAACTGGATTCCCGGCAACGCGCCTCAAGTCAGCGCCGTGCCGCAAACCGAGTTCGGGCAAATGGCCGCCATGCGGTCCTTCCAGAGCAGCATGGACGCCACGACCATTTTTGGCTGAAAGTCGTCTCAGGGAGCTGGCTTGCGAAACACCTCGGTGATGGGCTTGAGATTCAAGGCCTCCAGTTCCGCCTCGCTGCCTGAGCCTTCCCGAACCTGATGGTATTGGCGGAAATCGGCACGGAAGGTGTCGAGCGCGCCATGCAGCCACAGCACGGTACTCAGCACGTTGAGATGGTCAATGCGCTGGTCATACACGCCCGGCTTGACCCCCTCCCCCACGAACACGGTCGCAATGCGGTGGGTGCCGACCACATAGGGGTCGCCTTGAGCCTTGTCGGTGGAACCATCCTCATCGAAGGTGAGGATGAGCAAGCTGTTATGCGTCAGGGCCCATTGCGCATAAGCCCCCAGATTACGCTGTAGCCAACCGTCTGCGGCTTCGGCGCTGTTGCTGTGGGCATCGTTTTGCTCGTTGGGCACCACGATCGACACCGACGGCAGCTGATCAAACCCCAACGGGCGCCCCTGCTCGTCTTTCACAAACCCACGGAATGCTCGCTTGAGCACAGGGTCCTGCGTGGGGTCGAAGCCCAGGTTCACGGTCACCGGCAAGACGTGATTGGCCAGGTCGCCCTTGAGGCCGCGCTCGCTGGTGGGGGCATTCTGGTCTGTCCAGTTGATGGCCGGGTTGTGCTTGCGACGATACAAATCGGTCAAGGCCCAACTCTGCTCACAGGGCACCAGCGAGCTGTCGGTGCCACAGTTCCAGCTTGGGTAGGGCAAGGATTCGCTGAAGCTGGCAAACGTGCCGCCCGTCTTCATGATGGCCGCGCCCAGATTGGGTGACGTGAAGGGCAACCAGCGGTTGGGCACGTTGTTGTTGGCCACGCCAACCTTGCCAGCGCGAGGCGCCGCCAGCAATCGGCCCTGGCGGTCGCGCAAGGCATTGCCGCTGTAGGGCGAGCGTTCGTCCACAAACCACGAGGGCAACACCCCTTGATGATGGGCAGAGAACAGGAACAGGTAGTTGGGCTGGCTCGGACGCGTCGGCAGATTCGAGCCATACGGCGTACGACCGAAATGCGACTGCGTGAATCGGGCTCCCTTGGCCGCCATCTGGTTGAAAAACGACCAGTTCGACCGCGGGTGATAAACCGGGGCATTGCCCTCAGAGCGCTGCGCAGGCGTGGCTTCGTGGGCCGACAGGTTTTCAAGCACCACGATCACCGTGTGGTCAGGCCGCCAGGGTGTCTCTTGCGCACAGACCGCCCTTGCAACTACGACCAAGGTGAAAACACCCGGCTTGATCACGCCACGCCACATCTTGCATCTCCCTCTGACAATCAGGCGGGCGCAAGGTTAACGCGAAATTTACTGGAAATAGCCCAGCATGCGCTCCAGTGCCATGGTCAGTGGGGTCTGCATCATGGGCAGGGTCAGCCACAGGCCCGTGAGCCCCACACCCAGCGTGACGGGAAAGCCCACCGAGAAAATATTCATTTGCGAGGCCACGCGCGAAATCAGGCCCATGACCAGGTTGACCAGCGCCAGCATGGCCACCACGGGCATGGACACCCACAGCCCAAGCTTGAAGATTTCGGCACCCCACACCTGGGGTTGGACCACAGACAGGAAAGCCAGCGGCTGATTGGACACGGGAAAGCTGGTGAAACTTTGCACCAATGCGGCAGTGAGCAACAAGTGCCCATTCATGACCACAAACAGCCAGGCGGCGCAGGTACCGTAAAAGCGGCTGACGGCGGTCGATTGCGTGCCACTCATGGGGTCGAAGAAGCTGGCGAAGTTCAAGCCCATCTGCAAGCCCACAATTTCACCCGCGAACTCGATGGCGGCAAACACGACCCGGGCGGCAAAGCCCATGGTCAGGCCGATGAGCACTTGCTGGGCAATGACCATGAACGCATCGGGCGAGTTCACGGCCACATCGGGCATGGCAGGCAATGAGGGCTGCGCGGCCAAAACGATGAGCAGCGACAAAGCCAGACGCACGCGGCGTGGAATGGACTTTTGCGACAGCACCGGCGCTGCCGTGAACAGGCCCATGACCCGAAAGAAGGGCCACAGCCAGGTCGAAATCCAGGCCAGAACTTCGGCTTCGGAAAAACTGACCACGGCGGATCAGCCCACCACGTTGGGAATGGACTGCAAGACCTGTTGAATGTAGTCCACCAAGGTGCTCAACATCCAGGGGCCGGCCACGGCCAAGGTGGCAAAGGCAGCCAGCAGCTTGGGCACGAACGACAGGGTCGATTCATGAATTTGCGTGGCGGCCTGAAACACGCTGACCAAAATGCCCACGGCCAGCACCACCAGCAAGATCGGGGCGCACACGGTGAGCAAGGTCAGCAGGCCGTCGCGGCTGATGGTGAGGACTTGTTGGGGATCCATGACTCGCCTTTCTCACCGTCATTGCACGAAGCTGGCGGCCAGAGAGCCCAGCAACATGTTCCAGCCATCGGCCAACACGAACAGCATCAGCTTGAACGGCAGCGCCACCATGACGGGCGACAGCATCATCATGCCCATGGACATCAGCACGCTGGCCACGATCAGGTCGATCACGATGAACGGGATGAACACCATGAAGCCGATCTGGAACGCGGTCTTCAGCTCGCTCGTGACAAAGGCGGGCACCAGCACGCGCATGGGCGTCTGGGCCGGCGAAGTCTTGGCGTCGCCGCCGCCGATGCGGTTGAACAGCGCCAGGTCGGCCTCGCGCGTCTGCTTGAGCATGAAGGCGCGCAGCGGGTCCGAGCCGCGCGCGACGGCGTCCTCGAACGACATGCGCTGCTCACTGTAAGGTTTGTAGGCGTCCTGGTCGATCTTGTCCAGCGTCGGCCCCATGATGAAGAACGTGAGGAACAGGCTCATGCCCACCAGCACCTGGTTGGGCGGCGTGCTCTGCAGGCCCAGCGCCTGGCGCAGCAGGCTCAGCACGATGATCAGCCGCGTGAAGCTGGTCATGAGCAGCAACACGGCCGGCAGGAACGACAGCGCGCCGAACACCAGCAGCGTCTGCACGGGCACCGAATAGGTGGTGGTGTTGCCGCTGGTCTGGGCCACCACGCCCACGGGGATGGACTGCGCCAGCGCCTCGCCCGCGCACAGCGCAAGCGGCAACGCTATCGCCAACACGCGGCGCAGCGTCATGCGGACTTCTCCGCCTCGCCCAGCAGCGTGACCTGGCTGGCGGTGGCGCCCAGCACCAGCACGCGGCCCTGCACGCGCACCAGCAGCACGCGTTCGCGCGGGCCCAGCGCCAGCTGGTCCAGCAGTTCGAGCTGGCGGGACTGCGCGCCGGGGCGCAGGTTCTGCAGGCGCTTCATGACCCACAGCGACCCGGGGATCATGGCCAGCACGGCCAGGAACATCAGCACAGACCAGGTGGTTCCTTGCATCGTGGCGCCCCTCAGCGGCTCAGCCGGCGCATGCGCTCGGACGGCGTGACGATGTCGGTCAGTCGGATGCCGAACTTGTCATTGACCACCACCACTTCGCCCTGCGCGCTGCGGAATACTTTGACAAGCAAGGACTTGTGTTCTCCATCATTCGTGTAAATCTGGATCTCCTAGCACTGCGCCAGCTGCAGAATGTGCTTGATGGGAATGCGCGTGCGGCCCAGCTCCACCGTGAGCTGGACGGGAATGTCCAGCACCATGTCGATGTCGTCGCGGTTGGCGGGCGCCGCGCCCGCGCCCAGCTCGTTGAAGATCGCCGGTCCGGCGGGAGCGGGCTGCTGGCCCTGGCCGGCCTCGGCCAGGGCGGCGGCCCAGTCGTCGGCCATGGGTTCCTGCTCAAGTGCGTTGTCAGCCATGTCAGTTCCTCGTGTCGCCCGCGGCGCCGGGGTCGGGCAGCGGCTGTGTCATGAATTCACGGATGCGCACGCCGTAGCGCGCGCCCAGGATGCCGTAGTCGCATTCAAAGACGGGCACACCGTCCACCTTGGCCATCAGCGTGGATTCGCGGTCCAGTTCGATGAAATCGCCCACCTTCAGCTGCATGAGCTCGCCTACGGTCGCGTGGCTGTGGGCCAGCTCGGCGGCCAGCTCCACGCTGGCCGCCTTGATCTGCTGCGTCAGCAGCGTGACCCAGCGGCGATCGGGGCCGCCCTGGTCGCCCTGCAGCGGCGAATACAGGATTTCGCGGATCGGCTCAAAGGTCGAGTACGGAATGCACACGTGCAGGTCGCCACCAATGTCGCCGAATTCCACGCGGAACGTGGTGGTCACCAC
>CAYVOP010000090.1:10528-13760 GCA_964453105.1 uncultured Aquabacterium sp. | reverse complement strand
GCGTTTGAAGCAGGCTTTTGTGGAGTTCCTGCATCGCATGCCGTTTTATGGTGCCGCCATTCTGTGCGGTGACGACACTGGCGTGAAGTCCATCGTGCCGCTGATCTCGCGCCCCGTCATCAGCTACGGTTTCAGCGATGACGTGCAGGTGCGCGCAGTCAATGTGCAGGCGCAGCCCGGCGGTCAGATGACCTTCACGGTGCAGCGTCGCAATGGCACCGTCATGCCCGACCTGAACGTGACTTTGAATTTGCCCGGCGAACACAATGTGCTCAACGCGTTGGCTGCCATTGCCGTGGCCACTGAGCTGGAGTTGCCTGATGCCCCCATGGTCAAAGCGCTGGCTGAGTTCACCGGCGTGGGCCGGCGCTTCCAGCGCTATGGGGTGCAACGTGCGGGCGACGGCGGTCGTTTCACCCTGATTGACGACTATGGTCACCACCCGGTGGAAATGGCTGCGGTCATCAATGCGGCGCGTGGAGCCTTCCCTGGGCAGCGACTGGTGCTGGCGTTTCAGCCGCATCGCTACACCCGCACCCGCGATTGCTTTGAAGACTTCGTGAAAGTACTCAGCCGTGCCGATGCCGTGGTGCTGACCGAGGTCTATGCCGCCGGCGAAGCCCCCATCGTGGCGGCCGATGGCCGAGCCCTGACCCGTGCCGTGCGCGTGGCCGGCAAGGTCGAACCCATTTTTGTCGACGACATCAACGAGCTGCCGCAAACCCTGGCTGACATCACCCGAGATGGAGATGTGGTGATTTCCATGGGCGCGGGCTCGATTGGCGGGGTGCCCGCCAAGGTTGTTGAGCTGCTGAAGGATTGAAGGTCATGAGTCTGGTTCAACTGTCCGCTCCCACCGTCGCGCCTGCCTCATTGGGCAAGGTCGCGGTGCTGTTTGGTGGCACCTCTGCCGAGCGCGCCGTTTCGCTGATGTCGGGTTCGGGCGTGCTCAAGGCGTTGCAATCGCAGGGTGTGAATGCGCATGCCTTTGACCCCGCCGAACGCCCCTTGAGCGATCTGAAGGCCGAAGGCTTTGATCGCTGTTTCATTGCTCTGCATGGCCGTGGTGGTGAAGACGGCACCGTGCAAGGTGCGCTGGAGCTGCTGGGCATTCCGTATACCGGTTCCGGTGTCATGGCCTCCAGCATTGCCATGGACAAGATCATGACCAAGCGCATCTGGCGCTTTGAAGGCTTGCCCACGCCTGACTGGCGCATGGTCTCGAGCGCCGACGAATGCGTGCATGCCCTGTCGGTTTTGGGGGCGCCCATGATCGTCAAGCCAGCCCGCGAAGGTTCGTCCATTGGCCTGACCAAAGTGACCGACCCTGCGCAATGTGCAGCCGCTTATGCCGCGGCTGCTCAGCATGACCCCGAAGTGCTGTGCGAGCAGTTCATCGATGGCGATGAAACGACCTGTCCCGTGTTGATCGTGAATGGTCAGCCCCAGGCCTTGCCCTTGATCCGCATTGTCGCGCCCGATGGCAATTACGACTACCAGAACAAGTACTTCACCGATGACGTGAAGTACCTGTGCCCCAGCCAGCTCGACGCCGACGAAGAGGCCGAGATTGCTCGTCAAGTGGTGCGCGCGTTCAAGACCTTGGGCTGCCGTGGCTGGGCTCGTGCGGACGTGATGATTCGTCGCAGTGATCGCCAGCCCTTCTTGCTGGAGATCAACACCGCGCCCGGCATGACCAGCCACTCTTTGGTGCCCATGTCTGCCCGCGTGGCTGGGCTGAGCTATGAACAACTGTGCGTGCATCTGCTGGCCTCGGCCAGTCTGGATGCGACGACACGCTGAAAGGCCGATGAACACGGACTGAATCATGCAAGCCGCCGCCGCCCTCAACTCCTATCGCGCCGAGCCACAGACGCCTGATGACGTCAAGTGGATGAACGCCGCCTCTGCCTTGATGGCATGGGTGGTGTTGGCCATGGTGGTGGGCTCGGTGCTGCTGATGATCTCGCGTCAGCCCTACTTCAATCTCACCCGCGTGGAGTTGGCCGGAGACCTGCAACGCAATAACCTGCCAACCGTGCGCGCCAATGTGGTGTCGCGTTTGGCAGGGGGCTTCTTTTCAGTGGACTTGTCGAAAACCCGAGAGGTTTTCGAGTCGGTGCCATGGGTTCGCAAAGCGATTGTTCGTCGAGTGTGGCCAAATGAACTACGGGTCACTTTGGAAGAGCACAAGCCTGCGGCATACTGGGAACACGACGACCGAGACGACCAACTCGTGAACACCTTTGGCGAAGTGTTTGACGCGAATGTGGGTGACGTAGAGGACGAGCATTTGCCGACCCTACAAGCACCGGTCAACGCGACGGCGTCTGATGCCCGAACCATGCTTGACATGTTGCGCAAGCTGCAGCCCGTGATGGCGCCGCTGGGGGCACAGATCGAAACCTTGCGTCTGACCGATCGGGGTTCCTGGAGCGTGGTGCTCGATGACGATGCCCGCATTGAATTGGGTCGCGGCACACCTGAAGAGGTTCTGGCCCGCACCGAGCGCTTCGTACGCACCTTGCCTGAATTCAAGCGCCAGTATTCGGCGCCGCTTCAATACGCAGATTTACGTTATCCCGAAGGCTATGCCGTTCGGTTGAAAGGCCTGACCACTTGGCAAGACGGCAGCAAGCCGCCTGTGGTGCGCAAGCCTGTCAAACCGGCCGCATCGCCTTCGCATTGAATCAACCTGACTTTCACCCACACAAACCATGGCTAAGGAATACAAAGATCTGGTCGTCGGGCTGGACATCGGCACTGCCAAAGTGATGGCAGTCGTGGCCGAGGTCATGCCCGGTGGCGACCTGCGTCTGGCTGGCCTCGGCGTGGCGCCCAGTCATGGCCTCAAGCGCGGCGTCGTGGTCAACATCGATGCCACCGTGCAGTCCATCCAGCAGGCGCTCAAAGAGGCGGAGCTGATGGCCGATTGCAAGATCAGCCGCGTCTGGACCGGCATCACCGGCAGCCACATCCGTGGCCAGAACAGCACCGGCATGGTCATCGTGCGTGACAAGGAAGTGGCGCCCATCGATGTGCAGCGCGTGGTGGAAACCGCCAAGGCCATCAACATTCCCAACGACCAGCGCTTGCTGTTGGTCGAGCCGCAAGAGTTCATCATCGATGGCCATGAGGTGAAAGAACCCATCGGCATGAGCGGTGGTCGTCTGGAGGTCAAGGTTCACATCGTGACCGGTGCGCAAAGTGCTGCAGAAAACATCATCAAATG
>CAYVOP010000090.1:0-10518 GCA_964453105.1 uncultured Aquabacterium sp. | reverse complement strand
GTGCGTGCGTCGTTGCGGCCTGGAAGCCGAACAGCTGGTGTTGAACCCCAGCGCTTCGAGCATGGCTGTGCTGACCGAAGACGAAAAGTCGTTGGGCGTGGCCATGGTCGACATCGGTGCGGGCACCACGGACGTGTCCATCTTCACCGATGGCGCCGTGCGTCACACCGCCGTGATTCCGATTGCTGGCGACCTGATCACCAGCGACATCGCCATGGCTTTGCGCACCCCCACCAAAGACGCTGAAGACATCAAGGTGGACTGGGGTG
This sequence comes from uncultured Aquabacterium sp., assembly GCA_964453105.1. Lineage (GTDB taxonomy): Bacteria > Pseudomonadota > Gammaproteobacteria > Burkholderiales > Burkholderiaceae_C > Aquabacterium. The sequence continues at coordinate 10,249 of CAYVOP010000090.1, read as the reverse complement.
TGGCCAAGCAATTGCTGGCCGACCCCAATGAGCAGGTCGAGGTGCCTGGCCTGGGTGATCGCGCCCCGCGCATGCTCTCGCGTCAGGCTTTGGCCGGCGTGATCGAGCCGCGTGTGGAAGAAATTTTCTCGCTGGTTCACCAGGTGATCCGCGAGTCCGGCTACGAAGAATTGTTGTCCTCCGGCATTGTGCTGACCGGCGGCTCGGCGGTGATGCCGGGCATGGTCGAGCTGGCCGAAGACATCTTTTTAAAGCCCGTTCGCAAGGGGACGCCCTTGTATTCGGGCGCCCTCCACGACATGGTGGCCAGTCCGCGCTCGGCCACCGTCATGGGATTGCTCGAAGAAGCAAGACTCGCGCGCACACGCGGGATGAAAGCAGCGCAACAGGCTGGGTCGGTACAGACCTTGTTTGGCCGCGTTCGCGATTGGTTCGTTGGTAATTTTTAAAACAACACTGGCACGTTTTTAACTGGCAACTGCATATAAAAGAGGTACGACATGGCAATCGAGATGATTGAAAGCTTCGACATGGGAACCCAGATCAAGGTGATCGGGGTGGGCGGTGGTGGCGGCAACGCCGTGGACCACATGATTGCGCAAGGGGTGCAAGGCGTGCAGTTCATCTGCGCCAACACCGATGCGCAAGCCCTGAACCGTTCGGCCGCTGAAGTTCAACTGCAACTGGGCTCGACCGGCCTGGGCGCAGGCTCGAAACCAGAGGCTGGTCGTTCCGCAGCCGAAGAGGCGGTGGATCAGATCCGCGACACGCTGGAAGGCGCCAACATGGTGTTCATCACGGCAGGCATGGGCGGCGGTACCGGTACCGGAGCAGCACCCGTGATCGCACGTGTCGCCAAGGAAATGGGCATCCTGACCGTGGGCGTGGTGACCAAGCCTTTCGAATTCGAAGGCAACCGCCGTCTGAAGCAAGCCGATGCCGGCCTGGCCGAGCTCGAAGCCAATGTCGACTCGCTGATCGTGGTCCTCAACGAGAAGCTGCTGGAAGTGCTGGGCGACGACATCACGCAGGAAGAAGCTTTCGGTCAAGCCAACGACGTGTTGAAGAACGCCGTGGGCGGCATCTCCGACATCATCCACATCCCCGGTCTGGTGAACGTTGACTTTGAAGACGTCAAGACCGTGATGAGCGAGCCTGGCAAGGCCATGATGGGCACCGCCACCGCTGGCGGCCCAGATCGCGCCACCAAGGCGGCCGAAGCCGCTGTGGCTTGCCCGCTGTTGGAAGGCATCGACCTGTCGGGCGCCCGTGGCGTGCTGGTGTTGATCGCTGCTTCGAAGGCCACCTTCAAGCTGAGCGAGTCGCGTAATGCCATGAACACCATCCGTCGCTACGCTGCTGAAGATGCACACGTCATCTACGGTACCGCTTACGACGAGAGCCTGGGTGACCAACTGCGCGTGACCGTGATCGCCACCGGCCTGAGCGCTGGCAAGCGTCAGCAAGCCCCGATGACCGTGGTGCACAGCGCCCCTGCTCAGCAAGTGTTTGCTCGCACCGGCACCGACAACATCCCCGTGTTGAACCACGCGGTGGGCCAAGCCCATCATGGTTTGGGCATGGGCGCTGCTGCCAGCGACTTCAGCGGTTTGAACACCCCCAGCGTGTGGCGTTCGGGTCGTACCCAGGCCGCTGCCAAGGTCGACGCACTGGCCAGCAATGGCATGGACGAAATCGAGATCCCAGCTTTCCTGCGTAAGCAGGCTGACTGATCTCGTCGCGGGGCGACAGCCGCCCCGCGTGTGAGTTTGAGTACCTCTGCCAGTTCGTGGCCCCTACCTGTGCCGGGTGGGGGCCTTTTGGCGCTTCTGCCGCGAAGGAACGGCGCCGTTAGGCCGAGCCACTCAATTCGCGGTAGCGGGAGGCACGGAGCCCGACTCCGTGGAGACCAAGGGCAGTTGTGCCAGCAAGGCCTGTTCGCGCGCCAGAGCGATGGCGCGGCCAATGGCGGGGCCACGATGCCCTTCGGCCATGGCATGGGCGGACACCTCCGCCGTGTTGACCGCTTGGGTGAGGCGCAGGGCCAGCGTCAGCCGATCTTTTTGCGGATAGGGTTTCGATTCAAAGGTCAGGCGCCCGCGGGCGTCGCATTCGCAGGCCTGCAAGATCTGCAGGAAGCGATCGGGCTTGCGAAAGGCGTCGCACCTGTCCAGCAGGCGAACCAGGGCCGCCGCGTTCAGGCCATCGCTGCGGTGGATGTTGCCGTGTTCGCGCGCGACCACTTCGGCCAATTCCTTGCATTCCACGGGCACGCGTAGCCGGGTGCTGACCTCGCGCAGCAGGGTGACGCTGCGTCCTTCGTGTCCCAGGTGTCTGGGTAGCACATCGGCCGGGGTGGTGCCTTTGCCCAGGTCGTGGCACAGCGCGGCATAGCGCACGGGCAGGCTGGCATCCAGGTGGGCCGCCATGTCCAGCACCATGTTCAGGTGCACGCCGGTATCCACCTCGGGGTGGTAGTCGGCGCGCTGTGGCACGCCCCACAAGCGGTCCACTTCGGGCAGCAGGCGAGCCAGGGCACCGCAATCGCGCAGTACATCCAGCATGCGAGAGGGGCGCGCTTCCATCAAGCCGCGCGACACTTCTTGCCATACCCGTTCTGGCACCAGGTGATCCACTTCGCCTTGCGCCACCATGTTGCGCATCAGCGCACGGGTGTCCTCGGCGACGTCGAAGTCGGTGAACCGGGCCGCAAAGCGAGCCAGACGCAAAATGCGAACGGGGTCTTCCTCGAAGGCTTTCGATACATGGCGCAGCACCTTGTGGGCCAGATCTTGGCGGCCGCCGTAGGGGTCGACGATATGGCCCGACTCGTCTTGGGCCATGGCGTTGATGGTCAGGTCGCGACGGGCGAGGTCTTCTTCCAGGGTGACGCTGGGGGCTGCGTGCACTGTGAAGCCGTGGTAGCCGTGCCCGCTCTTGCGCTCGGTTCGCGCCAAGGCGTATTCCTCCTTGCTGTGGGGGTGCAGGAAAACGGGAAAGTCTTTGCCCACAGGGGTGTAGCCCTGGGCCATCATGGCCTCAGGCGTGCTGCCCACCACCACCCAATCGCGGTCGCCGCTGGGTCTACCGAGTAGGGCATCGCGCACGGCCCCACCGACCAGATAAATCTTCATGGGCTCAGTTTAGCGGGGTGGCCCTTGCCTGGCACGGTGTATGCATATTCATCTGCACTTGCTTGTTGTTGATCGGGAGATTCACCATGACAGTGCGTGCGATGCAGGGTGGGGCCCTCAAACCCCTGGTGGCCGGCGTGATGGCTTGCTTGGCCATGAGTTCGGTGCAGGCCTTCAATGATGATCTGGGGCCCTTGGCGCCGCTAGACAGTCGCTTCGAGGTGGGGGCGGGGTTCCCAAAGCCCACTTTTTTGGACACCTTGACGTTTTCGCTGACCGCACCCGTAGAGGGATCGTTCACGATCATGGGGCAAGGGTTGGTCATTCCCGGATTCTTGACGCTCATGCCCGCTACCGACTTGACATTTGCTTTGTACAAAGGCGGCGTCGACCTGACGGGGTTTGGCACCTCGTTCAGTGGCTTGAACTTGTTAGCCGGTGACGATTACAGCTTCGTGGTGGCGGGCAAGTCAGGCGGCTACCACGTGACTTGGTCCTTGAGCGCGGTACCGGAACCCGAGTCGATTGCCCTGGCGCTGGCTGGGGTGGCGATTGTGGGGGCGACCGCCCGGCGTCGCTGGACGCAGGGCTGAGGACCGATTGCGCAGTTGGAGATCAGGCGCTTCGAGCTGCGAGCTGAGCGAGTTGAAGGTAGTCGGCCACCGGCACTTCTTCCGCTCGGCGTTGTAGATCGAAGTCGGTCTCCAATCCTTTTTGCTCGATCCATTGCCCCAAGGTGTTGCGCAAGATCTTGCGTCGCTGTGAAAAGGCCACGGCCACCAACTCTTCCAAGATGGCAGGGTTGACGTCGGGAGGCTGAGCACAGGGCACCATGCGCACCACGGCAGAGTCCACCTTCGGCGGTGGGGTGAACGACTCGGGCGGCACATCCACCACCGACTCCATGTCGTAGCGCCACTGCAGCATCACGCTCAGACGGCCATATTCCTTGTTGCCGGGTTCGGCCACCATGCGGTCGACCACTTCCTTTTGCAGCATGAAATGCTGGTCTTCCACCAAATCGGCCCAAGGTAGCAGGTGGAACAGGATGGGGCTGGAAATGTTGTAGGGCAGGTTGCCTATGATGCGCAGCTTGGCTTGGCGATCACGGCTGATCTCTCCGAAATCCACCTTCAGCACGTCAGATTCGATCACGGTCAACTCGGGGCGTTTGCGCAGTCGGGCCGCCAGGTCGCGGTCTAGCTCGATGACCGTGAGGTGCTGGCTGAGCGCCACAACCGGGTTGGTCAAGGCACCCAGACCGGGGCCGATTTCCACCAGATGCTGGCCTGGACGAGGGTTGATGGCGCGAACGATGTCGTCAATGACGGCCATGTCATTGAGGAAGTTCTGGCCGAAGCGTTTGCGCGCAACGTGCCCTTGCGTGGTGCGTTGCGCCAGCCCGGGAGGGCGCTTGTTGGGGCGATCAGGGCGCATCACGCAATTCCACCCAGGTTGAGGCACGCAGTTCGCGAGCCCAGTCGGCATAGGTGGCTTCGAAGCGCTGCTCGCGAATCAGCGTGCGCGCGCTTTCCTGCTTTTGCTCGGGGCTCAACTCCACTTCGCGGCGCTCCATCAACTGAATCAGGTGGACGCCGAAGCGGCTGACCACCGGTTCAGACACTTGGCCCGCTTGCAATTGGGCCAGGGCCTTTTCGAACTCAGGCACAAATTGGCCGGGTGACGACCAGCCCAGGTCGCCGCCGCGCACCGCGCTGCCGTCTTCCGAATACTGGCGGGCCATCTGCGGGAAGCTGGCTTGGCCGTCCAGAATTTGGCGGCGAATGTCGAGCATGCGCTCCATCACGGTCTTGGCATCTTGCTGCGGGCTCGTGCGCAACAGAATGTGGCGCACGCGCTGTTGTGTGTAGGACGCCTTGGACGCGTTTTCGCGTTCAATCAGCTTGATGATGTGAAACCCCGCGCCGGAGCGAATCACAGGGGCCACCTGGCCCACTTTGAGGTCGGCCACGGCCTGGGTGAACAATTCCGGCAGCTTGCTAATAGGGCGGGAGCCGAACACGCCGCCGTTCTGGGCCGTGCTCTTGTCATCCGAATTTTGTTTGGCCAACTGGGCAAAGTTGCTCCCGCTGGCGGCTTGTTTCTGAATGGACTCGGCCTTGGCCTGCAACTGCGCCACCTCCTTGTCTGAGGTCTGTTCGGGTACGCGAACCAGGATGTGCGCCAGGTTCATCGACACCTCGACATCGGTGTTCTTGTCTTTGCGGATGACCTCTTGCAGTTCGTCGTCGGTGATGCGAATGCGGGCGGTGACTTCGCGCTCTCGCACACGTTGCAGCAGCAATTGCTCGCGCAGGCTATTGCGATAGCGCCCAAAGTCCATGCCGTCTTTTTGCATGCGTGCGCGCATTTGCTGCACGGTCATCTGGTTTTGCGCGGCAATGCCTTCAATCGTGCCGTCGACTTCGGCATCGGACACGTCCATGCCCAAGACCTTGGCCTGGTTCACCTGCACCTTTTCGTCGATCAGCAGATCCAGCACCTGCTTGCGCAGCTCAGGCATCGGGGGCAGGTTCTGGCCTTGCGCCGATTGAACAATGCGGGCAATGCGGCGGTCCACATCTGTCCGGGTGACGACTTCCTGGTTGATCACCGCCACGATGTAGTCGGCCGTGGTCTTGCGGCTGGCAAAGTCGCTGGCCTTGGAGTCGAGCTCCTGGTTGTTCTGGGCGCTCTGAATGCGCGGTGCCCCCTGAGCCTGTGAGCCCAGCTTGAACTGCGCGTGCGCTTGGGGGGCGGCCAAAGCCAGAGCCAGAACCAGGCAGGAGCCGAGTGCTGTGCGCAGTCGGCCCAGCGCATTGGCGGTCAAAGAGCGGGCGTAGATTCGATTCAACACATCAATCATCGGTGAAGGCGGGCTGCGAGCCCTGGGAAGACAGCAGGCTATTGGGTTCGCGCAGCAGTCGGTAGCCGGGCACATTCTCTCTCAAGGCGCGAAGCGGGCTCGAACCAATGCGAGACAGGCCCACCAGCTCCAGCTGGAACATGATGCGGGAGTTGGTCTTGCGGCCCACGGATACCCGTTCGGACACCACTCGGCCAATCCAGCAGCCAGCATCGTATTCGATCCCCATCAAAGAGTTGGGGACCTTCTTGTCTAGCATGCTGTAGTTCACACGGCCCACGGCGTACCAGGTGCCGCTGCAAGGCGTCGACGACCCCGGGGTGGTGGCATCGCTGCCCGGTGACGCGGCCAGGGCGTCCTTGAGCATCTGGGTCAGCGACGTGGAGGTGCCGGCGATGGGCCATTGCCAGCCCAGAGACACTTGCTCGCTGCTGTTGCGCGTATACAGGTACGACAAGCCAATGGTTCTAAACGGGCCGGGCGAGTAGCGAATGCCGACGGTGCCGCGTTCGGTGCGGTGCTTGATGGCGCTCAACTGCAAGGTGCCATCGAGTGTCCAGTTGGGGATCACGGTGGTGGCGCCCAGCAATTGAAGGTCGGAAAGCCGCTGCGTGATGGGTTCTGTGCTGTCTGGGTTGATTCGCTGGTCTGCCAGCAGCACCTTTTGCACCATGCCCACGTTCATCAGTTCCGCGCCCGTTTCCGAGCTCACCATGCGGCTGTTCACGCCCAGCGTGATCTGATTGGCGTCAGAGATGCGGTCCATGCCGGTGTAGGCGTTCTCGTTGTACATGGAGTACAAATTCGAACCACGGGGGGCGCTGTCGAACAGGGGTATGTCTGACTGGTCGACGTAGGGGGTTCGCGCATACCGAATGCGCGGCTCCAGCGTCTGGATCAGGTCCTGATTGAACAGGTGAACGGGGCGCTCAAAAACCGCCAACGTGTCCAAACTGAAGGTTGGAATGGTTCGAGAGACCCGTCGCGCAGGATCCACCCCGACACGATCGAGGTCGTAGCTGGCGCTGTTGATGCTCAGTTTGGGCAGCAGCATCACGCCAGAGGGCGAGCCGAACATTTTCTCCACGCTGCCTTGCAGATGCAGGCGGTTGCCCGTGATCTTGCTGGCGTCCGGATTGGTAAATCGATTCAGCTCGGACTGGATGTTCCAGGTCAGGCCCGTTTCGGAGGTGTTGCGTCCGCTCAGGCCGATCTGTGTTCGGCCGTAGGGGGCAACGACCTCACTCAGGGCGGGGTCTGCTCCGGGATCCAGGTCCTTGAGGGTTTGCCAAGACTGCAGGCCCGCGTACACGGACGCCTGGCTCGAGCCCAACCCCCACGCGCGAGAATTCAGTTGGTGTTCTGCGTGAAGGTGGCTGTCGTACAGCCGAGGTGTTGTGGACGGCAGGTTGCGGGTGAAGTCTTTCCAGTAGTCGTCGTCGGAGACGCGCCGCCAACGCAGGTCGTATGAGGTGACCGATTGCCCCGATGCGGCCCAGACCATCTTGCCGTTTTGCTTCCAGTCGACCATGCCACGGTTTTTGCCGGTGAGCTGGTCGTCGGGTAGCACATAGGTGTGCAGGGTGCCGCCGTCGTTTGGCGCCAGATAGCGGACCTCCGTATCCAGACCCGTGCCGCGCTTGACGGCCAGGGTGGGCGTCAGTGTGGCGTCGTAATTCGGCGCGATGTTCCAGTAATACGGAATCGAGAACTCAAACCCGCTGCGGTTGTCGACATCGAAGCTGGGAGGCAACCACCCAGACTTGCGTTGATCATTGAGCGGGAAGGTCAGAACCGGTGCCGCCAGGATGGGCACATTCTGGAACCAGACCACGGCGTTTTCGGCTCGGCCCTCGTTGGTTTCGAAGTTCAGGTCGACCTTGCTGGTCACGAGCTCCCAGGCCGGGTCGAAATGCTCACGATCAACGGTGTTTTCAGGCGTGCAACTGGTGTAGCTGGCACGGCTGGCGACGAGGTGGTTGGAGCCGTGGAATTCAATCAAGTCAGCACGGCCGCCGGCATTGACGCGCGAGAACCAATAGGTGGGGCGAACGAACTCTCCCTCCAGCGTGTCGAGCGCCAATCGCAGTTGCGGGCCTTCAAACCGATTGCCTTGCCGCAAGATTTTGACGTTGCCGGTGGCCTTGGCTGTGTTGTCGCTCTGGGTGTGAACGAGCTCGTCGGCGCGCAAGGTCATATCACCCTGCTTGAGCCGAACCGAACCCGATGCCCGTGTCTGGTCGCCCGTGGCGCCTTCGAGCTTGTCTGCTTCGAAATACAAGGGCAGGCTGCCGTTGTGGGGCGTGTTGGGCACGGTGAAGCCCAGCCGTGGCGCGGCTAGGTCCTGCCCTTGAGCCTGCGATGTGGCAGACAAGGCCAACACGAGCAGGCCCACCGCCTTGGCGGTTGGAGTCCAGTCAACGAGGGGGCGGTGGGGGAATCGGGTCACGGTGGCGGGGAGCGTCGCGGAAGGGCCTAGCCTAAAATCGCCGCATTATTTCATGCGGCTTCACTGGCCGCCTTTTTCGGTTTTGCCCATGCCTTCTGATTCAACCCCCACTTCCGGCACCTCGGCGCCGATTGCCTGGGCCGATCCGGCCCGCGAGCAGGCGTTTCAAGCCTGGTTGCAAACGCAGGCCCGTGAGCATGGCCTTGTGCCTGACACCGTGAGATCCGCCAGCGCCGATGCCAGTTTCCGGCGCTATTTCCGCGTGGATGGCAGCGAAGCGGCGGGCAACAAGGGCTCTCTCATCATCATGGACGCCCCACCGCAGCACGAAGACTGCAAGCCTTTCGTGTCGGTGGCGCGTCTGCTGGAAGCCGGTGGCGTGGCCGTGCCGCACATTCTGTCGTGGGACGAGCCTCAGGGCTTCATGTTGATCAGCGATCTGGGCTCCAGCACCTTGCTGTCCACCCTGAACGTGGATGCGCCGCACGACGCTGGCAACCGAGCCCGCTACAACGCGGCGCTGGACGAGTTGATCCGCATTCAACTGGTCAGCGCCCAGGGCCGGGTGCCCCCCTATGACGACGCCCTGCTGCAGCGTGAAATGGATCTGCTGCCCCAGTGGTATCTGACCCAATTGCGCGATTTGACCCTGAGCGAACAGGATCAGGCCATGCTGACGCAGACCTTTGCCCTCATCAAGGCACAGGTGCTGGCGCAACCGCAAGTGCTGGTGCACCGCGACTATCACAGCCGCAACCTCATGGTCGACCCGGCCGACCCCAAGGCGCGCCCTGGGGTCATCGACTTCCAGGACGCGGTTTTTGGCTCGATCGCCTACGATCTGGTCTCGTTGCTGCGCGATGCCTACGTGATGTGGGACGAAGACGTCCAGATCGACTATGTCGTGCGGTATTGGGAAAAGGCGCGCAAGGCCGGTTTGCCCGTGGCCGAGGACTTTGGTGACTTTTGGCGCGATGTGGAGTGGATGGGGCTGCAGCGCCACCTGAAGGTGCTGGGCATCTTCGCCCGACTGGCTTTGCGTGATGGCAAGCGCGGGTATCTGGATGACATCCCGCGTGTGTGGACCTACGCGCACCGCGTCTGTTCGCGCTACCAGGGACTGGGCCCACTGGCGCGTTTGCTCGAACGGGCTGAGGCCGAACATGGTGGCCAGCGGACGCAGGTCGGTTACACCTTCTGAAATCACCCTGAATAAACCTGCGCAAAAATGCAGCAAGGAGCGGATAATCCGCAACCGATGAATTCAAATACCTCCGAGGCGGCTATTTCCGCCAACACGCCGGCGACTCAGGCCGATCAGGCTACCCTCGCCGACAGCACGCCCCCGGCTCCCGCCCGTTTCGACACCCTGCCGCTGGACGCCAAGCTCCTGCGCGCCATCGAGGTGCAGGGCTACGCCACGATGACCCCCATCCAGGCCAAAGCCATTCCCGTGGTGCTGTCTGGGCGCGATGTCATGGGCGCGGCCCAGACCGGTACCGGCAAGACCGCCGCGTTCTCGATCCCGCTGCTGCAGAAAATGCTCAAGCACGAGAACGCCAGCATGTCGCCTGCGCGTCACCCCGTGCGGGCTGTGGTGCTGGCGCCCACCCGTGAGTTGGCTGACCAGGTCGCCAACAACGTCAAGGCCTACGCCAAGCAAACCAACCTGCGCGTGGCCGTGGTGTTCGGTGGCATGGACATGAAGCCCCAGACCGCCGAGCTCAAAGGCGGCGTCGAGGTGCTGATTGCGACCCCAGGCCGCCTGCTGGATCACATCGAAGCCAAGAACTGCAACCT
>CAYVOP010000089.1:0-13858 GCA_964453105.1 uncultured Aquabacterium sp. | reverse complement strand
ATGTCAGCACACCCCAGCCATGGTCAGCGCTCATTTGTGCAGACCTTCCCTAACGCGCTACGGCAAGCCGTCTTCCAACCCAGCCACGTCGAGGCGAACATGAAACAACTGGCATTCATCAAGCGAAGCAGCGGCCGCCACTGGGTTGGCGATGGGTTCCCGGTGCAAAGCATCTTCTCTTACAACGATGCAGCCGAAGCACTCTCCCCTTTTCTGCTGATGGACTACGCTGGCCCAGCCCACTTTCCGCCAACAGACAAAAAGCTCGGCGTAAGCCAGCATCCGCATCGCGGCTTTGAAACGGTCACCATCGTGTATGAAGGGGGCGTATCCCACCGCGATTCATCAGGGGGCGGCGGCACCATCGGCCCTGGCGACGTGCAATGGATGACGGCGGCCTCTGGTGTGATGCACGAAGAGTTTCACAGCGAAGACTACGCCCGCCACGGTGGGCCCTTCGAGATGGTGCAACTTTGGGTAAACCTGCCAGCCAAGGACAAGATGTCGGCGCCAGCCTACCAAGGCATCACCGCAGACCAGATTCCGACCGTGAGTTTGCGTGACGGTGCCGGCACGGCTCGCATCATTGCCGGAACCCACGGGGCCACCCAAGGCCCAGCACACACCTTCACCCCCATGAACGTATGGGACATGCGCCTGCAGGCTTCGCACGCGTTAACGCTGCCCCTGACCGAAGGCCACACGGCCGCCCTGTTCGTCTTGCGTGGGTCGCTGCGCATCGGCTCGCACACCATTCGCGCAAACGAACTGGCGGTGATGACACGCGAAGGCAGCACGTTGTCAGCTGAAATCGTGGAGGACGCGGTGGTCTTGCTGCTCTCTGGCAAGCCCATTGATGAACCCATCGTGGGCCGCGGCCCATTCGTCATGAACACACCCGAAGAAATCATGCAGGCCATGCGTGATTTCGGAAGCGGCAAATTCGGGCAAATCGCCCTACACCCAAGCGCAGTCAGGTCGTAAGCGGGAAAGCGTTAATTCAGCACGGAATCAAGGTTTTATCGGCCTACTTTCCACAAACCCGCACTTCTAGTAGGGAACTATCCACGATAGCCATGTAGCATCTTGTTGCTAACAACCCTGTGGCAGGGAATGAGCTTGCCTGCGGTTGTTAAAAATCGCATTCAGGGGACTGGCGTTCCGCAATGATTCAAGGATGAACACATGTCGGTGATGAAGAATTTGGCCCTGTCGTTGAGCTTGGCATTGGCATCGGCGCTCCTGTCGCCTGCCCATGCTGTGATCGAAGTGGCTGGCGTCAAATTTGAGGACACCTACAGCCTGGCAGGCCAGCCCTTGCAGCTCAATGGCGCAGGCCTGCGCAAGATGATGTTCATCAAGGTGTACACCTTGGGTTTGTATGTTCAGAAGAAGGACACCACAGCCCAAGCTCTGCTGGATGCCCCCGGGTACAAAAGCATGCACGTGGTGCTCAAGCGCGACGTCAAGGCGCAAAAGCTCATTGACGCCTTGGTGTTCGGCGTGGAGAACAACACCCCTGAAGCCGAGTTGAAAGACCTTCGCCCTCGCCTGGAGCATTTGGCCAATGGCTTGCGTGCCGCCGGTGAAATCGAAGAAGACGCGATCGTGAAAATCGAATTCGTGCCGGGCCTGGGAACGGTTGTCAGCCACAACAACAAGATCCTGGTGAAGGACTTGCCAGGCGAAGACTTTTATCGTGCGCTGATGCGCATCTGGCTGGGCGAGAAGCCCGCCGATCGTGGACTCAAAGCCCGACTGCTGGGCGAAACAGACTGATCCAGCCTTGATCGCCCAGGCAAAGCCAAGTCAAGCAGCAGAAGCCACCCGCCTCTGCACTTGGTGCAGAACCGAGCCCAGTATCTCCAGCCCCTGTTGAACCTCATCAGCGGTGCTGTTCAAGCGAGGCATGAGTCGCAGGCAATGAGGCCGAGCGGCATTCACCAGCAGGCCCTGGGCGCGACACTCGCGAACGATGGCCGGAGCCATTTCCGCACCCAGCTCCAGCGCCAGTAAAAGACCGTCACCGCGCACTTCGCCCAGCCCTTCGCGGGCTGACAGCGTTTCCAGCCCGTCGCGCAGCAGCTGCCCCATGGCCCTGACATGGGCCAGAAAGCCTGGCTGGCTCAACTCGTTCAGCACGGCCAGGCTGACCGCGCACATCAGCGGGTTGCCGGCATAGGTTCCGCCCTGGTCGCCATATTCAAAGACGCTGCAATGCGCCTGAGCCAACACGGCGGAAATGGGCACCCCGCCGCCCAGCCCCTTACCCAAGGTCAGAATGTCTGGGGTCACGCCGTACCGCTGAAACGCGAAGAGTTCCCCTAGGCGGCCACAGCCCGTTTGAACCTCGTCAAAGATCAACAACAGGCCACGTTGGTCGCACAGCTGGCGAAGGGCTTGCAAGAACGCTGGAGTTGCGGGCCGCACGCCGGCTTCGCCCTGAACGGGCTCAAGCATGATGGCCACGGTGCGTTCGTTGATGGCGCTGACGACCGAATCCAGGTCATTCAAACGGGCCTTGGCAAAGCCAGGCATTTGCGGCGGAAAGAGCAGATCCCACCCGGCCTTGCCACTGGCGGCCATGGTCGCCAGGTTGCGCCCATGAAAGCCGTTTTCGAAGGTGATGATCTCGTGCGCCCCCGCTCGCTGCACGCGCCCCCACTTGCGCGCCAGCTTGATCGCCCCCTCGTTGGCCTCTGCCCCGGTGCTGCCAAAGAACACTTGCGAGAAGCCACTCAATTCACACAAGCGTGCCGCCAACTCGATCGAAGGCAAGTTGTACACCGCCGGGCTGGGCGTGAGCAATTGCGTCGATTGCGCCTGCAAGGCTTGCGTGATAACCGGCGGGCAGTGCCCCAGCGCGTTCACGGCCCAGCCTTGCAGCCAATCGAGATAGCGCGTGCCGGCTGCGTCCCACAGCCAGGCGCCCTCGCCTCGAACAAAGACCTCTGCGGGGCGTTCGGTCACGGGCATCAAGTGTTTGTATGGCTGGGTTAGCGTGTGGGTCATGGCGAGCCTTTCGAAAGTGGCGGGGCAAAAAAAAGGCCACGGTGGTGAGCCGTGGCCTTCGGGGAGAGTGTTTGATCCTTAGATCATCTGTTCTGCATCTCTCGTGAAGCGCACGGCAGCGGCCAGCGGGCTCGTGCAGCTCGCTGGGCTCGTGCCGCCTGGGCGACGGAGAAGTTCAGATGGGTCGATGACATTCGAACCATGATACGGCAGATCGGTTTGAGATGGGTATGTTCTTTGGGGGCAGCCGAATCGGGCGGGGCGCAAAACGAAAAAATGTTTCTGGCCAATTAAGTCGTGTGTGACCGTTTCCTCTCGTCGATGCGAGAAGGACGCTAGCGGTGAGTATGTGTTCGTGAGCTTGCCAATGTGAGCCCGTGTGAAAGCCCATCTTTTGAAGCGCTCTGAGTCTTTTCCGTTACTCGATCTCGGGCAATGGTCTCCGGTTTTTCTTTGCACCGATAGCGCCATCAAATGGATATAAATATTGACATTAGATAGCACATATATCGATACTCTCAGAAAAATTATGAGAAACGCGGAAATCCGTCTAGAAATCGGCGCGCGCCTACTGGAAGAGCGCACCCGACTGAACCTCACGCAGCTGGCCATGGCAGAGGCCATTGGTGGCGCACGCCTCAGCGTCATCCACTACGAAAGTGGTCGCAGCTCCCCTGCCGCCGAGACGCTGGCAGCCATGGAAGCCATTGGGGTGGACGTGCGCTACGTCTTGACGGGCATGCGGCAAGCGCCATCCGGCATCGACCGCGAGCGTTTCAAGACTGCCTACGAAGAAGTCCAACGCCAAGCCAAGACGCGTCGAGAGAAGCTCTCGACCGACACCTGCCTGGACTTGGCATGGCGCTTCTACGACGCCCTGAGCGCGCTCCAGCCTGATCGCCGCCGCGCCTGAAGCCCAAGCATCCGATCACCGAACACAAGAACGACAAACCCACATGCCCATCAAGAAGTCAGACCTGTATTCCAAACTCTGGGCCTCATGCGACGAACTGCGCGGCGGCATGGACGCCAGCCAGTACAAGGACTACGTGCTGGTCCTGCTGTTCATCAAGTACATCAGCGACAAGTACGCCGGACAGCCGTTCGCCCCCATCCAGATCCCCGAAGGCGCGAGCTTTGCCGACATGGTGGCCCTCAAGGGCAAGCCCGACATCGGCGACCAGATCAACAAGAAGATCGTCCGCCCGCTGGAAGAAGCCAACCGCCTGCGCATCAAGGCTGACTTCAATGACGACGCCCTGCTGGGCTCAGGCAAAGAAAAGGTCCAGAAGCTCGACAACCTGATCGGCATCTTCGAGTCCAAAGACTTGGACTTCTCCAAGCACCGCGCCGATGGCGACGACATCCTGGGCGATGCGTACGAATACCTGATGCGCCACTTCGCCACCGAAAGTGGCAAGAGCAAGGGGCAGTTCTACACCCCAGCCGAAGTCAGCCGCGTGATGGCCCAGGTGCTGGGCATTGCCAAGGCCAAGACCAGCCCCGACACCACCGTGTACGACCCAACCTGCGGTTCGGGCTCGCTGCTGCTGAAAGTGGCCGAAGCTGCGCCCACCCAGGTGAGCGTGTATGGCCAGGAAAAGGAAGAAGTCACCAGCGGCCTGGCCCGCATGAACATGATCCTGCACCACAACCCCGGTGCCGTGATCGAGCAGGGCAACACCCTGGCTGACCCCAAGTTCCTGGATGGCGACCAGCTCAAGACCTTTGACTACGTGGTGGCCAACCCACCGTTTTCAGACAAGCGCTGGAGCACCGGCCTCAACCCGCAGGCCGACGCCTTTGGCCGCTTTGACGGCCACGGCATCCCGCCGGACAAGCAAGGCGACTACGCCTACCTGCTGCACATCATCCGCTCGCTCAAGAGCACCGGCCGGGGCGCGTGCATCTTGCCTCACGGCGTGCTGTTCCGGGGCAATGCCGAAGCCGAGATCCGCAAGAGCCTCGTGCGGCGCGGCCTGATCCAGGCCATCATCGGCCTGCCCGCCAACCTGTTCTACGGCACCGGCATCCCGGCCTGCATCATCGTCATCGACAAGGGCGGTGCTGCGGCACGCAAGGGCATCTTCATGATCGACGCCTCGCAGGGCTTCATGAAAGACGGCCCCAAGAACCGCCTGCGCGAGCGCGACATCCACCACATCGTGGACACCTTCACCCAACTGGACGACAGCGACCCGCGCTACGCCCGCATGGTGGGGCTGGATGAGATCGAGAAGAACGACTTCAACCTCAACCTGCCGCGCTACATCGACAGCAGCACGCCCGAAGACCAGCAGGACATTGACGCCCACCTGAACGGCGGCATTCCCGAGGCCGATGTGCAGGCGCCCGACACGCTGGGCCGCTACTGGGCCGTGTGCCCGCAACTGCAAGCGGCGCTGTTCAAGCCCCGCCGCCCTGGCTATGTGGACCTGACGGTGGCGCCTGCGGCCATCAAGCTCACAATCCACCAGCACGCCGAGTTCCAGGCCTTCACCCAAGCCATGAACCGCCACTTCGAGGCCTGGCGCACGCCTGTGGCCCAGCGCCTGAAAGCGCTGGCGCCGGGCTTCCACCCCAAAGAGCTGATCCATGAGCTGGCCGAAGGCCTGCTGGCGCACTACGAGCACCAGCCCACAGCCACGGCCCTGATCGACCCCTATGCCGTGTACCAGCACCTGATGGACTACTGGGCCAACACCATGCAGGACGACGCCTACTTGATCGCCGAAGACGGCTGGAAGGCCGAGCCCTACCGCGTGCTGGAGACCAAGAAGAACAAAGACGGTACACCCGGCAAGACGGTAGACAAAGGCTGGGCCTGCGACCTGGTGCCCAAGGCCTTGCTGGTGCAGCACCACTTTGCTGCCGAACAGGCCGAGCTGGACAAGCTGACGGCCGAGCTGGAAGGCGCCCAGGCAGCACAGACCGAACTGGAGGAAGAACACAGCGGCGACGATGCGGTGTTCAACGGCTTCGACAAGATCAACGACAAGGAAGTGAAGTCGCGCATCAAGGAGATCGGGCCTGATCCGGATGCGGCGGAAGAGCTGGCTGTGCTCAAGCGTTGGCTGACCTTGTCAGAACAAGTGAGCAACCTGAAGAAGCGCATCAAGACCCTGGATGCAGAGCTGGATGCCAAGGCATTGGCGCGTTATGCCACGCTGACTGCAGATGAGGTGAAAACCCTGGTGGTGGACCACAAGTGGATGGCTGCGCTGGATGCTGCTGTTCATGGCGAGCTGGACCGGGTGAGCCAGGCGTTGACGGGGCGGGTGAAGGAGCTGGCTGAGCGGTATGGGCAGGCGATGCCAGAACTGGTTCGACAGGTGATGGAACTTGAGTCGCGAGTATCCGCCCATTTGTCTCGGATGGGCTTCGTATGACGCACACCAAGACTCTCCAACAGATGGTCCGAACAGAGATAGGTTCGTTCCCGCCCGACTGGCCTATTCGACGCCTCGATCAAATCGCCGGTGGAGTGTCCGTGGGCCTGGTCATCAATCCATCGACCTACTTTTCAGAGCGCGGCACTGTGCCGATGCTGCTGGGTTCACAGGTCACGCCTAACAAGATTGATCACGGCGCTGCGAAGCGAATAACGTCACAGAGCAATACAAAAATTCCTGCCTCCATTTTGCGAGCAGGCGACCTCATCACCGTGCGAGTGGGCGATCCCGGCACCACGGCGGTGATCCCCGATGAACTGGATGGCTGCAATTGCGCCTCGATGATGATCATCAGGCGCGCCCCTAGCTTCAACTCAGCATGGCTCTCACACCTGCTGAACTCTCCAGTAGGTAGCCGTCAAGTCGCAAACGTTCAGTACGGTACGGCCCAGAAGCAGTTCAACATTGGCGACGCTGTTGGGTTTCTCTTTCCCGTTCCGCCCAAGTCGGAACAGGATGCAATCTCCAAGGCGCTATCTGACACAGACACCTTGATCGACTCGCTGGAGCAACTGCTGACCAAGAAGCGCCAGATCAAGCAAGGTGCCATGCAGGAACTGCTAACCGGCAAGCGGCGATTGCCGGGGTTCAGCGGGGAGTGGGCAGATTGCACTCTACTGCAACTGGCAGATATCCGAAGCGGTGGCACACCCAGCACTCGTCAGGCGGATTTTTGGGACGGCGGCATACCTTGGTGTACACCGACAGACATCACTGCACTGGCTGGCGCGAAACACATTGTCGATACGGAACGTTCAATCAGCGAAAAGGGCCAGAAGGCAAGCTCGGCTGAAATGCTTCCCATAGGCACCGTTGTCATGACATCCAGGGCAACGATTGGAGAATGCGCCATCGCAGCAGTCCCGCTCACAACCAATCAGGGATTCAAAAACTTCATTCCCCGCAGCACAACCTGCGGCGATTTCCTCTATTACCTGCTTGGAACGCAGAGGTCTGCGTTCTTGGCTCTGTGTTCGGGCAGTACCTTCCTTGAAATCGGCAAACGGCAGTTGGCAGAGTTCTCTGTTCGATGTCCCATCGAGTACGACGAACAAAGAGCAATCGCCGATGTACTGTCTTCCATAGACGCCGAGATCGTTGCACTTGAATCTCGACTGACCAAAGCCCGCGCCCTCAAACAAGCCATGGCCCAAGCCCTGCTGACCGGCCGCATCCGGCTCGTCTCTGCTGCGGCAGCCTCAGCTTCGGCGCCCCCCAATTGAAGATGTGGTCAACACGCCTTTCAAGATCCTGTCCCTCGGACCGCTACGCAAGTGCTTGTGGCGCTTCGGTTTTTTGTCGGCTTTTCAAGATCGTGCGCTAGCCCGTTCAAGATCAGCCCGGTCGGCACGCCAATTCAACCGCCTATCCTGACCTCGGTTTATTGACTTTTATCCAGTTTTCGATAAATTATCGTGCTCACAATAATTTTCAATAATCCGGCATGATCGCCTTCCCCCGCACTGCCCTGGCACAGGAACTGGTCGCAGCCCTGCAAGGCAAGGCCCTACTGGGCGACGCCCACAATGGCCTGTTCCTGGCTGCGCCGCGCCGCACCGGCAAATCCACCTTCTTGCAAGGCGATTTGCGCCCCGCCCTGCAAGCCGCTGGCGTGGTGGTGGTGTATGTGGACCTGTGGGCCGATGCCCGGCGCGACCCTGGCGCCCTCATTTCCGAAGCCATTGCCCGCGCACTGGCGCCGCAGCTCGGCCTGGTGGCGCGCACCGCCCGCAAGGCCGGGCTGGACAAGGTCAAGCTGGGTGGGCTAGAGGTAGACACCAGCAAAATTGGCAAGGTTGATGGCTTGACCTTGACTGATGCCTTGCGCCTGTTGCACGAGCACGCGGGCCAGCCCGTGGCGCTGATCATTGACGAAGCCCAGCACGCGCTCACCAGCGAGGCCGGTGAAGCAGCCATGACTGCCCTGAAATCGGCCCGAGACCAGCTCAACCAACCTGGCCGAGTCAACCTGATGCTGGTGATGTCGGGCTCAGACCGCGACAAGCTGCTGCGCTTGGTCAACACGGCGGGCGCGCCGTTTTATGGCTCGCAGATTCAGCGCATGCCGCACCTGGGGCCCGACTTCATCGCCCATGTGGCGGCGCTCATCGAAGCGCAACGGCCTGACCTCAAGCCGGTGGATCAAGCCCAACTGCAACAAGCCTTTGATGTGTTCGGCCACCGTCCCCAGTTTTTCATGGCTGCACTGGGCCAGGTGCTCAGCCCTCTGGCTGACCTGACGGGGCGCTTTGAGCCTGCCTTGCTGGAAGCCGCGCAGCAACAGCAAGCACAAGACGAGGCGCAGATGGAATCTGACTACTTGGGCCTCAAGCCGACCGAGCAAGCCGTGCTGTGGCGCATGTTGGAGCAAGGTCCGCGATTTCGCCCTTACGACGCCGAGGCCTTGCGCTTTTACCGTGACAAAACCAGCCACCCCGTGAACAGCGCCCAGGCGCAACGCGCCCTGGAGGCCTTGCGCCAGCGCATGCCCGCCCTGGTGTGGAAATCAGCCCGAGGTGAATACGCGGTAGAAGACGCCGCCATGCACCGCTGGTATGAAAAACGCAGCCAGGCAGGCCAATGGCCACCGGCGCCACCCCAGGGGCTGCTGCCTCTGGAAGACGACTGAGCCACGCCCAGGGAGGGCAGCATGAGCAGCAGCATCAACAAACCCGAACGCAGCACCCAAGACCGGGTGATCAAGCTGTTCACTGACGCGCTCAAGTACCGGTACTTGGGTGATTGGTCTGATCGTGCTGACAACCACTGCATTGAAGAAGGCTTGCTGACAGAGCACCTGGAGCGCAGTGGCTACAGCCCCGCACACATCAGCGCTGCGCTGCACAAGCTCAGGTCTGAAGCCTTGCTGCACGGCCGCACCCTGTATGCCGTCAACCAGGCTGTGTACGAGCTGCTGCGCTATGGCGTGTCAGTGCGGGTAGAGGCAGGCCAGGCAACTGAAACTGTGCACCTGGTGAACTGGGCTGATCCGAAGAAGAACGATTTCGCCATCGCCGAAGAGGTCACCCTCAAAGGGGGCCACGAGCGTCGCCCCGACATCGTGCTGTACGTCAACGGCATCGCCGTGGGCGTGCTGGAGTTGAAGAACAGCCGCGTGGGCCTGGGCGAAGGCATTCGCCAGTGCCTGTCGAACCAGCAGCCCGAGTTCAACGACTGGTTCTTCAGCACCGTGCAACTGGTGCTGGCAGGCAATGACTCCGAAGGCCTGCGCTACGGCACCATCGAAACGCAAGAAAAGTACTTCCTGACCTGGAAGGAAGACGAGGCCGACAACAGTGGCTACAAGCTCGACAAGTACCTGACCAAGCTGTGCAGCAAGCACCGCCTGCTGGAGTTGATCCACGACTTCGTGCTGTTCGACGGTGGCATCAAGAAGCTGCCCCGCGTACACCAGTACTTCGGTATCAAGGCTGCGCAGAAGCATGTGGAGCAGAAGCGTGGCGGCATCATCTGGCACACCCAGGGCGCGGGCAAAAGCATCCTGATGGTGCTGCTGGCCCGCTGGATTCTGGAAAACAAGCCCGCCGCCCGCGTGGCCATCATCACCGACCGCGACGAGCTGGACCGCCAGATCGAGCGCGTGTTCAATGATGCCGGCGAGACCATCCACCGCAGCCAGAGTGGCCGCGACCTGATGGCCCAACTGGCGCAGCCCAACCCGCGCCTGTTGTGTTCGCTGGTGCACAAGTTCGGCCGCCGTGATGTGGACGACTTCGAAGCCTTCCTGCGCGAGCTGGCCGCCCAGCCCAGCCCCACGCAAGGCGAGATCTACGTGTTCGTGGACGAATGCCACCGCACGCAGGGCGGCAAGCTGCACCGGCTGATGAAGGCCATGATGCCCAATGCGGTGTTCATCGGCTTCACCGGCACGCCGCTGCTCAAGCAAGACGCGCAGACCAGCCTGGAGGTGTTTGGCGGCTACATCCACACCTACAAATTCGCAGAGGCCGTGGAGGACGGCGTGGTGCTGGACCTAGTCTACGAGGCCCGCGACATTGACCAAAAGCTGGGCAACACCGACCAGATTGACCAATGGTTCGAAGCCAAGACCAAGGGCCTGAACGACTGGCAGAAGGACGAGCTGAAGAAGCAATGGGGCACGATGCAGAACGTGCTCAGCTCACGCGCGCGCATGGACCGCGTGGTGGCCGACATCGTGTTCGACTTCGCCGTCAAGCCACGGCTGTCGAATGAACGGGGCAACGCCATCCTCGTGGCGTCCAGCATCTATGAAGCCTGCAAGTACTTTGCGCTGTTCGGCAAGACGGTGTTCAAAGGCCGCTGCGCCATTGTCACCTCGTACAACCCGCAGGCCGCTGACATCAGCAAGGAAGAGACTGGCGCTAACACCGAGAGCGACAAGCAGTTCATCTACAACACCTACACCGAGCTGCTGAAGGATGTCACGCCCAGCCCGGGCATGAACAAGACCGAATCCTACGAGCAAGAGGTGAAGCAGCGTTTCATCAAAACGCCCGCGCAAATGAAGCTGCTCATCGTGGTCGACAAGCTGCTGACCGGCTTTGATGCGCCGCCTTGCACCTACCTGTACATCGACAAGTCGATGCAGGACCATGGCCTGTTCCAGGCCATTTGCCGCACCAACCGGCTGGACGGCGAAGACAAGGACTTCGGCTACATCGTTGACTACAAGGATCTGTTCAAGAAGGTCGAGAAAGCCATCGCCGTGTACACCGCCGAGCTGGACCACAGCGCGGGCGGCACCGACCCGGAAATCATGGTGAAAGACCGGCTGGAAGCTGGCCGCGCCCGCCTAGACGACGCAGTAGAAGCACTGGCCCTGCTGTGTGAGCCGGTGGACCCGCCCAAGGGTGACTTGGAGCACATCCACTACTTCTGCGGCAACACCGAGATTGCCGACGACCTAAAGGCCCGCGAGCCTCACCGTGTGGCGCTGTATAAGGCCGTGGTGGCCCTGGTGCGGGCGTTTGCGGGAATCGCCGACGAGCTGGAAGCGGCGGGATACACGCCCGAGCAGATCGAGCACATCAAGAGCCTGCAGAAGCATTACCTGAACCTGCGAGAGATCATCCGCAAGGCATCGGGCGAAACGCTGGACCTGAAGCCCTACGAGGCGGACATGCGCCATCTCATCGACACCTACATCGAGGCTCAAGCACCCCGCAAGATCTCGCCCTTTGATGGTATTGGCTTGCTCGACCTGATCGTGAAGACGGGTATTGCCGACGCGATTGCCGAGCGCTTGAGCGACATGAAGGGCAACCAGGAATCCATCGCCGAGACCATTGAAAACAACGTTCGCAGCAAGATCCTGAAGGAGCAGCTGACCGACCCGGCCTACTTCGCCAAGATGTCCGCCCTGCTGGACGAGATCATCCGCCTGCGCAAGGAAAAGGCCATCGAGTACGAGGACTACCTGGCGCGCATTGCCGAGGTGGCCAAGAAGGTGAGCGCGGGCAAGGCCGACGACACCCCTCAGCAGGTGAAGACTGCAGGCCAACTGGCCCTGTACAACAACCTGAAGGACTACGTGGCCACCGATGCCGCACAGCAGCCTGATGTGCCCTGGGGCGACACCAACAAGGCGTTGGACACGGCGATGCTGCTCGACGCCGCCATCAAGGCCAAGCGCCCCGATGGCTGGCGCGGCGTGGTGGCCAAAGAGCAGATGGTCAAGCAGGCCATGTTCGATGTGCTGAAAGACATCAAGGAAGTGAACCGCCTGTTCCCCATCGTGTTTGCGCAGAAGGAGTACTGATGCGCGACGTGCTGGATCTGGGTGAGCTGCAGGCGGAGGTGACCCGCAAGGCGATCAAGCACGTTCACCTGAGCGTGTTGCCGCCTGTGGGCAAGGTTCGCGTGGCAGCACCACAGAGCATGCCGCTGGACACCATTCGGCTGTTTGTCATCTCGAAGCTGAGCTGGATCCGCTCACAGCAGCGCAAGCTGCAGGCGCAAGAGCGCGAAACACCCCGCGAGTACCTGAACAAGGAAAGCCACTACCTGTGGGGCAAACGCTATCTGCTGGAGATCAGCCATGCGGACGCAGCGCCTGTGGTGAGCCTGACGCCTCGCAAGCTGAAGCTGCAAGTGCGGCCGGGTGCAGATCAGGCCAGGTGCGAAGAAGTGCTGGACGGGTGGTACAGGCAGCAGGTGCGGGATGCTGTGCCCAAATTGCTGGAGAAATGGGAGCCCCTGCTGAAGGTGAAAGCCCAACGGGTGTTCGTGCAGCGCATGAAGACCAAGTGGGGCAGCTGCACGCCTGAGTCAGGCTACATCCGGTTGAACACCGACCTGGCCAAGAAGCCGATGGAGTGCTTGGAATACATCATGGTGCATGAACTGGTGCACCTGCTGGAGCCCACACACAACCAGCGGTTCATCGACCTGATGGACTTGTACTTGCCGCATTGGCAGCAGTTGAGGAAGCGGCTCAATAGGCTGCCGGTTAGGCATGAGGATTGGGGTTATTAAACGCCGCAGGAAGGTAACGATGAAGCTTGAGCGTGTTCTCGTTGAATCTGACGACGATCTAGGCCACTTCTCAAGTGGTCACGGGGCCAAGAGTCTTGAGGCGAAGGGTTCGTACAACACTTTGGATTTCGTTGTAAGACTCCGGCCAGATTTGCATCGTGTACTTGAGGGTCAAGGCGGCAGCCTTTCCATGCGGGAGTGTGATTCTTGGGATGCTGCTCAAGCTTTCTCAACCTATCTGCACGAGACGATTCATTGGTGGCAACATGCAGGAACAAGCGTTGGCCTCATGCTCAGTTTTTTGCAGCCTGCGCATGCACACATGAACAGAGAAAGGCTGATGCGAGTCATTGACGCGCATGGCCCCGCAAAGCCGTTGCTCGCGCTTGCCGAAAAATTATTAGACGAGTCAAAGAACGACGAATCCCTGAATCTTGTTCTTAACAATTGGCATGACTTGGAGTTTTTCAGAAAACTCGTCATAAACCCGGTTCATCTTACGAAAGAAGTGGCGCGAGACCCGTATTTTGTGAGTGTCGGTCACTCGTACCGCATGGCCATCGGTGCAACCAGTTGGCTTATCAGCTCAACGCTAGATCAAGACTACCAAGTACTTCCTGACCCACGTGGCTGGGAAAGTTCGATGAACACCCTGCGCTCAAGCAAGGCTGAGGGTTTCTATCTTGGTTCTCCAATCAAAGTAGCTCCAATTGGAGCTCATGAAATACTTGAAGGTCAAGCTCGGTTCTCCCAGCTTCAGTATCTCTTTGGTGCAAGCGGCGGAAAACTTTCCTGGGAAGACATCTACACACGCGGGATGCTAAAAGGCGTTTATGGACGCGCATTTGATGTCTTTCTTGAACTAAGGATGGTCTGCATAAACCGCCCGGACATGTGCTTGGCGCCAGTCTGATTGC
>CAYVOP010000088.1:0-13890 GCA_964453105.1 uncultured Aquabacterium sp. | reverse complement strand
CCATCTCGTCCAACGAGATCCTGGAAGCCCTGACCGATCCGCTCAACCAGATCGTGTCCGCCGTGAAAAACGCGCTGGAACAGACCCCACCCGAGTTGGGTGCCGACATCGCCGAGCGCGGCATGATGTTGACCGGCGGCGGCGCTTTGTTGCGCGATCTGGATCGCCTGCTGGCCGAAGAAACCGGCTTGCCCGTGCACGTGGCCGAAGACCCGCTGACTTGTGTGGTGCGTGGTTGCGGCATGGCGCTGGAGCGCATGGAGCGCCTGGGCAGCATCTTCACCAACGAGTAAGGCGTTCGTTGAGGGGCTGACTCTTCCATGCCGTTGTCCACCCTCGAGCGCACGCCGCCGCCCTTCTTCAAACAAGGGCCTTCTGCGTTCACGCGCCTGATGTTTTATTCAGCGCTGTCGGTGGTCTTGATGGTGGCGGATGTGCGCTGGAAGGTCACGCAGCCCCTGCGGGCCGTGGTGGCCACGGTGTTTCAGCCTTTGCAGGACGCGGCCTTGGCGCCTTCGCGCTGGTGGGCGTCGGTCAATCATTACTTTGCCGGCCTGGATGCGGCGCTGGTGGCTGAGACCACCGCGCGCCGCCTCGTGACGGCCCAAGCCGAGCGCATCATGCGGGCCGATCAGTTGGAGCAGGAAAACGCGCGCTTGCGTGCCTTGCTCGACTTGCGCCCGCGGATGGACACCCAAACCCTGGCCGCCGAGGTGCTCTACGATGCCCAAGACCCCTTCACTCGCAAGGTGGTCATTGACCGAGGCGGCACGCAAGGCGTGGTGCTGGGCTCGCCGGTGCTGGATGACGCGGGCGTGCTGGGTCAGGTCACCCGTGTGTATCCGCTGACCTCCGAAGTCACCCTGGTGACGGACAAAGACGCTGCCGTGCCGGTGCTCAATGCCCGCTCGCAGCAACGTGGCGTGGCCTATGGCTCGCCGCAAACCCACGCCATGGAGTTGCGTTTCATGGCAAGCAACTCCGATGTGCAAGTGGGCGATTTGCTGCAGACCTCGGGTCTGGACGGCATTTATCCCGCCGGCATGCCTGTGGCCAAGATCGTGGCGGTCGACCGTCGGGCTGATTCGGCGTTTGCTCGCATCACCCTCAAGCCCATGGCGCGCCCGGACCAGCCTCACCACGTGCTGTTGCTGCAACCCGTATCGAACGATTTGCCTGAGCGCGTCGAGGCTGCAGCGTCAGCGGCCTCGTCGGCTTCTGCCGCTTCGGCGCCCCGGAAAGGAGCCCGCCGATGATGCCGCGTGGCAATGAGCTGTTGATGCCCGCCAACCCGGTGTTCATCTGGGTGTCGCTGCTGCTCGCGTTTGGCCTCAATCTCTTGCCCTGGGGGCGTTGGCCGGGTGTGCCCGATGTGCTGGCTGTGGCCGTGGTGTTCTGGAATGTGCATCAGCCGCGTCGCGTGGGCATTGGTGGGGCCTTTCTGTTCGGCGTCATCATGGATGTGCACCAGGGTGCTTTGCTGGGGCAGCATGCCCTGGCCTATACCTTGCTGAGCTTCTTTGCCATCACCATTCACCGACGTCTGTTGTGGTTCACAACGGCCTCGCAGGCCTTGCAGGTGATGCCGCTGTTCGTAGCCGGCCATGCCGTGTCGGTGCTGGTGCGCATGTTGTCGGGCGCCAGCTTCCCGGGCTGGTCCATCGTGCTGGCGCCGGTGCTCGAGTCCGCTATGTGGCCTCTGGCGGCCTTTGTGCTGCTGGCGCCGCAACGTCGCCCGCCAGACCGGGACAAGAACCGTCCGCTGTGAGCCGGGTGGCAGATGGCGCATGACTGAGCTTAAGAACCTCGAACGCGAACTGGGGCTGTTTCGTGCCCGTTTGTGGGCCGCGGCCGGGTTCGTGCTGTTCTGCTTTGGCCTGCTGGTGTTCCGCCTCGTGGTTTTGCAGGTGGTGCGCCACGACGAGTTGGCCACCCAGGCTGAAAACAACCGCATCTCTGTGGTGCCCATCGTGCCCAACCGCGGGCTCATCGTGGACCGCAATGGCGTGGTGCTGGCCAACAACTATTCGGCCTACACGCTCGAGGTCACGCCGTCGAAGGTGGACGATGTCGAGGCCACCATCGATGCGCTGTCGCACATCGTCGACATCCAGCCTCGCGATCGTCGCCGCTTCAAGCGCTTGCGCGAAGAGTCAAAGAGCTTCGAGTCCGTGCCCATTCGCACGCGCTTGAGCGACGAAGAGGTGGCGCGTTTCATCGCCCAGCGTTTCCGCTTCCCCGGGGTGGATGTGCAGGCCCGCTTGTTCCGCCACTACCCCTATGGGGACCTGGCCAGCCACGTGCTGGGTTACATCGGCCGCATCAACCAGAAAGAAGCCGAGGCCATGGAAGACTGGCCCGATGAGCAGTACGCCAACTACCGGGGCACCGAGTATATCGGCAAGCTGGGCATCGAGCAAAGCTATGAATCCGAGTTGCATGGCATCACGGGGTTCGAGGAGGTGGAAACCAGCGCCGGCGGGCGTGCGGTGCGTCGTTTGCGCTCCAACCCTGCCACGCCTGGTAACACCGTGCATTTGTCCATCGACATCAAGCTGCAAGCCTTGGTCGAGCGGCTGTATGGCAATCGTCGCGGGGCGCTGGTGGCCATCGATCCACGCAATGGCGAGGTGCTGGCCTTCGTGTCCAAGCCCACGTTCGATCCCAACCTCTTTGTGGATGGCATTGACGCCGACAACTGGAAAGAACTCAACGAATCGGCCGATAAACCGCTGCTGAACCGAGCGTTGCGGGGCACCTACCCGCCGGGGTCCACCTACAAGCCTTTCATGGCGTTGGCGGCCTTGAATACCGGCAAACGCCACCCCAGCACCATCATCATGGACAACGGGGTGTTCATGTTTGGCGGCCACCGCTTCCGTAGCCCGGAAAACGAGCGTGGCGGGGCCATGGACATGCGCCGTGCCATCGTCGAGTCCAGCAACGTGTACTTCTACTCCCTGGCCAATGAAATCGGGGTGGACCTGATTCACGATCAGATGGCGCCTTTGGGTTTTGGTCGCCTCACGGGCATCGACCTCAAGGGCGAGGTCACGGGCATCTTGCCGTCCACCGATTGGAAGCGCAAAGCCTACCGCCGGCCTGAACAGAAGAAATGGTTTGCCGGCGAAACCATCTCGCTGGGCATTGGGCAAGGCTATAACAGCTTCACCATGCTCCAAATGGCCACCGCATTGGGCACGGTCGTGAGCAATGGTCAACGCTTCGAGCCGCGACTGGTCAACCACATTGAAAATGTGTTGACGCGTGAGCGCCGCACCACCGATCGCGTGGCTTTGCCGCCCGTGCCCTACAAGCCCGAGCACACGGCCTTCATCCGTGAAGCCATGTATGGCGTGACGCAGCAGGGCACAGGCACCCGCGTCTTCATGGGGGCGGGCTACGCCAGTGGCGGCAAGACCGGTACGGCCCAGGCGGTGGGCTTGCGGCAGAACGAAAAGTATGTGGCCTCGCGCACCGAAGAGTACCGCCGTGACCACTCGCTCTATGAAGCCTTTGCGCCTTTGGACGAGCCCCGCGTGGCCATGGCCGTGATTGTGGAGAACGCTGGCTTTGGCGCCGCGGCAGCGGCCCCCATCGCGCGTCGGGTGTTGGACTATCTCCTGCTGGGGCAGTACCCCAGCGAAGAAGACATTCTGGCGGTTCAGCAAGGCAAGGCCACCTCGCCCATTGGCACGCCCAGGCGCGCGGCAGAGGTGCCGTTGCCCAGAGGGCTGGACGCTTTCGGTGATGATGTTTCTGGTGTGACCGTCGATGCCGCATTGGCCAGTCCACCTTCGGTGGCCGCTCCGCGGGCGGCTTCAGCGGCCTCGGTGCCGGTCGTGTCGGCAGCGCCATCGCAGGCGGCCGCTTCTGCGCCTGCGCCAGCCCCGACATCGCCCAAACCCAGCATGCCGGCCGCGCCAGCGTCTATTCCTGCCGTGGTCAGACCTGCGGCGTCTCGGGAGACCCCATGAAGGTGGCACTCGACAAACCATCCTGGTTGCAGCGCCTCAAGCCGGTATTCGAGGGCTTCGACCTGCCCTTGATTCTGATTGTGCTGTGCATGTGTGGGCTCGGCTTGATCAACATGTACTCGGTGGGTTTCGACCATGGCACACGGTTTGTCGATCAAACCCGCAACATGCTGCTGGCGGCGGGCTTGTTGTTTCTGGTTGCGCAGGTGCCTCCCCAGCGGCTGATTGCCTTGGCTGTTCCGCTGTACACGGTGGGGGTCGTGTTGCTGGTGGCCACGGCCTTGTTTGGCATCACCAAAAAAGGGGCCACGCGTTGGCTCAATGTGGGGGTGGTCATTCAGCCCTCCGAAATCCTCAAGATCGCCACGCCCTTGATGCTGGCCTGGTGGTTTCAGCGGCGCGAAGGTCAGTTGCGCCCGCTTGACTTTGCCGCTGCCGGTGCCTTGTTGGTGGTGCCGGCAGCCTTGGTGCTCAAGCAGCCCGATCTGGGTACCGCCATGCTCATCCTGTCGTCAGGCTTGTATGTCATCTTCTTTGCTGGCTTGAGCTGGCGGCTGATCTTGCCGGTGTTGATCGCGGGGGCGGTGGGCATCACCCTCATCGTGGTCTATCAGACCGATCTGTGCCAACCCGATGTGAAGTGGATCGGGTTGCACGACTACCAAAAAAACCGTGTGTGTACCTTGCTCAATCCTGCGGCCGATCCGCTGGGCAAGGGCTTCCACATCATTCAGGGCATGATCGCCATTGGCTCGGGCGGGGTGTGGGGCAAGGGCTTCATGCAGGGCACGCAAACGCACCTGGAGTTCATTCCCGAGCGCACCACCGACTTTGCTTTCGCGGCCTATTCGGAAGAACACGGTCTGATCGGCTGCCTGGTGCTGATGGTGGGCTTCCTGGCCCTGATCTACCGGGGGTTGTATATCGCTTCCCAGGCGCCTACGCTGTTTTCGCGTCTGTTGGCCGGAAGCCTGTCGCTGAGCTTTTTTACCTATGCCTTTGTGAACATGGGCATGGTCAGCGGCATGTTGCCCGTGGTGGGGGTGCCTTTGCCTTTCATCAGCTACGGGGGCACGGCCATGGTCACCTTGGGGTTGGCCTTGGGGATTCTGATGTCGATTGCCCGCAGCCGAGGGTTGATGCAACGCTAGTCGACATGGGGGTAGCGGCGCTAAGATCGGCAGCCGCTGTCCCCAACATCATCCGAATAAGAAGGGTCTCGCCATGTCCTCCAGCTCGATCACCCCTCGTGGTATCCAACACAGCCCGCTTGATCGGTTGCTGATTTCTTTCGATACAGCGGTTCGCACCGTCTGGGCTGAGCATGCGGCGGCGCGCCCTTGCCCGCAACCCAAGGGTGAAACTCAAAGCGAAGAGCCCGAGCTGACCGACGCGGAGAAAAAGGCGGCAGCTGCGCTGATGCGGGTGAACCACGTGGGCGAAGTGTGCGCGCAGGCCCTGTATGCCTCACAGGCCTGGGGCACCAAAGACCCCGTGTTGAAAGCGCAATTCGACGCGGCTGCCCGCGAAGAAACCGATCACCTGGCCTGGACTGAGCAACGCCTGCGCGAACTGGGCGGCCGAACCAGCCTGTTGAACCCGCTGTGGTACGCCGGGGCGTTTGGCTTTGGCTTGCTGGCCGCGCGTGCTGGCGACCGCGTCAGCCTGGGCTTTGTGGTGGAAACCGAACGCCAGGTAGAGGACCACCTGAACAGCCACATGGACCGCCTGCCTGCCGGTGACCAGCGGTCCCGCGCGATCGTGGCCCAGATGCGCGACGACGAAATCGAGCACGCCGACGCCGCGCTGAAGGCCGGAGGGGCCCCCTTGCCGGCACCGGTGCGAGGTCTGATGAAGCTGGCCGCCAAGGTCATGACGACCACGGCGCACTACCTCTGAGGGCTATGGGGGCGTGTCGCGCCAATCAGGCCGCGACGATCTCGAAGCTGGTGGTGATCTCGGCGGTTTTGCCAATCATGATCGAGGCCGAGCAGTATTTTTCGTGCGACATCTGAATCGCGCGCTGCACGGCGGTTTCGGTCAGATTCACGCCGGTCACCACGAAATGCATGTTGATCTTGGTGAACACCTTGGGGTCGGTGTCGGCGCGCTCGGCGGTCAGCTTGAGCTGGCAGCCGCGCACATCGTGGCGTCCGCGCTTGAGGATCAACACCACGTCGTAGGCCGTGCAGCCGCCCGTGCCTGCCAGCACGGTTTCCATCGGGCGCGGGGCCAGGTTGCGGCCACCGCCCTCAGGGGCGCCGTCCATGTTGATGATGTGGCCGCTGCCGGTTTCAGCCATGAAGGCCATGCCCGAGGCCGGTTGCCAGTTGATGGTGCATTCCATGCGTGTCTCCAGACAAAGTGTGACAAAGTACCTAGGGTTACCCCTTGATTTTGCTTGTGCGTGGGATTAGAATAAACCCTAATGATGTGAACTTGCTTGAACTCCAGAGCTCATATCGTTGCTTGTTTCGTTTGTCTCCTCCACCCTCCTCCAATGGTGGATTTGAAACCCGAGATTCATCTCTCGGGTTTTTTTTCGTCCGTACTCGTCTGAAAGTGATCGCTCACTTTCGGCTCAGGCCTCCGGTTTCGCTGCCTGGGCTCGCGCTTTGGCCTGCGCGGCCATTTCTTCGCGCAAGCGGCGCAGTTTCTCGCGCGGGTCTTCCTTGGGGCCGTCGCTTTCGCCCAGCTTCATCTCGGTGATGAAGCGGCTCGGAATGGCCTGCACATACTCGCGGCCCTTCTTGCGGCGTTTCAGCACGCTCACCCCCAGCGTCAACCGCGCCCGGGTGATGCCCACATACATCAGGCGCCGTTCCTCTTCCACCCGCTCTGCGGTGATTTCGTTTTCCTCGTTGTTGAACGGCAGCGAGCCTTCGTTCACCCCCGCTAGCACCACGTGGGGCCACTCCAGGCCCTTGGAGGCATGCAAGGTCGACAGGGTCACGTTGTTGGTGTCGGTATTGCGTTCGGCCAGGCTGGTGATCAGCGAAATGCTCTGGGCCACGTCCAGCACGCTCTTCTTTTCGGTTTCCACCGTCATGCCGCCATCGTTTTCGATTTCTCCGCCGCAGCGGCGGGCAATCCAGTCCACGAAGTCGAGCACGTTGTTCCAGCGTGCCGCCGCCACCTTTTCGTTGTCTTCGTTGTCGTAAAGGTGTTGCTCGTAGCCAATTTCCTTCAGCCAGTCCATCAGCAAGACCTTGGCATCCTGCCCGCCAACCGTGTGCTTGGCGCGGTGTTCCAGGTCATTCACATAGCGACCAAACTCATGCAGCGAGCCCAGTGCGCGGGCGCTCAACGCGGCCGTCAGCGAGTCGGCAAACAGCGCCTCGAACATGCTGACTTTCCACTTGCTGGCGAATTCGCCCAACGAACCCAGGGTCTGGTGCCCAATGCCGCGTTTGGGGGTGGTGGCTGCGCGCAGAAATGCGGGGTCATCGTCGTTGTTGACCAGCAGGCGCAGCCAGCCGCACAGGTCCTTGATCTCGGCCTTGTCGAAAAAGCTCTGCCCGCCCGATACCTTGTAGGGAATGTTGGCGCGGCGCAAAGCCTGCTCAAAGGGGCGGGCCTGGTGATTGGCGCGATACAGAATCGCGAAATTGCTCCAGTCGGTTTTCGATGGATCGCCCGGGTGCTTTTCCAGCAGATTCATGCGCAAGGCCATGAAGCGGGCCACCGCGCGTTCGGCTTCGTGCTCCTCGTTGTCGCCTTCGAGCAGCTTGACTGGCTCCCCTTCGCCCAAATCTGACCACAGGGTCTTCTGGAACAACTTGGGGTTGGTGGCGATCACATTGTTGGCCGCCCGCAAGATCGCACTGGTGGAACGGTAGTTCTGCTCCAGCGGAATCACTTTCAAGTGCGGGTAGTCTTGCGGCAGCTTCTTCAGGTTGTCCAGCGTGGCGCCGCGCCAGCCATAGATCGACTGGTCGTCGTCGCCCACGGCGGTGAACACGCCTTGCAGGCCCACTAGCAGCTTGAGCAATTCGTACTGCGTGGCGTTGGTGTCCTGGTACTCGTCGACCAGCACATGGTGCAATTGGCGCTGCCACTTCATGCGCACATGTTCGTGCTCGGCCAGCAATTTCAAAGGCAGGCTGATCAGGTCATCGAAGTCCACCGCCTGATAGGCGGCAAGACGTTCTTCGTACAGGCGCATCACGCGGGCGGCCACTTGCTCGTCGTCATTCTGAGCTTGGGACAAAGCCTGCGTGCTGTTGAGCCCCTGGTTCTTCCACAGGCTGATGGTCCATTGCCAGTGGCGTGCCTGCTTGGCGTCGGTGGTGCCTCCTGCATCGCGCAAGATGCCGGTCACATCGTCGGCATCCAGAATCGAAAACTGAGGTTTCAGTCCCAGGGCTTCGCCATCTTCGCGCAGCAGCTTCACCCCCAGAGAGTGGAAGGTGCAGATCAGCAACTTGCCGGCGGCGCGGGCGCCAATCAGGGCTTTGGCCCGCTCGCGCATTTCAGCGGCGGCCTTGTTGGTAAAGGTGATGGCCGCAATCTGATTCGGGGCCAGGCCGCCACCGGGGCCCGGGGCCAGCAACCGTGCGATCTTGTGGGTGATGACGCGGGTCTTGCCCGAGCCGGCGCCAGCCAGAACCAGGCACGGGCCTTCCACGTACTGAACGGCCGTCATCTGGGCCGGGTTCATGGTGGCGGGGCCGTTGGCTTGGTGGGACGACATGAGGCAAACGAGTCAGAAAAAGGCAAGGGCGCCCAGCATAGTGCAAGGCGCCCTGATTCGGTGTGGGCAAATGACCGGGTGATCAGATGCCCGCGACAAATTCCCCCACCACGGCGGCAAAGGCCTGGGGTTGTTCCACTGCGCTGAGGTGCGCGCAGCCTTGCAGCGTCACCATTTGGGCGCCAGCAATGCCCTTGGTCAGCGCGAAGGCGGTTTCCACGGGGGTGCTCACATCGTGGCTGGAGGCCACGACCAGGGTGGGCACACGAATCTGGCCCAGGCGGGATGTGGTGTTCGCGTCGCACAGCGCGGCGGCGCAGGCGGTGTAACCCTCCGGGTCGGTCGATTCCAGCAGGCGCTGGTGGCGCGACACAGTGGCAGCCTGCTTGGCGCGGAACTCATCGCTGAAGAAGCGCGTCATGGTGCTGGTGCTGATGGCGCCCAGACCATGGGCTTCGACCGTGGCGATGCGCTGGCCAATGGCTTCGCGCCCCATGCCGGAATAGCTGCTGGTGGTATTGGCCAGCACCAGCGCTTTCACCTTGTCCGGGTGGCGAATGGCCAACTCCTGACCGATCAGGCCGCCCATCGACAGCCCCACCCAGATCACCGGGCCGCCGTTGGCCACTTCGTCGATCAGGCGGGCCGCGTCCGCCGCCAGCTCCGTCATGGTCAAGGGTTCGGCGGGTGTTTGCGAGCGGCCATGGCCGCGCGTGTCCGGGCAGATCACGTTGCAGGTGGAAGCCAATTCATTGGCCACCCAATCCCACATGGAACTGTCTTGGCCCAGGGCGTGGCTCAACACGATGGTGTGTTCGGCCTTGCCATTGCGGGCTTCGCGCACGGTGCAATGCAGCTTGGGGCGGGTGGTGGTGAACACCGAGCGGCCCACGCCGGGATGCCAGGCGACGTCGGCCGAGTGGGCGGCGGGCTCCATGCCCAACTCGCGCATGATGCCCAGCGCCCGAGCAAAACCCGTGTTGGCTGCAGGCACGCCCGCGTAAATGGCAATCTGGATCAGCGCTTCGCGCACTTCTTCCACGCTCAGTGTGTGGGCGTTGCCAGGGGTCAGGGCGCCGCGCAGGTGAATTTCGAACTCGTCCCAGCGACCCAGCGCGCTCGTCACGGCCAGCACGATGATGCGGCGTGTTTTCCAGTCCAGTCCCGGGCGACCCCACACGCCATGCCAGGCGTAGTCGGTGATGAAGTGCTGGAATTCGGCATTGAATGTATTGGCCTTGGCCACCGACTTGTCCACCCAAGCATCGCCCAGGGCGGCACGGCGGTTGCGCATGCCGCGCTCAAAAGGGTGATCGAAATCGTGTTCCAGGGATCGGGTCATTTTCTGGTCGCAGACGGTGAAAATTTTTTAACAGGCGACATTGTGCCGTGCAGCAAGGCGATTGCATCAGGAACACTCCTGTGCAAAAGCTGTGCCGAGCATCGGTTATGGTGCGCACCATGAACAAGGAACGCGTATTTTCTCAGGCCACGCAGGGGAGGCGGTGGCGCGTGGGCGGTTGGGCCGCGTGGTTGTTGGTGGCGCTGTGGGTTGCGGGGTGCGCCACGCGTCCCGGGCCATCAAGCGCGCCGACACGCCCTGATCGAGATGGCGCGCCAGCAAGCCCTCCTGCTGATCTGGCGCAAACCCCCGACCCGGAGCCGCAGGTCGAACCCATTCGACAAGGCGGCCCCAACAAGCCCTATGTGGTGCTCGGGCAGGCCTATGAGCCCATGGCCTCCGATGTGGTCTGGCGCGAAAAGGGGGTGGCGTCTTGGTATGGCACAAAGTTTCATGGCCGCAAGACAGCCAGCGGCGAATTGTTCAGCATGTACGGGGTGACGGCGGCGCATCGCACCTTGCCCATCCCCAGCTATGCGCGTGTCCGCAATGTGGGCAACGGCAAAGAGATCATCGTGCGTGTGAATGATCGAGGCCCATTCCATTCCTCTCGGGTCATGGACCTCAGCTATGCGGCCGCAGTGAAGTTGGGCATCGCGTCGGCCGGCAGTGCTTTGGTGGAAATCGAGCGACTGACCTTTGACGATATTCGGTCGGGCAGTTGGCGAAAGCAGCCCGAACTGGGGGCGCCTGAAACCGAGGCCGTGGCCGCGTTGCCTGAGCAAGCGGTTCCCGAGCCAGGGGGTGTGCCGCCACCCGCGATGAGCGAAGAGCGCGTCAAAGCCTACACGCCAGCGGCTCAGGGCTACTGGGTGCAACTGGCCGCGCTGTCGCGTCGTGATGGGGTGGATCGTTTGCAGCAGCGCGTTAACGACGAGGCGGCATCCTTGGCGCCCATGATGGCGGTGTTCAAGGAGGCTGCCGTGTACAAATTGCAGGTCGGGCCGTATGCCTCGCGGCAAGAGGCGCAAGATGCGGCGCGCACCTTGAAAGAGGCCTTGCAGCTGGTGCCCCTGGTCATTGAAAGGCGTTGAGTGAAAGGTTTGGCTTCCCTGTCGTTGGTGTTCAATGCCCTGGTTTGGGGGCTGTCCTGGTGGCCTTTGCGTCAGTTGCAGTTGGCGGGCTTGCACCCGCTGTGGGCCACCATGCTGTTTTTTGCCACCGGTGCGGTCATCTTGTTGCTGTGGCGGCCAACGGTGGTGGGGCAGGTTCTCCGGCAGCCGGCCTTGCTGGCCTTGGGGTGCGTGGCGGGCCTCACCAATGCATCTTTCAATTGGGGGGTGTCCATTGGTGATGTGGTGCGCGTGGTGCTGCTGTTTTATCTCATGCCACTGTGGGCGGCCTTGCTCGCGTGGGTGCTCCTCAAGGAAGCCTTGACATGGCAGTCAGGCTTGCGAATGGGCCTTGCTTTGTGCGGGGCCCTGCTGGTGCTCAAGCCTGAAGGGCAGGGATGGCCCATGCTGAATTCGGCGGCCGAGGTGTTGGGCCTGCTGGGTGGCTTTGGCTTCGCCTTGACCAATGTGCTGTTGCGACAGCAAGCCAGGCAGCCCGTGGCCATGCGGGCCTTTGCCATGTTCTCGGGCTGTACCTTGTTGCCAGGGGCCCTGGCGCTGGGCTTGAGTCAGTCGGGCATGGTGCCGCCTTGGCCCGCCTTGTCGTGGTCCTGGGGAGGGCTGGTTCTGGTCATGAGTGGCGTCTTTGTCGTCGCCAATCTGGCGTTGCAATATGGCGCGGGCCATCTGCCGGTGCGCCTCACCTCGGTGTTGATGCTGACCGAGGTGATCTTCGCTTCAGGCTCATCCGTCTTGTGGGGTGGGGCCACCCTCACGGGTAGCGTCATGACTGGTGGCGCATTGATCGTGCTGGCGGCCTTGCTGGCCGCCGTTGGTGAGCGAGACTCAAGCTGAGCGTGTCAGGCGCGCAGCTTGCGCGAATGGCTGTGCACCGTGTCCACCAATGCGGTCACATGCTCGGGTGGAGTGAACTGAGAAATGCCGTGGCCCAGGTTGAACACATGTCCGGCATACGAGCCGTCGGCATTGCGTGGGGCGCCAAAGCTGTCCAGTGTGCGAATGACCTGTTGGGCAATCTGTTCGGGTTGAGCGAACAACACGTTGGGGTCCAGGTTGCCTTGCAGGGCCACACGGTCGCCCACCATGGCACGTGCCTGCCCCAGGTTCATGGTCCAGTCCAGGCCCACCACATCGCAGCCCGTGTCGGCAATCTGATCCAGCCACAAGCCGCCACCCTTGGTGAACACGATGTGGGGAATGCGATAGCCCTCGTGCTCGCGCTTCAATTGCGCCAGCACCCGACGGGTGTAGGCCAGGCTGAACTCCTGGAAGGCGCCGTCAGCCAGCACACCGCCCCACGAATCAAACACCATCACAGCCTGAGCGCCCGCCTCAATCTGGGTGTTCAGGTACAGCGCAACGGCGTCAGCATTCACCGCCAGAATCTTGTGCATCAGGTCCGGGCGCTGATACATCAAGGTCTTGACCAGGCGGTAGTCGTCCGATCCGCCGCCTTCCACCATGTAGCAAGCCAGCGTCCAGGGGCTGCCGGAGAACCCGATCAGCGGCACCTTGCCCACACCCTGGTCGTCGGACAGGGCTTGGCGAATGGTTCTGACTGCGTCAAAGACATAACGCAGCTTGTCCATGTCAGGCACGGCCAGCTCGGCTACTGCAGCTTCGTCGCGTACCACCTTGGCAAACTTGGGGCCTTCGCCCGCAGCAAAGCTCAGGCCCAGGCCCATCGCGTCAGGAATGGTCAGGATGTCTGAAAACAGAATGGCCGCGTCCAGGTCATAGCGGCGCAGAGGTTGCATCGTGACTTCGCATGCCAGTTCTGGGTTGGTGGCCAGCCCCATGAAGCTACCCGCCACATCGCGCGTAGCCCGGTATTCGGGCAAGTAGCGCCCGGCTTGTCGCATCAACCACACGGGGGTGTAGTCGGTGGGTAGGCGCAGACAGGCGCGCAAAAACTGATCGTTGTGCAGTGGAGGCAGTGCCACGGAGGGCGTTTGGGGCTTGGATGCAGTCATCTCCATATTGTAGGCACCCCGTTGAGAGGCGCTTCTGCGGTCGATCAAACGCGTCAGGCGTGACACTTTCCACCTTGGACTGAGGGTGTTTCAAACGAGATGCACAGATAGGGCTTGGCTGAAGTCCGGGTAAGTGCGTATAATCTTTAGGTTTTGCCGACACCAAGGTCGGCGTCTTGTCTTAACAGAGTGTCAATCTGGGGCAGGTTAGTGTGAGATGCATGGGCATCTGACGCAGCCGGTCTCTTGGTTGTGAAGGTCATGCAGCACCCCCCGAGCCAACAGCCCAGCGGGGCGCGCAGCCCGCAACCTTCAGGTTTTGAAGACTCTGATTGGGATCAGGATGCTGAAATCCCCGTCCGGCAGCTGACGCGAGAGGAGGCTCAGGTCTTGCTCGCAAAGCAAACCAGTTTGTCGGTTTGGCAGGTTCTTGCCATCCAGGCAGGCTGTGGGTTGCTGGTCGCGCTGGTGTGGGGGGCTTTGTCTCACCGATCTGCGGCTTTCTGGTCGTCGCTCTATGCGACGGCGGTGGTCGTCGTCCCGGGCCTCTTGATGGCGCGGGGTGTATTTGGTCGAAACGCGGGGCGTGGTGTTGGGGGTCTTCTGGTTTGGGAGATCCTCAAGTTGGGTTTGTCGGGTGTCTTGTTGGCGCTCGCGCCGGTGGTGGTTCGTCCTCTGGATTGGGCTGCTTTGCTGGTGACCTTGGTGTTGTGCTTGAAAGTGATTGGGGTGGTTCTGCTCGTGTGGCAGGGCCGCAAGAAAAATTTTGTTT